>NZ_CAXSVC010000001.1:0-361997 GCF_964240755.1 Bacteroides sp. HPS0048 | reverse complement strand
AAGGCTGAAAGCAGGATGGGATGAAAAATACCTGTCAACACTTTTACAGGACAGCGCATTTTAATGCGTCGGCCCTGTCACAAGACAAGTATACAAGAACACAGTAATCTTGTACATAAAAACATTATTATCAATAATATAAAAAGTATATGTCTATCAACTATGTAGTAACCAAAAAGGTGGATAAAACGAAAGGAGAAGTAAAAGTACGTTATTATGCTACCACAAGGGCTATGCAAAAAAAGCCTGTTGACAGTTCACAGATTGCAATGCAGTTAGCCGAAAGAAGCTCTCTGCAAGATGGAGATGTAATGTCGGTGCTGACACAGTTATCGGGGATCATCGCCGGACACTTGCACGAAGGCAGGACAGTAAGTATTGACGGATTGGGAAATTTCTTCCCAACCATTAGTAGTGAAGGAGTAGAAAAGCCGGAAGAGTGTACAGCAGATAAAGTGTGGGTAGCACGTATCGGATTCAAAGCGGCTCCTGCTTTTTTGAAAAAGGTACGAATAAAAACCAAATTCATCAGTATCCAATTGCAAGAAGGAAGAAAAGCAGCTGCTAAAAAAAAGAAGAAAGCAGCAGAAGCAGGTAATGAGAAGTGAACATAAAAATAATAGGGAAAAAGAGAACGAAGAAGCATTTAACAATCTGTTGAAAACTTTATTTCACATTTTCTATCGGAGAGATTCTTTTTTCTTTGAGAAATACGTATTTTTGCCGACACTTGCTTATATAATAAGGTGAAATAGATGAAGAAAGAACAAGAGGAATTGACATATCACGTACCTGTATTACTAAAAGAAAGCGTAGACGGAATGAATATTCGCCCCGGTGGAACGTATGTAGACGTTACTTTCGGTGGTGGCGGACATTCACGGGAGATACTTTCACGTTTAGAAAAAGGCGGACGTTTACTGGGGTTTGACCAGGACGAGGATGCCGAACGGAACATTGTCAATGACCCACATTTCACATTTGTACGAAGTAACTTTCGCTATTTGCATAATTTTCTTCGCTATCATGAAATAGAAAAAGTAGATGCTATACTGGCAGATTTAGGGGTATCGTCTCATCACTTTGATGACAGCGAACGAGGATTTTCATTTCGCTTTGACGGAGCACTGGATATGCGTATGAACAAGCGGGCAGGACTCACAGCTGCTGATGTTTTAAATACCTATGATGAAGAACGATTAGCAGATCTTTTTTATCTGTACGGAGAATTAAAAAACAGTCGTAAACTGGCATCGGTTATAGTAAAATCCCGTGCTTCCGGACAGATTAAGACAATAGGTGAGTTTCTGGAAATCATCAAACCGCTATTTGGACGTGAACGGGAAAAGAAGGAATTAGCCAAAGTATTTCAGGCACTCCGTATAGAAGTAAACCAGGAAATGGAAGCATTGAAAGAGATGTTGCTGGCAGCAACGGAAGCACTAAAACCGGGTGGAAGATTAGTAGTAATCACTTATCATTCGTTGGAAGACCGAATGGTAAAAAACATCATGAAAACCGGTAATGTTGAGGGTAAAGCAACACAAGATTTTTTTGGAAATCTGCAAACTCCATTCAAACTGGTAAACAATAAAGTGATTGTCCCGAATGAGGAAGAGATAGAACGTAATCCGAGATCACGAAGTGCCAAATTAAGAATAGCGGAAAAGAAATAAAAGAGAAGCTTGTAAGTAAATTAAGATCAGGCTGTCTAAAAGATAAGTCAACTAAAATAGAGACAACGATGGAAGAAGAAAAGATAATAAAAGAAGAGCCGAAAGGAGGTAAAAAGAAAAAAAGAACTTCCTTGAAAAGTATTCTTGGAGGAGATATTCTGGCAACAGACTTTTTCCGCCGCCAAACAAAGCTGCTGGTACTTATCATGATATTTATTATCTTCTACATTCATAACCGATATGCCAGCCAGCAACAACAGATTGAAATAGACCGACTTAAAAAAGAGCTTATCGACATAAAATATGACGCACTGACACGTAGTTCGGAGTTGATGGAAAAAAGCCGCCAGTCGCGTATCGAAGAATATATCTCGACTAAAGAAAGTGATTTGCAGACTTCGACCAATCCACCGTATGAAATCAAAAAATGAAGTACATAGAGAACAGGTAACTTTAAATAGTAAATCGTTAAACAGTTAATAGTCTTGGCAGTTAATAAAAAAAATATAATGACCCGTTACTTCTTCGTCATCCTCATCATGGGGTTGGTGGGAGTAGCAATTGTTGTAAAGGCAGGCATTACCATGTTTGCCGAACGACAATACTGGCAGGATGTAGCAGACCGTTTTGTAAAGGAGAATGTAACCGTAAAACCGAACCGGGGTAATATTATTTCATCCGACGGTAAATTAATGGCAAGTTCACTGCCGGAATATCGTATCTACATGGACTTTAAAGCTGGTGCTCCTGCTAAAATAGACTCACTAAAAAAACATATGAATGAGATTTGCGAAGGATTACACCAGATATTTCCTGATAAAAGTGCTGCCGAGTTTAAAGCGCATCTTCAAAAAGGAATGAAAAAAGGAAGCCGGAACTACCTGCTCTATCCCAAACGAATCTCCTACATTCAATACAAAGAAGCCAAACGCCTGCCTGTTTTTAACATGAACAAATATAAAGGCGGATTTCATGAACTGGCATACAACCAACGCAAGAAGCCATTCGGTTCTCTGGCTGCCCGTACCTTAGGGGATCTTTATGCTGACACAGCACAAGGTGCAAAGAATGGAATTGAATTGGCTTTTGATACATTGCTGAAAGGACGGGACGGAATCACACACCGTCAGAAGGTAATGAACAAATACCTTAACATCGTAGACATTCCTCCCATAGACGGTTGTGATCTTATTGCCACCATTGATGTAGGGATGCAGGATATTTGCGAAAAGGCATTGGTGGACAAACTGAAAGAGTTAAATGCCAGTGTAGGCGTTGTTGTATTGATGGAGGTTTCAACAGGAGAAGTCAAAGCGATAGTCAACATGATGAAAGCTGCAGACGGCAACTATTACGAGATGCGTAACAATGCTATCAGTGACATGCTTGAGCCGGGATCCACTTTCAAGACTGCTTCTATCATGGTAGCCTTGGAAGACGGGCACATCACTCCGGACTATGAGGTAGATACGGGAAACGGTATCAAAATGATGTATGGACGTGCAATGAGAGACTGGAACTGGCATCGTGGCGGATACGGAAGAATCAATGTAACACGTATTCTTGAAGTATCATCTAACGTGGGAACTTCAAGTATCATAGACCAATTCTATCATGACAAACCACAAAAGTTTGTAGATGGGCTGAAACGTATGAGCATTGACCAACCGCTACATTTACAGATATCAGGAGAAGGTAAACCCAATATTAAAGGGCCCAAAGAACGTTATTTTGCAAAAACAACCCTTCCCTGGATGAGCATTGGTTATGAAACTCAGGTACCGCCAATGAATATCCTGACCTTCTATAATGCCATTGCAAACAATGGAGTCATGGTGCGTCCCAAATTCGTAAGAGCAGCTGTGAAGGATGGAGAAGTAGTAAAAGAGTTTCCAACGGAGGTGATTAATCCGAAAATTTGTTCAGACAATACATTGAAGCAGATACAGGAAATTTTGTACAAAGTTGTTCATCAGGGATTGGCAGGACCGGCAGGTAGTAAGCAGTTTGCCGTTTCGGGAAAAACAGGTACGGCACAGATCTCACAAGGTGCTGCCGGATATAAAACAGGAAGAACAAATTATCTGGTTAGTTTCTGTGGATATTTCCCTTCGGAAGCTCCGAAATATAGCTGTATTGTTTCTATTCAGAAACCCGGGTTACCAGCTTCGGGAGGTTTGATGGCAGGTAGCGTATTTGGCAAAATTGCAGAAAGAGTATATGCAAAAGACCTGCGTTTGCCTTTGACAAATGCCATCGACACAAATAGCGTAGTCATTCCCGACGTAAAAGCCGGAGAGATGAATGATGCCAAACGGGTACTGGATGAGCTGAGTATACAAAGCCAAAGCAAATTTGACTTAAAGAGTGGTAAAGAAACCTGGGGAAGTACACATGCAGCTCCCAAAAGTGTTATTCTGGAAAGCAGAGACCTCATGCGGGATTTTGTACCCAGCGTTATAGGCATGGGGGCAAAAGACGCTGTTTATTTGCTTGAAAGCAGAGGAGTGAAAGTAAAACTGGTAGGTGTAGGCAAGGTGAAAAGCCAGTCGATAGCTAACGGAACGAGAGTAAAGAAAGGACAAACAATAACACTCGTACTGCATTAGAGAGATTAAACTGAAGATTTTGAATAAGTAGTACGTGTCAACCGAATATAAAAAAGAAGATGAAGTTAAATGAATTATTAAAGGCTATTCAACCGATACAAGTTGTCGGAGCTTCGGACATAGAAATAACAGGAGTCAACATTGATTCCAGACAAGTGGAGGCAGGCCATTTATTTATGGCTATGCGTGGCACACAGACAGACGGACATGCATATATTCCTGTAGCAATTGAAAAAGGAGCCATAGCTGTGCTTTGTGAAGATATGCCTGAACATCCGGAAGAAGGTATCACCTATATACAAGTGAAAGACAGCGAAGATGCAACCGGTAAAGTTGCTACTACTTTCTTTGGAGATCCTACTTCAAAAGTGGAATTGGTGGGTGTAACCGGAACAAACGGAAAAACAACAATCGCTACCTTATTATATAATACATTCCGTTATTTCAGATATAAAGTAGGACTCATCTCAACGGTATGTAACTATATTGATGATGAAGCGATTCCGACTGAGCATACCACTCCTGACCCTATCACACTAAACCGGTTGCTGGGAAGAATGGCTGATGAAGGCTGTAAATACGTTTTCATGGAGGTAAGCTCCCACTCCATTGCCCAGAAACGTATCAGTGGTTTAAAGTTTGCAGGAGGTATCTTCACCAACCTGACCCGTGACCATCTGGATTATCATAAGACAGTAGAAAACTATCTGAAAGCAAAGAAAAAATTCTTTGATGACCTACCCAAGAGTGCATTCAGTCTTACTAACCTGGATGATAAAAACGGGCTGGTAATGACGCAGAACACACGTTCGAAGGTGTACACCTACTCTCTGAGGAGTTTGAGTGACTTCAAAGGCAGAGTGTTAGAATCACATTTTGAAGGAATGTTACTTGATTTCAATAACCATGAATTGATGGTACAATTCATAGGCAAATTCAATGCTTCCAATCTTCTGGCTGTATTTGGTGCAGCAGTGTTGCTTGGTAAGAAAGAAGAAGACGTACTGGTAGCACTCAGCACACTCCATCCGGTAGCCGGACGTTTTGATGCCATTCGTTCGCCACAGGGATATACAGCGATTGTTGATTATGCACATACTCCGGATGCTCTGATAAATGTACTGAATGCCATTCATGGAGTACTCGAAGGAAAAGGAAAAGTGATTACCGTAGTAGGTGCCGGAGGTAACCGTGACAAAGGTAAACGTCCTATTATGGCCAAAGAAGCTGCCAAAGCAAGCGATCGCGTTGTCATCACATCGGATAACCCTCGTTTTGAAGAACCTCAGGACATCATAAATGATATGTTAGCTGGTCTGGACACAGAGGACAGAAAGAAAACAATCAGTATTACAGACCGTAAAGAGGCTATTCGCACCGCTTGTATGCTGGCCGAAAAAGGAGATGTAATTCTCGTTGCCGGAAAAGGGCATGAGAACTATCAGGAGATAAAAGGAGTGAAACATCACTTTGATGATAAAGAGATATTAAAAGAGTTATTTTCATTGACAATTTAACAATTTACAATTTACGATTGGAGTTACCATTGTAAAAAAAGTAATTTAAATCGTAAATAGTAAATCGTCCAATAGTAAATAAAATCATGTTATACTATCTATTTGAGTGGCTACATAAATTAAACTTCCCCGGAGCGGGAATGTTTGGATATACATCTTTCCGTGCATTGATGGCTATCATTCTGGCACTGCTGATTTCAAGTATCTGGGGTGACAAGTTTATCAATTTGCTGAAACGAAAGCAAATCACGGAAACACAGCGTGATGCTAAAATCGATCCTTTTGGCGTCAACAAAGTAGGTGTACCCAGTATGGGAGGTGTTATCATCATTGTAGCCATTTTGATACCTTGCCTGTTGCTTGGAAAATTACATAATATCTATATGATATTGATGCTCATCACCACTGTATGGCTGGGATCACTGGGATTTGCCGATGACTATATCAAAATATTCAAAAAAGACAAAGAAGGATTACACGGTAAGTTTAAAATTATCGGTCAGGTAGGATTAGGGCTGATTGTCGGATTAACCCTATACCTCAGCCCGGATGTGGTAATTCGTGAAAACATCGAGGTACAAACTCCCGGACGTGAAATGGAGGTTATACATGGGACGAATGATCTCAAGTCTACTCAGACTACCATTCCGTTTTTTAAAAGCAATAACCTTGATTATGCCGATCTGGTAGCTTTTATGGGTGATCATGCTCAAACAGCCGGTTGGATATTGTTTGTTATCATCACCATCTTTGTGGTGACAGCCGTATCCAACGGAGCCAATCTGAATGACGGCATGGACGGTATGGCCGCGGGTAACTCTGCCATCATCGGATTAACATTGGGAATATTAGCATATGTATCAAGCCACATTGAATTCGCGGGATACCTGAACATTATGTATATCCCCGGTTCGGAAGAACTGGTTATCTTCATTTGCGCATTTATCGGTGCACTGATAGGATTCTTATGGTACAATGCATATCCGGCACAAGTATTTATGGGAGATACGGGTAGCTTAACAATTGGTGGTATTATTGCCGTATTTGCCATCATTATACACAAAGAATTACTGATTCCGATTCTTTGTGGTGTGTTCCTGATAGAAAACCTGTCGGTGATTCTGCAACGTGCCTATTATAAAGTCGGTAAACGGAAAGGAGTGAAACAACGTCTCTTTAAACGTACGCCTATACACGACCATTTCCGTACATCAATAAATCAGATAGAAGACGGATGCCGGGTAGTGTTTACAAAACCGGACAATCTGTTTCACGAATCAAAAATCACAGTTCGCTTTTGGATTGTAACGATTGTACTGGCAGCCATAACGATTATTACATTAAAAATAAGATAAATAAGGATTCAATGCGTCAATATGCCGATGTGCCAATTAAGAAAAGCCAATGGAATAATGAAGCATGAAGCCCAAAGATAACAGAGAGAATTAACCGGATTATTAACCATTAAAGTTTGTGCACTGCCATTGGTGTATTAGCATATTGGCCTATTAGCACATTATTGAGAATGAAAAGAATTGTAATTTTAGGAGCAGGTGAAAGTGGCGCAGGTGCTGCCGTATTAGCCAAGGTAAAAGGATTCGAGACGTTTGTATCAGATATGTCCGCCATTAAGGACAAATACAAGGAACAACTCGACAGCCACGGTATTGCCTGGGAAGAAGGTCATCATACCGAAGAATTGATTCTGAATGCCGACGAGGTAGTAAAAAGCCCGGGGATTCCGAATGATGCTCCATTGATTCTGAAACTAAAGGCACAAGGCACGCCGATCATATCGGAAATAGAATTTGCCGGACGCTATACGGATGCAAAGATGGTTTGTATCACCGGATCAAACGGAAAAACAACAACAACCAGCCTTATTTATCACATTTTTAAAAGTGCAGGACTAAATGTGGGACTGGCAGGAAATATAGGAAAAAGCCTGGCTTTACAAGTAGCAGAAGGCAAGCATGATTATTATGTAATCGAACTAAGTTCATTTCAACTGGACAACATGTACGAATTTCGTGCAAATATCGCTGTCCTGATGAATATTACGCCGGATCACCTGGATCGTTACGATCACTGTATGCAAAATTATATTGATGCCAAATTCCGTATTACCCAAAACCAAACTCAGGACGATGCTTTCGTTTTCTGGAATGACGATCCTATCATCAAACGAGAACTGGAAAAGCACGGCTTAAAGGCACACTTATACCCATTCGCAGCAGTAAAAGAGGATGGAGCAATTGCCTATGTAGAGGATAATGAGGTAAAAATCACAGAGCCAATTGCGTTCAACATGGAACAAGAGAAGTTGGCACTGACCGGACAACATAATCTCTATAATTCACTGGCAGCAGGTATCTCGGCCAATCTTGCCGGTATTACCAAAGAAGATATCCGCAAAGCATTGTCGGATTTTAAAGGTGTGGAACACCGTTTAGAGAAAGTAGCCCGCGTAGGTGGTATTGATTTTATCAATGACTCCAAAGCTACCAATGTAAACTCTTGTTGGTATGCACTGCAAAGTATGACAACCCAAACAGTGCTTATACTTGGTGGTAAGGATAAAGGAAATGACTATACAGAAATAGAAGATCTGGTACGCGAAAAATGTTCGGCATTGGTGTATCTGGGACTGCACAATGAAAAACTACATGCTTTTTTCGACCGGTTCGGATTACCGGTAGCCGATGTACAGACCGGCATGAAAGATGCAGTAGAAGCTGCATATAAACTGGCTAAAAAAGGTGAAACCGTACTGTTAAGTCCTTGTTGTGCCTCCTTCGATCTCTTCAAGAGTTACGAAGATCGTGGCGACCAGTTCAAAGAGTACGTTCGCGCCCTCTAATTTTTAATCTTTAATTCTTAATTAAAACAGTGGATCTATTAAAGAACATATTCAAGGGCGATAAGGTAATCTGGATTATCTTTCTCTGCCTCTGCCTCATCTCAATCATTGAGGTATTTTCGGCAGCCAGCACCCTGACGTATAAGAGCGGGGACCACTGGGGACCGATCACACAGCATTCTATCATCCTGATGGTGGGGGCCGTTGTTGTAGTGTTGATGCACAATATTCCTTATAAATGGTTTCAGGTATTCCCTGTTTTCCTATACCCTGTCTCTGTTGTACTGCTGGCTTTTGTTACGCTGATGGGTGTTATCACAGGCGATCGCGTCAATGGTGCAGCACGTTGGATGTCGTTCATGGGATTACAGTTCCAGCCATCGGAGCTGGCAAAGATGGCTGTGGTTATTGCAGTTTCTTTTATTCTATCCAAAAGACAGGATGACGAAGGTGCCAATCCGAAGGCATTCAAATACATCATGATTATCACCGGGCTTGTTTGCCTGTTGATTGCTCCGGAAAACCTTTCAACAGCGATGTTACTATTCGGAGTTGTATTTCTGATGATGTTTATCGGCCGGGTAGCAGCACGGAAACTACTTCTTTTAATAGGCTCATTGGGATTGGTAGGTATAATAGGTGTCGTATTTTTGTTGGCCATCCCAAAGGATTCGGATATTCCTTTCCTGCATCGTTTTGACACATGGAAAAGTCGTATCACCAATTTCACAGAAAAAGAGGAAGTACCGGCTGCAAAATTTGATATAGACAAAGATGCCCAGATAGCGCATGCCCGTATTGCTATTGCAACAAGTAATTTTGTTGGTAAAGCACCTGGCAACTCTATTCAACGCGACTTTTTAAGTCAGGCATTCTCTGATTTTATATTTGCCATCATTATAGAAGAGCTTGGCCTGGTGGGAGGAGCTTTCGTAGTTTGCTTGTATATCTGGCTACTGGTACGCGCCGGACGCATAGCCCAAAAATGCGAACGAACGTTCCCTGCTTTTCTGGTAATGGGTATAGCACTCATGTTGGTATCGCAGGCAATTTTAAATATGATGGTAGCCGTTGGTTTATTCCCGGTGACAGGGCAACCTCTGCCACTCATCAGTAAAGGAGGAACTTCAACTTTAATAAACTGTGCCTATATCGGTATGATACTGAGTGTAAGTCGTTATACTGCGTATCTTGAAGAGCAGAAAGAACGTGATGCACAACTACAGATGCAGATAGCAGCAGAAACAACCGAAGGTCAGATAGTTGCAGAACCTACAGCACAGGTGTTGAATAGTGATGCAGAGTTTGAGAAAGAGAAATAGTTAAGAGTTACAGGTCGTTGCGTCCCGATATCCTATGATATCCGCGATCAGTAGTTCACTAAAATAATGTATAATGGAAAAAGAGCTTAGAATCATCATCAGTGGCGGTGGTACAGGAGGACATATCTTTCCGGCTGTATCCATCGCCAATGCCATAAAAGAGCAGTGTCCTGATGCTAAAATATTATTCGTTGGTGCTGAAGGCCGAATGGAAATGCAACGCGTACCTGATGCCGGTTATGAGATTGTCGGGCTGCCGGTTGCCGGATTCGACCGTAAACGCCTGTGGAAGAACTTCGCTGTACTCATTAAACTGGCGCGTAGCCAATGGAAAGCAAAGAGTATCATTAAGCAGTTTCGCCCTCAGGTAGCAGTAGGCGTTGGTGGCTATGCCAGCGGACCAACTCTGAAGATGGCTGGTATGATGGGAGTTCCCACTCTGATACAAGAACAAAATTCTTATGCAGGAGTAACCAATAAGTTATTAGCAAAGAAAGCATGTAAAATATGCGTGGCGTATGATGGTATGGAAAAATTCTTTCCGGCAGATAAAATACTGATGACAGGAAACCCGGTTCGCCAAAACCTGTTTACCAATACTCAAAGCCGGGAAGAGGCCATACAGGCTTTCGGACTCAGCCCGGAAAAGAAAACAATGTTGATCTTGGGAGGTAGCCTTGGCGCACGTACCATTAATAATACGTTGATAGCAGGGTTACAAACCATAAAAGAGACAAGCGGCATTCAATTCATTTGGCAAACAGGAAAAATATATTACCAACAGGTAATGGAAGCTGTTAAAACAGCAGGAGAAATTCCGAATCTGTATGTAACAGACTTTATTAAAGACATGGCTACAGCTTATTCAGCAGCTGATTTGGTGATCTCCCGGGCTGGTGCGGGTTCTATATCAGAGTTCTGCCTGCTGAGCAAACCGGTTATTCTGGTTCCTTCGCCTAATGTAGCTGAAGACCATCAGACTAAGAATGCATTGGCCTTGGTCAATAAGCAGGCTGCCATATATGTAAAAGATGTAGAAGCAGAAGAGAAACTGTTGTCCGTAGCATTAGAAACAATTACCAATGCTACAAAATTAAAAGATTTAAGTGAGAATATAGCAAAGTTAGCATTGCCGGACTCTGCTACTATCATAGCAAAAGAAGTGATAAAATTAGCACAACAATGAATATCGAAACTATAAAATCAGTCTATTTTGTTGGTGCCGGTGGCATCGGAATGAGTGCACTTGTACGTTACTTTCTTTCCAGAGGAAAATTCGTAGCCGGTTATGACCGTACTCCCAGCGAACTAACTGAGTGCCTTATTGCCGAAGGTGCACAAATACACTACGAAGAAGACGCAGACCTGATTCCCGAAGAATGTAAAGACAAGGAAAGTACTCTCGTCGTACTGACACCCGCCGTACCACAGAAACATGCCGAACTGGTTTATTTCCGTAACAACGGTTTTGAAATACAGAAACGCGCCCAGGTATTGGGAACCATTACGCACTCCAGTAAAGGGCTTTGCGTAGCCGGGACCCATGGAAAGACAACTACTTCGACGATGACTGCACATTTGTTACACCAGTCACATGTGGGGTGTACAGCTTTCTTAGGAGGAATTTCCAAAAATTATGGAACTAACCTGCTACTTTCGAAGACAAGCCCGTACACTGTAATCGAAGCGGATGAATTTGACCGTTCCTTCCACTGGCTATCTCCGTTTATGTCCGTCATCACATCTACGGATCCCGATCATCTGGATATCTACGGAACAGCAGAAGCATACCTTGAAAGTTTTGAACACTACACCACGCTTATTCAGCCAGGTGGTGCATTGATTATTCGCAAAGGTATTTCGCTGCAACCTCAGGTACAGCAAGGAGTGAAAGTATATACTTATTCGCGCGACGAAGGTGATTTCCATGCTGAAAATATCCGTATCGGAAACGGTGAGATTTTCATTGACTTTGTCGGACCGAAGGTACGTATCAACGATATCCAACTGGGGGTACCCATAAGTATCAACATCGAAAATGGAGTAGCTGCCATGGCACTTGCTCACCTGAATGGTGTCACAAATGAGGAAATTAAACAAGCTATGGCGAGTTTCCATGGAGTGGACCGCCGTTTCGATTTTAAAATCAAAAACGATCGCGTAGTCTTTCTGAGTGATTATGCTCATCATCCGTCAGAGATCAAACAGAGTGTGCTGTCTATCCGCGAATTGTATAAAGACAAAAAGATTACAGCTATCTTCCAACCTCATCTATATACACGTACGCGTGATTTTTATAAAGATTTTGCAAGTAGTTTATCCCTCTTGGACGAAGTAATTCTGGTAGATATCTACCCGGCGCGTGAACAACCCATACCGGGAGTAACCAGCCAACTGATTTACGATAATCTCCGTCCCGGTATTGAGAAATGTATGTGTAAAAAAGAAGAAATTCTGAATATCCTGGAAAACAAGAATATAGAAGTATTAATCACTCTTGGAGCTGGTGACATAGACAACTATGTTCCATCTATTACAGAAAAATTAAATACAAGATTGAACAAACCTCAATCATAAATTGTAAATCGTATAATTGTAAATGTCATTATGCTGAAACGGATTCTTTTATCCCTCGTCCTGTTGCTCGTCACTGCCTATCTGTGTATAGCCGTGACAGTATTCAACCGTAAACCGGCCAACCAGGTTTGTCGTGACATGGAATTAATTATCAAGGACACGGTTTATGCCGGTTTCGTAACCAAAGACGAAGTAGCCGGAATACTACAAAAGAAAGGAATCTACCCCGTAGGAAAGAAAATGGAACGCATCCAGACTAAAACCCTGGAACGGGAACTGGATAAACACCCGCTTATTGACGAAACAGAATGCTACAAAACTCCCAGTGGCAAACTCTGTGTAGAAGTTAAACAGCGTATTCCAATACTCCGTATCATGAGTAATAATGGCGAGAACTATTATGTCGATAACAAAGGAACCATCATGCCACCCGAAGCCAAATGCGTAGCTCGCCGGACAATTGTAACCGGAAATGTAGAAAAGTCGTTTGCAATGAGGGATTTATATAAGTTTGGTGTATTTTTGCAGAACAATCCGTTCTGGGATGCTCAGATAGAACAAATTCATGTACTACCCAGTAAGGATATTGAATTGGTACCACGGGTAGGTGATCATATTGTCTATCTTGGAAAACTGGAACACTTTGAAGATAAACTGGATCGCCTGAAAACATTCTATGGGAAAGCCTTGAACGAAGTGGGATGGAATAAATATTCACGCATCAGTCTGGAGTTCAGTAACCAGATTATCTGCACCAAGCATCAATGATGAATGCCTGCGCGCAGCCAATTGTAAATAGTAAATTGTAAAATCGTAAATAAGAAATATGGCAACAACAGAATTTATCGCCGCTATTGAACTGGGTTCATCAAAGGTTACCGGCATTGCCGGAAGAAAGAACAGTGACGGAAGTATGCAGGTGTTGGCTTATGCCAAAGAAGATTCTTCTTCGTTCATCCGAAAAGGAATTATCTATAATCTGGATAAGACAGCCCAAAGCCTTACGTCCATCATTAACAAGTTGGAAGGCGATCTGAAAAACTCAATCGCCAAGGTATATGTAGGTATCGGCGGACAATCACTCCGTACCGTACGGAATGTCGTAAGCCGTGACCTGAACGAAGAAACAATCATCTCGCAAGAGTTAGTGGATGCTATCTGCGATGAGAATCTGGAAATTCCGTTGGTAGACATGGATATATTGGATGTTGCCCCACAGGAATATAAGATCGGCAACAACCTGCAAGCAGATCCTGTAGGAGTGGCCGGTAGCCATATCGAAGGACGTTTCCTGAATATCGTAGCACGGGCTTCGATCAAAAAAAATCTGGAACGCTGTTTCGAACAGGCTAAAATAGAGATAGCCGACCTGCTTATCTCTCCATTAGTAACTGCCAATGCCGTACTAAGCGAAAGTGAACGCCGTTCGGGCTGTGCGCTTATCGACTTCGGAGCTGACACCACTACGATCTCTGTTTATAAAAATAATATTCTTCGTTTCCTCACTGTTTTGCCGTTAGGTGGAAACAGCATTACGCGCGACATCACCTCCATGCAGATGGAAGAGGAAGAAGCTGAACGCCTGAAAATAACTTTCGGGAATGTAATGTACGAGGAAGAAGAAAGTGAAGAAGCCGCTACTTGCCAACTCGAAGATGGAAGCCGTACAGTTGAGTTACAAGCATTAAACAACATTATCGAAGCGCGAGCAGAAGAAATCATCACCAATGTATGGAATCAAATCCAGTTATCAGGCTACGATGACAAATTATTGTCCGGTATTATCATCACCGGTGGAGCCGCTAATCTAAAAAATCTGGACACCATGCTTCGCAAAAGGAGTAAAATTGAAAAGATACGGACTGCCAGGAGTATCCGTAATACGATACAGACAGATAGTGATCTCATAAAGAAAGACGGCACTCAAAACACATTGTTCGGTTTGCTGTTTGAAGGAAAAGAGAACTGTTGTCTGATAGAAACACGTCCTGTAACTCATTCGCAACCTGTCATAACCGAACCGGTCAATATGTTCGAAGAAGATGAAGCACTGAAAGAACAGGAAGCTGCCGCCCGCGAAGCAAAGAAGAAGAAAGATGAAGAAGATAAACGACGCCGGGACGAAGACAGACGCCGTAAAGAAGAAGAAAAACGTAAGAAGGAAGAGGCACGAAAGAAGAAAAAAGAGGGTCCCAGTTGGTTTGAAAAGACTTTCAACAAGATTTCTAACGAGATCTTTTCGGATGACGATATGAAATAATAGTAAATTGTAAATAGAAAACGTACCTTAGTGTCAATATCAGATAATGGTCATGACCATAGGGAATAAATAATAAATATCATGACGGACGAGATAGTACAATTCGATTTCCCGACAGATTCGCCAAAGATCATCAAAGTAATTGGTGTAGGCGGTGGTGGCGGTAACGCCGTAAACCACATGTACAGGGAGGGTATACATGACGTAACATTCGTTCTCTGTAATACAGATAATCAGGCATTGGCAGAATCACCCGTGCCGGTGAAACTACAATTAGGTCGTAACATTACGGAAGGTCTGGGAGCCGGTAACCGCCCCGACCGGGCACGTGATGCAGCCGAAGAAAGTATCGAAGACATCAAGACCCTACTGAATGATGGTACCAAAATGGTATTTATCACTGCCGGAATGGGAGGGGGAACAGGAACCGGTGCTGCTCCTGTTATAGCCCGTATCGCCAAGGAGATGGATATCCTGACTGTAGGTATCGTAACTATCCCTTTCATCTTCGAAGGAGAAAAGAAAATCATCCAGGCATTGGATGGCGTAGAGCGTATCGCCCAGCATGTAGATGCTCTGTTAGTTATCAACAATGAACGCCTGAGAGAAATCTATTCAGACCTCACTTTTATGAATGCGTTCGGAAAAGCGGATGACACACTTTCTATCGCAGCCAAAAGTATAGCTGAAATTATCACCATGCGCGGTACGGTAAATCTGGACTTTGCAGATGTAAAAACGATCTTGAAAGACGGTGGCGTAGCCATTATGAGTACCGGTTTCGGAGAGGGTGAAAATCGTGTGACAAAGGCCATCGATGATGCCTTGCACTCACCGCTACTGAACAACAACGATATATTCAACGCAAAGAAGGTCATGCTGAATGTTTCTTTCTGTCCTAACTCAGAACTGATGATGGAAGAAATGAACGAAATTCACGAGTTCATGAGCAAATTCCGTGAAGGCGTAGAAGTTATCTGGGGTGTGGCTATGGACAATTCACTGGATAAGAAAGTAAAAATAACCGTGCTTGCTACCGGATTTGGTGTAGAAGACGTGCCAGGTATGGACAGTGTGCTCGAGAAACGCAGCCAGGAAGAAGAAGAACGCCAACTCCAACTGGAAGAAGAGAAGGAGAAAAACAAAGAGCGTATTCGCAAAGCATATGGCGAAAGTGCCAGCAGCATTGGAAGTAAAAATATTCGTAAACGCCGTCATATCTACATTTTCAGTGCTGAAGATCTGGATAATGACGATATCATTGCAATGGTAGAAGATTCACCAACCTACCAGCGTGATAAAACCACTCTTGGCAAAATCAGAGCAAAAGCAGCTTTGGAAGAAGAGATCGCAACGGAAGAAGCCGTGGACGAAAGCGGACTAATCACTTTTTGAGTTGAGAGTTGAAAATTAAAGAAATAAGAGTTTTTTTTAATTGTAAATTGTAAATCGCTAAATTGTAAATATAATTATGGATTTATTCGAAAGGGTCAGCGAAGACATTAAAAACGCAATGAAGGCTAAAGATAAAGTAGCCCTTGAAACACTGAGAAATGTAAAGAAATTCTTTCTGGAAGCCAAAACAGCTCCGGGAGCAAATGATATTTTGACAGATGATGCTGCTTTAAAGATCATCCAGAAGCTGGTTAAACAGGGAAAAGACTCTGCAGAAATTTACATCGGACAAGGACGCCAGGACCTGGCAGACGGTGAATTGGCACAAGTAAAGGTTATGGAAGCTTATCTACCTAAACAGATGACGCCGGAAGAATTGGAAGCTGCGCTAAAAGAAATCATTGCGGAAACAGGTGCTACAGGTGGTAAAGATATGGGTAAAGTAATGGGAGTTGCCTCCAAAAAACTTGCCGGATTGGCAGAAGGCCGCGCTATATCTGCTAAAGTGAAAGAATTACTCGGTTAATTCTTCAATATACAGAGGAATTCTCTACGAGAAAACCGAAGCAAATACCAGTTTTTTAGAGAAGTCCCGGAAAGAGAATATTGCTCTCTTTCCGGGACTTCTTTTATAATATTCAACAAATTTATATTTAATTTACACAAGATTAAAATCCAAAAATCAAAACTAAAAATAACAACAACAAGGCTGAAAGCGCAAAAAGAAATAAAAGATTACATTGCAAACACTAAAACCTAAGTATTAATCTTATATTCAAACACGTATGAAAAATGTATTACGCTACATCTTTCTTGTATTATGTACCTGTTTCACTCTACAGGTATACGCACAAGGAAGTATCGAAGTTACTGGTCAGGTGGTCGATGCCGATCAGGAAGGTTTACCCGGTGCAAATATCCTTATTAAAGGAACAACAGTAGGAACCACGACCGATGTGGAGGGTAACTACAAACTTACCGTTACTAATCCCGGTCAAGCCGTGTTAGTATTCTCTTTTATAGGCCTTGACTCCAAAGAAGTGGCCGTGAAAAATCAACGAAGAATTAATGTCACCCTTGAATCATCTGCTGTCGAGCTGGAAGAAGTCGTAAAAATCGGATATGCTACTGTGAAGCGGAAAGATCTGACAGGTTCTGTGTCTTCAGTAAAAGCCAGTGAGCTGGCAGCTGTACCTATTTCAGACGTAACCCAGGCATTAAGTGGTAAAGTGGCCGGTGTACAGGTAATCCGTTCACAAGGTTCACCTGATGCTGATGTATCTATAAAGGTACGTGGAGGTACATCGATTACACAAAGCAATGAACCTCTTTATATTATTGACGGTTTCCCCTCGGAAGACGGATTGAAAGGTATAGAAGCTAATGATATTGAGTCAATTGACATCCTGAAAGATGCTTCGTCGACAGCCATTTATGGAGCAAGGGGAGCAAATGGTGTGGTTCTGGTAACAACGAAAGGCGGTAAACAGGACAAATTGGGTATCAGTTACGACATGTATATAGGATTCAAAAAAGTAAATAAGAAGTACGACCTCCTGGATGTAGAGGATTTCGTAAAATTAGACTACGAACGTTACATCGATCAGCCGGATAAAATGCGCGATGTGATCATTCCAACTTATGGAAATTTCGATGAATACAACCAGTTATATGGAAACCGATCCGGTATCGACTGGCAGAAAGAGGTTTTTGAAAACCACTCTGCTATCAGCCAACAGCATAAATTCACAATCAGTGGAGGTAGTAAGACCTCAAAGTATCTCTTCTCTTATACACGTAATGACGACAAAGGTATTTGGTATGGTAGTGGACTAAAGCGCGATAACTTCCGTATGAAGATCAACCAGGTAGCATCCGAATGGCTTAACCTATCGGCCAATGCAAGTTATATCGACGAAACAACAGAGGGATTGGGAAGTCTCCAGGAAGGCGGAGCATTCAGCCGCATGCAACATGTGATACAATACCGCCCTACTATCGGTAAAAACGGCAGTGACAACGACTTACTTATCAATGATGACGATCCGGTATTGCTACTCGAAGGTGCAAGCCCCATGCAAAGCCCGATTGCTTCTATCGAAAGCGAATCTATAGAAAAACGAAACCGCATCCTGAATATCAATGGAGATGCTGAAATCAAATTCAATAAAGAATGGTCCTATCGCGGAACGGTTGGTATCCGTAAGCGGATGCGCAACGAAGATGTATTTTATTCGGAACGTTCAAAACAGGCAAAGAATGCCGGTGCTCCTTTCGGATGGAAAAAATCAACGGACGAAGAGAGTTTCATGTATAATAACGTGTTGACCTATAATAAATCATTTAACATCAATCATCAACTCGATCTGGTAGGTGGACAGGAGTTCATCTCTTTCAAATCAAAATACTTAAAGACGGGAGCAACTAATTTCCCCGACAAGAACTTCGGTCTGAATGATATGTCGTTAGGGGCTTCACCCGATATTGTACAGACGATCAACCAGGAAGAACGTATGCTGTCTTATTTCTTTCGTGCCAACTATAACCTAAAACAAAGGTATCTTTTCGCAGCTTCCATCCGCGCAGATGGTTCGTCTAAATTCGGAGCAAACAACAAATGGGGCTATTTCCCTTCTGCCTCTTTTGCATGGCGAGCTTCCGAAGAGGAATTTATTAAACGCTGGAATGTATTTTCTAATCTGAAGGTAAGACTCAGCTACGGTGCTGCCGGTAACAATCATATCGACAACTACCTTTCACTTTCAAAAATAGGTTCGGTATGGATCCCCTATGGGACAGGCACTCAAAGTGGCTTTGTAAGCAAACAGCTATACAACCCCGACCTGAAATGGGAAACCAATATCACTGCCAACCTTGGACTGGATATGGGATTCTTCGATCAACGCCTGCAACTGACTGTAGATATCTACAACGTAGAAACCAAAGGTTTGCTACTGGACGCTCCTATCCCTCAATTATCCGGCTTTAAAAACATGATGATCAATGCAGGAAAAACCAATAACAAAGGTGTAGAAGTATCTATTACGTCGCATAACATCCATACCCGGGACTTTACCTGGACTACCAACATCAACCTTGCACACAACAAAAACAAGGTGAAAGAGCTGTACATGTCCGACTATATGGAAATCGTATCAGGATGGGCACAAACCTCTGAGTTCAATAAGAGTGACTACATGATCCGGGTGGGACAGTCGTTGGGACAGATGTATGGCTATCGTCTGAAAGGAATTTATACGATGGATGACTTTACATACGATGCCAATCAACAAAAATATATATTAAAAGAAGGTATACCCTATGATAAAAGCCGTTATCCCAAACCCGGTTATTGGAAGTTTGAAGATATAGATAAAAACGGAGAAATCACCGATAAAGATCGTGAAGTTATCGGGAATGCCAATCCCAAACTCTATGGTGGCATGACCAATACATTGACCTGGAAAGGCTTTGACCTGAGTATCTTCTTGAATTTCTCCATAGGAAACAAGGTATACAGTGCTAATAAGATGTATTATACAAAGTTCAATAACCAGTGGCGCAACACACTGAAAGACGAAGCCCTGAGCCGTTTCACCGTAATGAATGCCAAAGGTGAATATATCTTCAACGATCCGGTACAACTGGCAGAAGTGAACAGAAACAGAAACTACGTATCCATTGAAGGAAGTTCTGACCTTTATTTCCACTCCGGTTATGTAGAAGACGGCTCGTTCCTGAAGATTAACAATATCTCATTGGGATACACCCTCCCACGTGAACTGACAAAGAAAATCAAACTGTCAACAGTACGTTTCTATGCTACCGGATACAATCTTCATACATTCACGAAATACTCCGGCTATGACCCTGAAGTAAACACATACCCTAACAATGGTCTGACTCCGGGAATCGATTGGGGAGCTTATCCTTCTTCTATCTCCTTCGTATTTGGTGCAAACATCGCTTTCTAAACTTTAAAAAAAGAACAAGTATTATGAGAACAACAACGATCAAGCATATAGTAACCCTGCCACTTATTGTTTTGGGTATGGGCATATTCACTTCTTGCGAAGATTTCCTTTCAGAAAAGAAATATGATTTCATTGACGAAGCTGACTTTTATACCAATAACACCGAATTAGAACTTGCCGTAAACGGAGCTTATGAAGTGCTGAGTGAAAAGATGACTTACGGACATTTTATGCTCGTCAACGATTGCGATACCGACCTGAGCCATATCAAGGGTTCGGGTACAGGACAAGCTGCACGGGATATAGGCCACTATAATATCTATGCCGCACATACCTGGCTGGAAGAATCATGGGGGCTTTATTATACAGGTATTGACCGTGTGAACCGTATCATGGACAATAAAGATAAAGTGGAATTACCGGATGAAGCAAGTAAAGCTACTTTCAAACGCATGATTGCTGAGGCTCGCCTTCTGCGTGGACTTTGTTACTTTGACCTTGTACGCATGTGGGGCGATGTACCGATGAAACTAACCTCATCCAAAAAGAGCGAAAACTTCCTGATCCCCCGCACTGATCGTGAAAAGGTATATGACCAGATTATAGAGGATATGACAGCTGCTGTTGCCGACCTACCCTGGCATGACGAAGTTTCTTATACGGGGCGTCCTTCCAAAGGAGCGGCTATGGGATTACTGGCACGTGCTTATCTCTTTCGTGCCGGATACTCCTTGCACCAGGATGGAAAGATGAAACGCCCGGACAATTACAAAGAGTATTACAAACGGGCCAAAGAAGTTTGCAGCGAACTGATCACTTCGCATCACCACTCACTAAATCCAAGTTATGAACGGGTATTCCGCAATGTATGTGAGTATAAACTAGAACCCAAAGAGGTGATGTACGAAGTACAGTTCTATAACCCGACAGGAGGTACGGAACATACCGGTAAAATCGGTTCATACAACTCACCTGAGATTGACAGAAACTCTTCTTATGGGTTGGGAAATTCATTTATCAAAACCACTCACATCTTCTATAATTACTTTGATGAAGATGATCCACGCCTCTCAACCGCTATTGCTACATTTAAAATAGACAAGAATGATAAAGTAATCGCAGTTCCCCTCAACGAGAGTTATAACTGGGCACCCGGCAAATGGCGTCGCAACTGGGTAGCAGGTTCTCCAAAAGACCTCGAAAATACAGATGTAAACTTCATCCTGTTACGTTACTCTGACATACTGCTGATGTATGCTGAAGCTGTAAATGAATACGACGGGCAACTGGACGATCTGGCTATTGAATGTTTGAATCAGGTACGTCGCCGGGCTTATGAAGCCGATCCTACAACTCCGAATGCAGAACTGGACTTCACAAAAGCAGACTTTCCCACACAGCAAACCGTTCGTGATTATCTATATATGGAACGTGCACGCGAACTTTGCTTTGAAGGTTTTCGCAGATTTGATCTTATCCGATGGAATTTATTGGGTAGTACGATTGCCGATTTTGCAGTGAAGTTCAAAGCAGCTGTAGCTGACGGTACACTGAAAGCCTATACCTGGGCGGCAGGAAATCGTTTTGAAGCGGGCAAACATGAACTATATCCGATACCAACTTACGAAATACGGGAGACGAAGGGTATCGTGACCCAGAATCCGAAATATTGATAAAACCCCAGACCGCAGGTTGTATGAACCTATACAAACTATAAACTCTTAAGTCCATAACAATTAGTGTGATTAT
Source organism: Bacteroides sp. HPS0048 (assembly GCF_964240755.1). NCBI lineage: Bacteria > Pseudomonadati > Bacteroidota > Bacteroidia > Bacteroidales > Bacteroidaceae > Bacteroides > Bacteroides sp. HPS0048. The sequence continues at coordinate 340,058 of NZ_CAXSVC010000001.1, read as the reverse complement.
CTTTTGTTCCGGATTTGTATAATCTGCGGTCAAAGGGGAAAGCTGAAACAGATTTTTATCCCTGACAATTATGAAATACAAGTTATTATCAGCCCTGTCGGGCCTCATCTTACCGCTGGCACATAGTAACGCTACCGGGCAAAAACAGCCCGAACAGCCAAACATTCTCTGCATCGTTTGCGAAGATATCAGTCCTTACCTGGGATGTTATGGCGACGCCGTAGCCGTTACCCCCAACCTGGATAATTTCTCCCGCGAGAGTATACGCTACACGGGTATGTACACCACGATCGGAGTCTCTTCTCCAAGTCGTGCAGCACTTATTACCGGGATGTATCCAACCTCCATTGGTGCCAACAATATGCGTACAGCACAAAACAAGTCGAAACCGGCCGGCATACATCCATACGATGTAGTACTTCCGGCAGGTATCAAATGCTATACGGAACAGATGCGTGCCGCAGGTTATTTCTGCACTAATAACTCAAAAACAGATTACCAGTTTGCCGCTCCTCTAACCGCCTGGGATGAACAAGGAGATCGGGCACATTGGAAACATGCTCCCGAAGGGATGCCCTTCTTCTCCATCTTCAATCTCAATGTGACGCATGAGTTTCAGGTAATGAAACGTGCAGACCAGCCCTTGAGTGTCCAGCCGGAAGGTATCATTCTTCCTCCCTATTATCCGGACGACCCTGTTGTACGCAAAGATATGGCTATTCTTTATAGTAATATCACCGAAATGGACCGTCAGTTTCAGATACTGGTGGATGAGCTTAAGGCATCCGGAAAACTGGACAATACAATTATTATATGGTACTCAGACAACGGAGGCCCCATGCCCAGACAAAAAAGAGAACTGTACGAATCAGGAGCACTTGTGCCGTTTATGATACGTTTCCCCGACGGATACAAAGCGGGAACGGTGGACCGGGGATTGCATATGTTTGTTGATATCCCTGCAACAATCCTTTCACTGGCCGGACTACCTGTACCCGAATATATGCATGGCCGCCCTTTTTTAGGTCAATACAAGCAGAAATCGCGTAAGTATGTCTATGGTGCGCGCGACCGCCTTGACACTTTCTATGAAAAACAAGGTTGTGTACGTGATGAGCGCTATCGCTATATACGTAACTATCGTACTGAACAACCCGACTATCTACCCATCATCTCCCGTGCCGCCATGCCTATGATGGCCCGCATGGCAGAGCTCCATGAAGCCGGAAAACTAAATGCCGATCAGGAGAAATGGTTCAAATATCCCCGTCCCGAAATAGAATTCTATGATGTACAGGCTGATCCGCATGAACTGAACAATCTGGCGGATGACCCTAAATATAAGAAAAAGATAAAGGAACTGAGTGATGAATTTGACCGTTGGATATCCACTTATAATAAGATGTGGAAATACACCGAACCGGAACTCATTGAAATGTTTCGCCCGGGAGGGGTACAGCCTGTAGTAGCCCGCCCTGAAGTAAAGATAGAAAACGGAACGGCTACGCTGACTTGCAGTACCGAAGGAGCTTCCATTGCTTACCAGATAAACGGACGCGGATTGAACGAACACCACTGGTTCCTCTACACAGGTCCGTTCAGCGTAAATCCGGGAGATAAAATTTCGGCTATCGGTGTACGTGCCGGATACAAAGACAGCTCTATACAAGCCGAAGCCGATGAGCTACTTGCCGAATGGGTGGAAACACTCCTTACCTATCAAGTCAGCCACAAAAATGCCTCATTGGACGGAGGACTTCTTTGTCCGGCCTGTGCCCGTGTACACGGGCGTTGTGGTGATGCCGTGCTACCTTTAATGTATATTGCCGAGAAAACGTGTAATGAGAAATATGTAACAGCAGCCAAAAACCTGATGCACTGGATGGGCAATGTTCATCAACCGGATGGTTCATGGATGAATGATGTGAACGTGTCGGATTGGAACGGAACAACCGTATTTGCTGCCATCGCTCTTTATGAGGCCTTACATCATCACGGCCATTTACTGGACGACTCGACCCGTAATGCCTGGCGTGAACAACTCTTGCAGGCCGGAGAATTTATCTATGGTGATAAATTCATCTACAGCCGCCGCCGTGAAGGAATGCGCAATATGAATGTAAACTACTCCGCTTCGGCAATCTATGCCCTCTTTGCTATCGGCACAGAATTCAACCGGCAGGACTTCATCGCCCGTGCCCGCGAAACAGCCGGAGACTTAAAAGCTTTCTTCACCACCAATGAATATTTCCTTTTTGGTGAAGGTCCCGAAATAAAGAAAAAAACACGCAATGGTTGCCTCCCGGTAGACCTTCTATATAATGTAGAAGAATCACTTCCCAATATGGTTTACTATGCCCATATGGCAGATGATAAGGAGCTAATGGCACTCCTGGAAAAATCAATGGATACCCATCTTGAATTTATGCTCCCCGACGGAGCGTGGGACAACAGTTGGGGAACACGCAGCTTTAAATGGACCTATTGGGGAGGACGTACCAGTGACGGTTTCATGGGAGGATACTATACACTTGCCGACCGACATCCGGAATATGCAGAAGCCATCCACCGCAATATCACCTTACTGAAAAAAGCAACCCACAACGGACTATTACATGGAGGTATGAATTATCACGACTGCGGTGTAGAAGCCTGCATTCATCATACCTTCGGACATGCCAAAGCACTGGCTTCTTTTCTCAACCAACCGGTAGTTACTCCGGCCCCCGTTCCACTCCCACGAGATAAGGCTTATGGAGCGAAACGTTTTGAGGATATCAATACCTGGCTGGTGAGTGAAGGCGAATGGCGGGCTACCGTCACCGGATTCGATTCGGAGTACAAAGTGAAAGGGACACATCCGATGGGAGGAGTTCTTTCTATGTTATGGAACAAACAGATCGGTCCGGTATTTGCTGCCACCATGAATCTCTACACGCTGATTGAAGCCCCCAATATGCAAGCCTATACACAGCCACACCGTATGTCCGGCAGCCCTCGTATAGAGTTAATTGAAAATGGAACGATGTATAGTAACCTCGACGATCTGGACACAAAAATAACTTATCAGAAAAAGGGAAATACCCATCAGTTTCATATTGTAACGCATCTGGTAGATAGCAAACAGCAATTTTCTTCTGTCGGAAAAGAAGCTGTGGAGATTGATTATATCTTCCAGGAGAAAGAGATCGGCATTCACTGCTCTATCCCGGAATCACTAAGAAAAGCCGGCGTACAACTAACGTTGCCCATCATTGCCGCGCCACAGGAAAAAGAAAATATAACCGAACATTCTGTTCAAGTAAATAAGGAAGGAGGAGTCTTACTACTCAATAGCCCGCAAACGCTAACGATCGCTCCAACAGATGAAAACGGACGTATTTTCAACCCTGTCCCTGGATTTTGTTTTATCCCTGTGATTGTACACCCCAATGAAAAAGGGGAAGTAGAAATAAGTATCCGTACCACGGCGCCTTAAAAATCCCTACTTATGCGAATCAGTTCACCACAGAGTAGCACAGAGTTCCACAGAGTACTATTTATCTGACAAAATGCGGATTAACACAGATAAACGCAGATTAAAAGACTGTAGCTCTTTATCATACATTTGTTTCCCTTTGCGAAAATCTGCGTTCATTTACGTTTCAATAAAGATTTAAACTCTGTGGAACTCCGTATTACTCTGTGGTGAAATAGATTCATATCCATATAAGAACAAAGATTATGGCCCTATCTTTTCGGTAGCGGAAGTGCCCCTAAACGGCATCGCCACCGTTATCCGGTGTTGTACTTTGTCTTTCTCAGAAAGGAACGTTCCTTTCCCCGGTGAGCAGCGTTGTTTTACATGTACATGTTTCACTGCACGACATGCACATGTCGTACTGCACCACATGCACATGTCGTACCGCTTTACATGTACATGTAAAACAACGCTATACACCGAGGCTTCCTACGTCACTCTACGAGATAGGGCTTTATCGATACCGGAGAGATAAATAGATGGTAATGGCAGACAACATTTAGCGTAAAACTGATTAATAATAAATCAGCTCACCGCAGAGGACATAGAGACGGAGCAACTAATCGAATAACTCTTTCAGCACATCTAAAGATTTCAATAGCGGAAAATCGGGTAAGTGCAACCGATAATACTCATTAATAATGGTGAGGCAACGTGCCCGTTCTGTACGGTTCATACCGAAAATATGCATCGTATCATAATTCATTCGCATCAAACCAATAAGACGAAATGCCTCCTGCGGACCAATATACGACGAATGCAACTGCGGACGAAGCGAAGTAAAACAAGCATTCAACATATCAAAATAATCCCCTTCATGATAATCCTCCAGATTGGGATATAACCCCAAAAAGCGGGAAAGACGCATTAAAAACACCAAATGGAAATTGGCAAAACTCTCCCGGCATTCATCCAGCCAGGTAATGGAGTGAATCAGATAAGCAAACAACGGACGGTTTTCCGCTTCCTCACGAATGGCACGGTAAAGAAATTCCGCCAGAAAAAGAGCGATAGCTGACTTATATGGATCGTAAGGAATTGAAGAGAAAGGAAAAAAGGATTTTGCCTCTTTTATCTTATAAAGAGTAGCATTGGGGCGGTAATCTGCCTCAAACTCTATCAAAGAAAGTGGTTGAAACAATACGGACTTTACTGCCGCTTTTCTCGAACGTGGTACCGAAACTAAAAAAGAGGCACGTCCCAACAGCTCAGTATACATCTCAACGATATTAGATGTATCGTTATATTTCAGTGTATGAAGAACTATCCCAACCGTTTTTTGTAACATTTCTCTTCTAATTCTAATCCAATACAAAACTACAAAAAAAAGCGGAATGTTAGTAACTCTTCTCCTACTACCTAAAAAAAAGAGTTTCTATGTGACATTTTTTTTGCTACATTATTTCACTGATAATCAGAAGAAAGTCAGGTATAACATAAGGAATAGGGTAACTTTTTATAAAAAAAATCTTGCGAAACATTTGCTAATTCAAAAAAAGTATCTACCTTTGCATCCGCAATCGAGAAACAAACACTCGAAAAGCAAAAGAAACGGAAACGCTTCAAAGAAATGATGGCCCGTTCGTCTATCGGTTAGGACGCAAGATTTTCATTCTTGAAAGGGGGGTTCGACTCCCCCACGGGCTACAATTAAAAAAATAAACGAATTAAAACAGATTAGTCGAGATGGCAAATCACAAATCATCACTAAAGAGAATCAGACAAGAAGAAACAAGAAGACTTCATAACAGATATTATGGCAAAACCATGAGAAATGCTGTTAGAAAACTTCGTTCGACTACTGACAAAGCAGAAGCAGCTGCTATGTATCCAGGTATCACCAAGATGCTTGATAAGTTGGCTAAAGTGAATATTATTCACAAGAACAAAGCCAGCAACTTGAAGTCAAAATTGGCTATCTACATTAATAAGCTTGCTTAATATAAGAAATTAGCACTACTTCATACAACACTGAGACTGAACTTTTTAGTTCGGTCTTTTGTGCGTTAGGATCTATTTATTCAGGTAGTATCTTCTTCTTTTCCACTACTTACCAGTATTCGTGTTTTTTCACCCTTTATTCTTCCTCAATCCATTTTTTTTTGCTATTTTTGCTCTGTTATTATAACTTAGAAAGGCAATTATGAGCGAAGACTTATTCTCCCAAGTTCCCCAGGACAACGGATCGTATTCAGCCGACAGTATTCAGGTCTTAGAAGGTCTGGAAGCTGTACGCAAGCGCCCCGCGATGTACATCGGCGACATCAGTGTAAAGGGACTTCATCACTTGGTATATGAAATCGTTGATAACTCTATCGACGAAGCGTTAGCAGGTTATTGCGACCACATTGAAGTCACAATCAACGAAGATAATTCAATTACTGTACAGGACAATGGACGTGGTATTCCTGTAGACTTCCACGAGAAAGAACAAAAATCTGCATTAGAAGTAGCTATGACGGTACTTCATGCAGGAGGAAAGTTTGATAAAGGTTCCTATAAAGTTTCAGGTGGTCTGCACGGTGTAGGTATGTCTTGTGTAAATGCACTGTCTACCCACATGATCAGTCAGGTTTACCGTAATGGTAAAATCTATCAGCAGGAATATGAAATAGGAAAGCCACTTTATCCTGTAAAGGAAGTAGGCGAATCCGAACATACCGGAACAAGGCAACAGTTCTGGCCGGACAATACAATCTTCACCGAAACAGTCTATAAGTATGAGATTCTGGCTGGACGTATGCGTGAACTTGCTTACTTAAATGCAGGAATTAAAATCACGTTAACAGATCGTCGTGTAGTTAATGATGAAGGCAAATTCAAACAAGAAATATTCTACTCAGAAGAGGGTTTGAAGGAATTTGTTCGTTATCTGGAATCCTCACGTGATCACCTGATCAATGATGTAATCTACCTGAACACAGAGAAACAAGGTATCCCCATTGAATTGGCTATCATGTATAATACCGGATTCTCGGAGAACGTTCACTCTTATGTAAATAACATTAATACCATAGAAGGCGGTACGCATCTGGCCGGTTTCCGCCGTGCGCTTACACGTACTCTAAAGAAATATGCCGAAGACAGCAAAATGCTGGAAAAGGTAAAGGTAGAAATCTCCGGTGATGACTTCCGCGAAGGCCTGACTGCCGTTATCTCAGTCAAAGTAGCCGAACCTCAGTTTGAAGGACAAACTAAAACGAAGTTAGGCAACAACGAAGTAATGGGAGCCGTAGATCAGGCAGTAGGTGAAGCATTGGCTTACTATCTGGAAGAGCATCCTAAAGAAGCCAAACTGATTGTTGATAAGGTGGTACTTGCTGCAACAGCTCGTCACGCTGCCCGTAAAGCACGTGAAATGGTGCAACGCAAATCTCCAATGTCCGGTGGTGGACTTCCGGGCAAACTTGCCGACTGTTCAGATAAGGATCCGCAAAAATGCGAACTATTCCTCGTCGAGGGAGACTCAGCCGGTGGTACGGCAAAACAAGGTCGTAACCGTGCATTTCAGGCCATCTTACCATTACGTGGTAAGATTTTGAATGTAGAGAAAGCCATGTATCACAAAGCACTTGAAAGCGAAGAGATCCGTAACATATATACAGCGTTAGGCGTTACCATCGGTACAGAAGAAGACAGCAAAGCAGCCAATATCGATAAATTGCGTTATCATAAGATTATTATCATGACCGATGCCGACGTCGATGGTTCTCACATCGACACATTGATCATGACCTTCTTCTTCCGCTATATGCCGCAGATCATTCAGAATGGCTATCTGTATATTGCTACACCTCCACTTTACTTGTGTAAAAAAGGTAAAGTAGAAGAATATTGCTGGACGGATGCGCAACGCCAGGCATTTATTGACACCTACGGTGGTGGTTCTGAAAATGCTGTTCATACACAACGCTATAAAGGTTTGGGTGAAATGAACGCCCAGCAGTTGTGGGAAACAACGATGGATCCGGAGAACCGCATGCTAAAACAAGTAAATATTGAAAACGCAGCAGAAGCTGATTTCATTTTCTCCATGTTAATGGGTGAAGATGTAGGACCGCGCCGCGAATTCATTGAAGAGAATGCAACGTATGCAAATATCGATGCATAATACGTAATTATTTACCAACCTCACATCTTACAACGAAGAAGCGCCGGGAAACAAAGGAAAATCCTCTGTACCGGCGCTTTTCTTTTTAAGAAGAAAGGCTGGAATACCGCCTTGTTCCAATCAAATAAAATGTTGTTTCTTTAATTCTTCGGCAGTAACTTCCAACTCCTGGTACCACTCTTCTCCGAATTTACGAATAAGTGGTTCTTTCAGAAATTTATATACGGGTACATCTTCTTTCTTCCCCAACAACACGGCTGCCTTACAAATATCCCAACGGTTGTAATTAACAGCTTTATAAGGACCATAGTCGCCTACACGAATAGGATACAGATGGCAAGACACAGGTTTGTAGAAATTTACTTTCCCTTCGCGGTAAGCTTTTTCAATGGCACAATAACAATAACCTTTTTCATCGTAACAAGTAAACACACAATCCTTATTGTTTACAATAGAAGTCACAATATCTCCCTCTTGGTCAGTATACACCACCCCTTGTTTGTCAATAATGGCACGAGCCTCCGGAGAAAGCTCTTCCCAAATCACGGGAAGTACCTCTTCCAGCTTCGCAATCTCATCGAGTTCTACCGGAGCACCGGCATCTCCTTCGATGCAACATTCGCCTTTACAAGCCTTTAGGTTGCAAATGAATTTTTCGCGAAACACATCTAAACTTACTACAACATCTCCTATTTGAATCATCCACTCAATCTATTAAAAAGCAGAGACGCATTGAATACACCTTGTACCCTTATAAACATTTCATTCGTGTTTGCAAAGCTACAAGACGCATGCAGTGCGTCTCTATCATAAATTATATATTACTTAATCAGTACGTTACCATTCATCTCTGCCGGTGCTTCAAGTCCCATAATCTTCAGGATTGTAGGAGCAACATCAGCAAGACGGCCATTCTCTACTTTAGCATCCTTATTTTCTGTAACATACACACAAGGAACCGGGTTCAAAGAGTGTGCTGTATTCGGAGTACCATCTTCATTCAAAGCGTGATCGGCATTACCATGATCAGCAATAATGATAGCTTCATAGCCCTGCGCCTTAGCTGCTTCAATTGTTTCTTTTACACAAGCATCTACAGCAACAACCGCTTTCTCAATTGCATCATAAATACCGGTATGGCCTACCATATCACCATTGGCATAGTTCACAACGATAAAATCATATTTATTCTCGTTGATGGCAGCCACCAGTTTATCTTTCACTTCGTAAGCACTCATCTCCGGCTTCAAGTCATAAGTAGCCACTTTGGGAGACGGAACCAAGATACGGTCTTCATTATTATATGGAGTCTCACGTCCACCGTTAAAGAAGAATGTTACATGTGCATATTTCTCTGTTTCGGCAATATGAAGCTGTTGCAAACCTTTGGCAGCCAGATATTCACCCAAGGTATTCATTACATTTTCTTTATCGAACAAGATATGAACACCTTTAAAAGAAGCGTCATATGGAGTCATACAATAATACTGCAACCCCGGAATAGTATGCATACCTGCTTCCGGCATATCCTGCTGAGTCAGTACTACAGTCAGCTCTTTCGCGCGGTCATTACGATAATTAAAGAAGATAACAACATCGCCTTCTTTAATTGTACCATCCACATTCGCATTAACAATCGGCTTTATAAATTCGTCAGTAATACCTTCATCATAAGATTGCTGCATTGCCTGAACCATATCTGTAGCTTTTGCACCAATACCGTTTACCAGCAAATCATATGCTTCTTTCACACGTTCCCAACGTTTATCGCGATCCATTGCATAATAGCGACCAATGATAGAAGCAATCTTACCGGCTGATTTTGCACAATGCGCTTCCAACTGTTCGATAAATCCTTTACCGCTCTTCGGATCTGTATCACGGCCATCCATGAAACAATGAATGTATGTATTCTCAACACCATATTCTTTGGATATATCACAAAGCTTATACAGATGATCCAATGAACTGTGTACACCACCATCAGAAGTCAATCCCATGAAATGAATATTCTTTCCGTTTTCTTTAGCATAAGTAAAAGCAGAAACAATTTCGGGGTTCTTCATGATGCTGTTATCACGACATGCCAGATTGATTTTTACCAAATCCTGGTAAACCACCCGTCCGGCACCAATATTAAGGTGTCCTACTTCTGAGTTACCCATCTGTCCATCGGGCAAACCCACGTTCTCACCACTTGCCTGAAGCTGAGAATGAGGATACGTTTTTAGCAAATAATCCCAATAAGGAGTGGGAGTATTAAAAATTACGTCATCTTTTCCGTGGTCGCCTATTCCCCAACCATCAAGGATCATTAAAAGGGCTTTCTTACTCATAATATTTAAAATTAATTAATTGGCTTTCTTTAATTCGGGTGCAAAGGTACGAAAAAGATTATTTTAATCACAAAAAAGGAGAATAAGGTGCACTCTTATAAGAAATATTCCGTACTTTTGCTCCGCTTTTAAAAATATTAAGAATATAAATATGGACGATTCAAACCCGCGAACGTGCAACAGTATTAACTAAAAGCGAACAGAGCCATACAAGCGTCATGATGCCTCTGTTCGGATTAAAAACAAACGAAAGGAGGCAATAAGATGAGAAAATATCTTTATTGTGAGGCTGGCTTTGTGGAAAAATCACAATGGCTACCCAATAGCTGGGTGAACGTAGTATGCCCCGATGCAAATGATTTTGAGTTTCTGACTCAGGAATTACAAGTCCCGGAATCTTTTTTAAATGATATAGCCGATACCGACGAACGTCCTCGTACAGATACGGAGGGGAATTGGTTATTGACTATTCTTCGTATACCCGTACAAAGTAATCAGAACGGTATCCCATTCAGCACCGTCCCCATTGGCATCATTACCAACAATGAAATCATTGTTTCCGTATGTTATCACAACACGGAATTACTACCGGATTTTATTGAACATACCCGCCGTAAAGGGATCATAGTACGCAATAAATTAGACTTGATTTTACGGCTTATCTATTCATCGGCAGTATGGTTTCTGAAATACCTGAAACAAATTAATGTTGATATCACCGCAGCAGAAAAAGAACTGGAAAAAAGCATCCGCAACGAAGATCTTCTGCGCTTGATGAAATTACAGAAAACACTCGTTTACTTCAACACCTCTATTCGTGGTAATGAGGTGATGATAGGTAAACTGAAAAGTATTTTTCAGGATACTGACTATCTGGACCAGGAATTAGTGGAAGATGTCATAATCGAATTAAAGCAAGCATTCAATACCGTGAATATCTATAGTGATATCCTTACGGGAACCATGGATGCATTTGCCTCTATCATTTCCAACAATGTGAATGCGATCATGAAACGCATGACAAGCCTGTCTATTACATTGATGATACCTACACTGATTGCCAGTTTCTATGGAATGAATGTAGATATACACATTGATGAAGTGCCACACGCTTTTGCATTAATCGTATTATCTTCAGTAGTGCTTTCTGCAATGGCGTTCATCATATTCAAAAAGATTAAATGGTTCTAAGAGAAGGGGTAAGAAGAAGGGAGAGTGGAGAAGGGAGAAGTACTATGTAGCGTGACAGGGCAACAACTTTCAACTTTTCATTAAATAACTTTTTTCATTTCCAACGTTCAATTTTCCATTTTTAATTAAATCAGGTCCAAACAGACAGAAAGAATGCTTAAGTGGTTTAAATAGCCGCTTAAGTGTTCTTTTTGTTGTAAAACAAAGAATATCTGCAAGATGCATTTCTTGCACAAAGTTTGTGCCGTTTGATTTATTTGTTTATTTTTGCAAAAAGTACTACTATCGTGTTAAAAAGGAATGCATTATGAAGAAAAAACACTTAAAACTCGGCTCATGTGCCCTCATGGCCTCATTACTTACACTATCCTCTTGTGTGGATAACGATTATGATCTTACTAAAGACATCGACTTAACCATTCAGGTGGGCGGAAGCGAATTCGCTATTCCCGGAGGAGAAACTGAGCCGATAAAGCTAAGTAAGATACTGGATATTGAAGAAGATGGCGTTGTAAAGATCGACAATGAAGGCAATTATTATCTGTTGCAGGAAGGATCGGAACAAACCACTTTCATCTCAGTGTCCGGATTCGAGATCAACAGTCCAAGAATCAACCCAATAACCCCGGAACTCACATTCCCCATCCCTCCGTTAGCAGGTATTCCGCCAACAGATATCCCCGCTTCTCTTCCTAACCAAAGCACAAGCTTTGAGCTAAATAGTGACAACCTGCCTACAGATATAGAATCTCTCTCTTCCATCAATATGGGTATGGAAGCTGTGATTCACCTTTCATATTCGGAGCCGGTGGCAAGCAAGCTCCACCTGACAGAACTAAACTTAACCTTTCCTCAATTTATCAAATCAAACAGGCTACAAAACGGAATATTGAAGTTGGAAAACGAAGTAGCCACCAGTACCGACGGTTATATAACCACAATCCCCGTAGATGGCATCGATTGTAAAGCAGACGGTGTGACCTTTACCAAAGGAACTGACTTCTGTAAGCTCCTGATAGAAGGAACAATTTTGCTGGACGGAAAAGTCAGCCTCAACACCGGAGATGTGGATTCGAGATATGAAAACCAAACAGTTTCCGTACACCTGAACGTAGACATCACACTGCGAGATCAACAAACCAAACAGCACATTATCAGCATAAAGAGTGTAAAAGGCGTTGTACAACCGAAGATTAACATCGACATCGCCCCTGTAACTTTGTCAGAACTTCCCGACTTCCTGGACGATGAACAGGTTACTCTGTCCGTACAAAACCCGATGGTATTCTTCACAGCCCAAAACAACACACCGGTCAAAGCAAATGTAAACGGAACGATCACTGCTTTCACAGATAAAGACGGTGTAAAGAAACCAATAGGAGACCCGGTAAATAATCCTGTGAAATTCAGCTTCACTTTAAACAAAGACGGGGATGGCAGCAAACAACAGTTCTGTCTTTCGCCCATCGATCCTAACAAACCAGACGTAAAACATGTAGAAGTGGCTAACCTGCCTACACTCATTAACAAAATACCAGATATATTTGAATTTGCTGTAGAAACCAAAGCAAGTACTGATGAGACAGAAGTTTTATTAGGACACACTTATGAAATAATGACCGATTATGATGTGAATGTACCTTTCGTATTTGGTAAAAACATCACAACGATTGTTTACAAAGACAGTGTAGACGGTTGGTATGACGACTTGAAAGACTATGAAATACAACAGGTGAACGCTACCGCTACTGCTTTCAACACAATCCCGTTAGGATTGAACCTCACAGCTAAAGCACTGACAGTAGATAATCAAGGAAAGGCAGAAGAACTGAAAGGTGTAACTATCACAGTAATAGTTGATGGTAAAAAAGACGGTACCATCAAAGCCGGTAAGAATAATACAGCCGCTGAAAGTACATTAGTCATTGAAATAAAAGAAACGACTTCCGGAGCTGTCAAAAGACTGGACGGACTTGCTTTCGAAATCGTAGCAGCATCAGCAGAAGATGCAGAGGGACAACAACTGAACGAAAACCAGACGTTGCAATTGAAGAATGTACGCCTAAAAGTACCCAATGGTGTAATTATAGATTTGAACTAATTTAGATGTATCAAAAAAACGAATAGAACAATGAAACACTATAAATTAAAAGCCACACTGGCTTCACTCTTTATTCTCTGTACTACAGGCGTAGGGGCACAAAGCCTCAACTCAAGCTATTTCATGGAAGGCATGACTTACCGTCATCAGCTCAACCCGGCATTTATGAATGAAAGTAATTACATCAATTTACCTTTCTTCGTATTAGGTAATTTCAATGTAGGTCTTCAGGGTAATGTCGGAGTGAATGACTTCCTTTATAAATATAATCAGAACGGATATAAACTGACAACGTTTATGAATCCGACTGTTAGCAACCAAGAGTTTCTGAGTAACCTGCATACTAACAACCATCTCAGCGTAAATCTTCGTATGCCTATTATTGCATTTGGTTTCCGTGGTTTCGGAGGTTTCAATACATTTGAGATTGCATTCCGTTCTAATACCTCCGTCAACCTACCATACGGACTTTTTGATTTTATGAAAACAGGGATGAGCGACGAAGGCGGAACTCATTATAGAGTAAAAGATCTCACAGTACGTTCCAACAATTATGCAGAAGTAGCTTTAGGACATTCTCATGAGATCATTAAAGATCGCCTGACAATAGGTGCTAAAGTTAAATTCCTGGTAGGAGGTGCTAATGCAGAAGCAAAAATCAAGAGAATGGACATCACAATGGGACAGGATGAATGGCTCATAGATGCCGAAGGCCAGGTAGAAGGTTCATTAAAGGGTGGTTACTTTGAAAGTAAAGAACCCGACGAACACGGTAAACCCGGAGAAATTGACGGTTTTGATATCGATGGTCCCGGTATAGGTGGTTACGGAGTTGGATTTGATTTGGGAGCTGTATACAAAATGGACGATTATGTAGAAGGACTTACCCTTTCGGCTGCTCTACTTGACCTCGGCTTCATCAAATGGAATAACGGTTTGAAAGCTAAAATGCAACATAATTACACTTTTAAAGGATTCGAAAACCCAATCGCAGTAAAACCGGGAGAAGGTGAACCGGGAGACATCGACGACGAATTGGATAACTTAGGAGATCAGTTTGAAGAATTTATCAAGTTCTATGATGATGGAACAGTTAAGAGCCGTACCACCAAACTGGCTACTACGATGAATATCGGTGCCGAATACGTGCTTCCTTATTATAAGAACCTGAAATTCGGTTTACTTTCATCCACACATTTCAATAAGCCTTTCACATGGTCGGAAGCACGTCTTTCAGCCAATGTAGCCCCGGTAAGATGGTTTGAGGCTTCTGTAAACTATGCAATAAGCAGTTTCGGTTCGTCATTAGGATGGGTACTGAATTTCCACCCGAGTGGTTTCAACTTCTTCATTGGAACAGACCACATGATAACCAAAGTAACCCCACAATATGTTCCGGTAGGCAATGCTAATGCAAACGTAAGTATGGGATTCAACATTACCTGGGGAAAGAAGAAGGCCAAAAAAGTGGTAACAACAACTACAATATCAGAATTCTAAGGATAACTGACCGTCACCCAACAGGTTGAAGGTCATCCGATGATAAGGAGAAACACCGTGTTCGGCAATAGCTGCACGGTGTTTTTTTGTGGGATATCCTTTGTTATGATTCCAATCATAATAAGGAAATTCTTCATGCAACCGGTTCATATAATCATCACGATAAGTTTTCGCCAGGATAGAAGCAGCAGCAATGGACAGATACTTCCCGTCCCCTTTTATCACCGTTGTATGAGGTATATCAGTATACTTTTTAAAACGATTACCATCGATAAGAAGATGTTCCGGGCGTACCTTGAGTTGATCTACCGCACGATGCATGGCAAGGAAAGAAGCATTCAGAATGTTTATCTCGTCTATCTCTTCAGGAGATACAATCCCAACAGCCCAGGCAACAGCTTCCCGCTCAATAACCTCACGCAAAGCATAACGTTGTTTTTCGGTGAGCTGTTTGGAATCATTCAAGAGTTCATTCTTAAAATCTACCGGAAGAATAACGGCGGCAGCATAAACAGAACCGGCCAGACAACCACGCCCAGCTTCATCACAACCGGCCTCCACAAGACCTTCATTCAAATAAGGTAATAGCATAATCGCTTTATTTAGTTGAAAATTGAAAGTTGAAAGTTGAAAATTAGCTGCGCGATTATGCTACGTAGCAACTTTCAACTAATAGCATAATCATCCTTACATTAAAACGGCACAAAGATAATTATTTAGTTGAAAATTGAAAATTGAAAGTTGAAAATTACTATGCAGCGTTATAGCGCAGCCAATTTTCAACTTTCAACTTTCAATTTTCAACTAAAACAAGCTCCAGGCAACAGTCAGACCTGCCATAACAATGGCAACCATGCTCATAAGCTTTATCAGGATATTCAAACTCGGACCAGATGTATCTTTAAACGGATCACCAACGGTATCGCCCACAACAGTTGCTTTGTGTACTTCGCCGCCTTTGCCACCTAAATTGCCTTCCTCTACATATTTCTTTGCATTATCCCAGGCGCCACCGGCATTAGCCATAAAAATAGCAAGTACGAAACCACTGCTCAGACCACCGATAAGTAAACCAACAACTCCCGTCACTCCAAAAATGACTCCGGTAAGAATAGGAGCAATAATGGCTATAAGTGAAGGAATAACCATTTCACGCTGAGCACCTTTGGTGGAGATAGCCACACAACGTTCGTAATCGGGTTCTGCCTCTCCGGTCAGGATACCTTTTATCTCACGGAACTGACGACGTACTTCATCCACCATATGCCCGGCAGCGCGACCAACAGCATTCATTGTCAATCCACAGAAAAGAAAAGCCATCATAGAACCAATAAAAATACCGGAAAGCACCTTTGGATTCATCAAAGTGACATCATAGTAATTCATGAAATCCACAAAGGTAGCATTGGCAGTAGCTATAACATCGCCATTGGGCATCGTCAGTTCTATTGTCCCCAGACGAGTCAGTCCAATACGGATCTCTTCAATATAAGAAGCAAGCAAAGCAAGCCCCGTTAATGCAGCAGAACCAATGGCAAATCCTTTACCGGTAGCAGCTGTTGTATTACCCAATGAGTCGAGGGCATCCGTACGCTTACGTACCTCCTCACCCAAGCCGGACATTTCGGCATTCCCACCGGCATTGTCAGCAATCGGTCCGTAAGCATCCGTAGCAAGGGTTATTCCTAATGTAGAGAGCATACCTACGGCAGCAATGCCAATGCCATAAAGTCCCATACCGACATTATCAAAGTCGAAACCGGAAGCAAACAGGAAAGAAGCTATAATACCCACTACGACAGCCAATACAGGAATAGCCGTAGAAAGCATCCCCAGACCAATACCGGAGATGATTACTGTAGCCGGACCAGTCTTACCGCTCTCACTCAACTTTTGGGTAGGCCGATAGGACTGGGATGTATAATATTCGGTAGAACGGCCGATGATAATACCAACCACCAATCCGACTACAACGGCACAAGAAATCCACATCCAGTTTTCGAGCTGTAACAGCCAAAGGATAAAGAAAGTAGCCGCTACTATCAGTACCGAACTCAGATTTGTACCGAAAGCAAGGGAGTTCAACAAGTCTTTCATCTTAGCATTCTCTTTGGTACGCACCGAGAAGATACCAATAATAGAAAGCAGAATACCCACAGCAGCAATCAGCATCGGGGCAATAACGGCTTTAAACTGCATCACGGTGTCACCTGTATGAATAAAGGCAGCTGCCCCCAATGCGGCGGTAGCAAGGATAGAGCCACAATAAGACTCATAAAGATCGGCTCCCATACCAGCCACATCACCTACATTGTCACCTACATTATCGGCAATGGTGGCAGGGTTTCGCGGATCATCTTCTGGTATGCCTGCTTCTACCTTCCCCACAAGGTCGGCGCCCACATCGGCCGCTTTGGTATAAATACCGCCACCCACGCGGGCAAACAATGCCTGTGTGGAAGCTCCCATACCGAAAGTCAGCATCGTAGTAGTGATAATACAAAGTTTATGGGTAGGGCTCAATACATCAGCCGGAATGGCCCAATTCAACAATAGATACCAGAAAGATATATCAAGAAGCCCAAGGCCTACCACTACCAGTCCCATAACGGCACCACTACGGAAAGCGATCCTCAGCCCGGCATTTAGAGAAGTACGGGCGGCATTGGCTGTACGTGCAGAAGCATAAGTGGCCGTTTTCATACCAAGAAATCCCGAAAGCCCGGAAAAGAAACCACCGGTCAGAAATGCAATAGGTACCCAGGCATTCTGTACCTGAAAACCGTAGGCCATAATAGAGAACAGGACTACCAGACCGAAAAAGACCCATCCCACAATCTTATACTGTTGTTTCAGATAAGACATGGCACCTTTGCGCACTGCAGCAGCAATTTTAATCATTTGAGGAGTACCTTCACTCTCTTTCATCATTTGCTTATGGAAATAATAAGCAAAGCAGAGAGCCAATACAGAGGCTGCAGGAACCAGCCAGAAAAGCAAGCTATCCATAGAATAAATTTTTAGAGGTTTACGAAAGGCTAAAAGTATTGATTCCAAACGAGATAAGCAAATAAAAAAGAAAGAAAAAAGATGTCGGATTACTTGACTTTAGCTTTTTTATATCGTATCTTCGTCAACGTAATCATAAGGTAGATTCAGTTAAACTACATTAGAAGGAGAGAGCCGCAGCTTTCTCCTTTCTTCTTTTATATACGGAAGATATGCCTTCTTTCTTCGGTATTTTTTAAGTATTTCCTCGGTATATAATGAAAATTACACGGTATGTTACGGTTCATTACATACTATGTTACGATGCAAATGATACTATGTTGCGATGCAAATGACATTGTGTTGCGATGTAAATGCTACTTTCTTCCCGAATAGTTGCTTTTTAGTTAAGAATCAATAAATCAGCTCTTGACAAGATTGCAACCCAGTTGCACATGCAAATGCTCTATCTTTGCATCAGAAATCAATAATAGAATCATTATGAGCTGTAACTGTTGTCACCCTTCCGGCTGTAGCCCGGAAAAGAAAAAGAACGAATATATACCGGCTATCATCAGTTTTACCATGCTAACAGTAGGAATGATACTCAATCATTTCAATCTGTTTACGCTGCCGGGCAGTGCTCTGATATGGTATACAGTAGCCTACCTGCCCGTAGGATGGCCTGTATTGCGGGAGGCTTTCGGACGACTCTGTCACGGAGAGTTCTTCAATGAATTTATGCTAATGGGCATCGCCACCATCGGCGCATTCTGTATCGGCGAGTATCCCGAAGGAGTGGCAGTGATGCTATTCTATTCCATCGGAGAAGCTTTTCAGGATCGTGCGGTGGGGAATGCACAGCGAAATATCAAAGCACTGCTCGATGTTCGTCCGGAAACAGCAACAGTCATCCGTGATGAACGTCCGGAGACAATGCACCCCGAAAATGTTAAGGTAGGAGAAACCATCGAGATAAAAGCCGGAGAACGCGTCCCTCTTGACGGAATGATGCAAAACGAGCAGGCCTCTTTCAATACAGCAGCACTAACCGGAGAAAGTCGTCCTCGAACCATCCGCAAAGGAGAGACGGTGCTTGCAGGAATGATTGCTACCGACCGGGTAGTACGACTTACAGTAACCAAACCATTTAATGAAAGTGCACTTGCCCGAATACTTGCCATGGTACAAGAGGCCAATGAGCGGAAAGCACCTGTAGAGTTATTCATACGCCGGTTTGCACGGATATATACCCCTATCGTTACGGGATTGGCAGTACTTATCGTTCTCCTCCCCTTCCTCTACTCATTGGGAGTGCCTGCATTTGATTATGTTTTCAGAGACTGGCTTTACCGGAGTCTGGTCTTTCTGGTTATCTCCTGCCCTTGTGCACTCGTTGTCAGTATCCCTTTAGGCTATTTTGGAGGTATCGGAGCAGCTTCCCGCGCCGGAGTCCTGTTCAAAGGGGGAAACTATCTGGATGTTATCACTCAGATCAACACCGTAGTGTTCGACAAGACCGGAACCCTCACCAAAGGGGTGTTTGAAGTACAGCATTTAGAGAGCGTGCTCTCTTCCGATACAGAGTTATTGCAATACGTTGCCTCTGCCGAGCAGAAAAGCACACATCCGATAGCGCGTGCCATCGGTGAATATGCGATCCGAAAGGGAGTAACACTCCTCCCTGCCACAGACACAACAGAGATACCCGGACATGGACTGAGAGTTATCATAGCCGGGCACGAAGTACTGGCAGGTAATCCCCGTCTACTCTCCCGCTACAACATTGCCTACCCGGCAGAGTTGAATGTTTCGGCAGATACCATTGTAGCCTGTGCGATAAACGGAACATATGCCGGATATCTTCTTCTGGCCGATACTCCCAAAGAGGATGCAGAGATAGCTATCCAGGCATTGAAAGCATTAAATATTGATAATATACAAATTCTTTCGGGCGATAAACAAGCAATTGTTTCTAAATTAGGGGCGCAATTGGGAGTATCTCAGGCATACGGCGATCTGCTACCCGAAGGAAAGGTTGCCCATATCGAACAACTGAAGGCCAATCCTGCCCACCGCATTGCTTTCGTAGGAGACGGTATCAATGATGCACCTGTACTGGCAATGAGCAATGTGGGTATCGCTATGGGAGGCTTGGGTAGTGATGCAGCCATCGAGACAGCAGATGTAGTGATACAAAACGACCAGCCGTCTAAAGTAGCAACTGCCATACGCATCGGTCGTGCTACCCGACGGATTGTCTGGCAAAACATCATTCTCGCTTTCGGTGTAAAACTAGCCGTATTGCTATTGGGTGCCGTTGGCATGGCTACCATGTGGGAAGCTGTGTTTGCTGATGTAGGCGTAGCTTTGCTGGCTATCCTGAATGCCATACGAATACAGAAGCAAGGCGCTTCGGATCAGTTTACATCCGGCATGAACAATGAAAACAAAAAATGATTATGGAAGAGAATATCTACCTCGACAAATTAGGACAACGGGATATTAAGCCAACCGCTATGCGGTTGCTTATCCTTCGAGCCATGATGCAGTTCAACCGGGCTTTCAGTCTGCTCGATCTGGAGACGTATCTGGATACTGTGGACAAATCTACACTCTCACGCACTATTAACCTTTTTCTGAAACATCATCTCATACATGGTATCGACGATGGTTCAGGCTCACTAAAGTATGCCGTATGTGGGAATGAATGCAACTGTGACATTAATGATCTGCACGTACATTTCTATTGTACTAAGTGCCACAAGACATATTGCTTGCGGAATATACATATCCCGGCAGTCAGCCTGCCACAACATTTCACTGCGGAAAGTATCAATTACGTGATAAAGGGCTTGTGTGATCATTGTTCGCATTGACAAAAAAAGATTCGGTTAGCGTTCTCTTTATATATATCTTTTGTTACCTTTGTGTCTCATCATACTATTCAACACACAATGGAACAGCTTTATGGATTGCAAGAAGACTACCGACAATGGCTCACAGAGCTTAAATCAAAAATACGTTTCAGCCAGATAAAAGCGGCAGTAGCCGTTAACAGTGAGCTCATCCGTCTATATTGGAACCTCGGGCAACAGATTGTAGAAAAGCAAGAGAATGCACAATGGGGAAGCGGATTCATAGAACGGCTTAGTAAAGACTTACAAATGGAGTTTCCGAATATAGGCGGGTTCTCTTATCGGAATCTAAGACGTTGCAAACAGCTCTATCTCTTTTATAATCAAGGCAATACAATTCGGCCACAACTTGTGGCCAAATTAGAAGACGATTCTTTATTCCAAATCCCCTGGGGGCATCACGGACTCATAATGGAACGGATCAAAGTTGTTCAGGAAGCCCTCTTCTACATCCACAAAACCATCGAAAACGGATGGAGTCGTGCCATATTAGAATATCACATCGAAAAAGACCTCTATCATACTCAAGGCAAAGCTATCAATAACTTTTCTACCACTCTCCCCGAACCTCAAAGTGAACTCGCCAACGAACTTATCAAAGATCCGTATCATTTCGATTTCCTCCAACTTTCAGACAAAGCATTGGAGCGCGACATTGAAAATGGTCTTGTACAACACATCTCACAATTTTTATTGGAGATGGGACAAGGCTTCGCTTACATGGGACGGCAATACCTGCTGAGAGTAGGTAAAAAAGAGTATAGATTGGATTTGCTATTCTATCATACAAAACTTAAGGCCTATATCATTATCGAATTAAAAGCGAAAGAGTTCGAACCCGAATTCATAGGTAAACTCAATTTTTACGTATCAGCTATTAACGAACTGGTACGTGATTCCCAAGACCGCCCCACCATCGGTATTCTCCTCTGCAAAGGAAAAGATGACTATGAAGTGGAATTCTCGCTTCGAGACATCAACAAACCTATTGGAGTCAGTACTTATACTTATAATGAACTTCCGGAAGAAATCCGACAAGCGCTCCCCGGCCTGCAAGAGCTGAAAGAACAATTAAACGAATATGACCGTTTACAGTAAAAAACAATCTGCAATATGAAGAAACCAATAATCTCATGTATTCTCTTCTGTTTAATCCTGTTGCCAATACAGGGACAAGAAATAAACACAGCCAAAATCGATTCTTTTCTTAATCATATCGAGAAGTATAATCAAGGTATTGATTCTGTGGCCATTTCCAAAGGAGAGAAAACGGTGTATACACGCCGTTTCGGACAAAATAATCTGAATAAGAAACAAAACGGTGAAGCATTCAAATATCGTATAGGCTCCATCACCAAACTTATGACGGCTACACTGGTTGAACAACTTGTGGAACAAGGCCGGCTCAGTCTAACCGAGACATTGGATACTTACTTTCCCAATATCCCCAATGCCCCCAAAATCAGTCTGACTCAATTACTGAATCATAGTAGCGGATTAGGCATTTATATTCTAAGAAATGACAGTCTGTACTTTTGGACAAAACTCCCCCAATTGTTATAACTTTACTAACAATCAGAGGAGTCCTGTTATTATTCTATCACTACCGCCGTTCCGGTAGCAGTTACCATCAACATGCTACCACTACCCCCAACGGTTTCATAATCCAGGTCAACGCCTATTACAGCATTAGCCCCGAGCCGGGCAGCCTGTTCTTCCATTTCCTTTATCGCCGTTTCTTTAGCTTGACGGAGCACTTCTTCATAAGCACCGGAACGTCCACCTACAAAATCACGAATACCGGCTAAAAAATCACGAAATACATTGGCACCGATGATCGTCTCACCGGAAACAATTCCATAATAGTGAATTATTCTTTTCCCTTCAATAATGGGAGTCGTTGTTACTAACATAATCTTTTCTTTGTTTATTGGTTATTTACGTTATTAGACGCACAAATAACCGGAAAAGTTGCAACTGCTGTCCAATTTAATTCACAATTATTTCCATCCCGGATTCTGAACAAGGTTCCGACTCGTATCTATGTCATGCTGGGGAATGGGCAATAACTGTTGATAATCTTTTATATTCAACAGCTCAACAGCCAGATTGTTGCGCCGTAAGAATGAAAAATAGCTACCAAAACCCTTCAATTCACTTTGCCAAACCGAGCGTAAAGATTCGATAAAGTTAACTTCAGAAATTAAGGGTAGATTCCGTGCTTGTGTTACTTTATTCGAATAAGCCATTGCCTCAGCCCGGTTGCCTAAATGATAAGCACATTCAGCAGCAGATAACAGGACTTCGGTATAAGTCACAAAAGGTACATAAGCATTGCCTTTCAAAACAGATTCAGATGACTGCTGTAGGGAATCAGTACGTAGCCCCCAGACGATTTCACGGGAGTTCAATCCCAGCGAAGTTTCCGAAGAGGACTCCAAGGCGTATACCCCACTGTCAATAATCCGTTTCAGATAATTATAAGCTTGTGCATAGGATTTCTGATGCAGATACATCTTAGCCAATAACGCTAACGAAGCACCTTTCGAAGGATACAAAACGCCCTCAGGAGTATCAAACCCACCCGGTTCCAGCTTACTATGCTCCACACAATAATTCAAATCATCTATAAAATTCGCAAACAAATTCTCACTACCCAGTTGTTGAGAGCCCCCAAGCGGATCATCATAATTTATCACATAAGGAACATTCTCCCACCAGAATGCTAACTGGAAATACTGAACGGCAGCTAACTGATGAATATAGGCCATAAAGGAAGGGGCTTCAACGACTCCACCTTTTTCAAGTATATAATCTAACATCCTGATTCTGGAAATAGCATTATATGCCTTCCTCCAAATATTCAGTATTTCATTGTCACGGGGAGTCAATGTATGCTCATAAATGGCATGATAAGGCGCATTCCTGCCATCAAAGCTTTGTGTATAGTAACCATCCAAATTGGAAAAGTCCTGCATGGAAATCATCATTTGACTGGCTATACCGGCAATAACTGCTTGTCCACCCTCTTCAAACTCGATCTGTTTAGAAGGATCTCCGTTTTGTGTAATCCTCAGTTCTGCAGAAAGTTTTCCACTTGTAGTATAGACAGTAATAGATTCTCCTTTTATCAAAGCTCCATCAGCAGGCCGGGCAACGATAACCAGTTCATTCCCCTCAATCGTTTTCGTATAATTAATATCAGTATATTTAAAAACCTTCAGACTCTCCTCAAAGACAGGTTCATCCGGTATCCCAGCCGGTCTCTCTAAAGTTACCGGCACTTTACACTCTATCTTAATACGGAAAGTTCCTCCCTCCGCAGGAATAGACAACTCTTTTTTATCAAGCGTCAGTGTCATATCTCCTCCGGCATCGGGTTCATTACCGGCAATACCATCACCATCCCAGTCAATAAAATAATTCAGGTTTGGGACAGTAACATCCATATTCAACTTCTTATAGCGGCTGATGATGTTATCTGATATGTCATTTACATCCAACATCATGGCATCCTCCCGGAGTTGTTTTTTTGTATTATCCATAAACGTACCTTCCGCTTTGAATTCGGCACTCAGTTTGGCCAAGTATTCCGTTAATTCAGCATCCGTACGATCTCTCAATAAAGTAGAAGACACAACGATTAATGCACCGGCTTCATCAGTACCGGAAGCAATAGAAAAGTTACAAACGTCCTTTTCGGCATAACGTTCCAGCCCAAAGCTCTTCAAAACTTCCTTTTGGACTTTTGCATCAGCTTCATTAAAATCTGGCTTGTTATTCCTAAGAAGCTGCATCATACGTTGCGTTTTCAGGTGGGTAAGAATGTTGATATTAGCCTGTTTATTATCAGCCAAATTGACTATTGACTGCAGGGATATCTGTCCGGTAGACAATTCCCCGTCTACTTCATTAAAATAATATCCGTCAGCTGTCAATAACACGTAAGAGGAATTCAATTTAATCTCTCCCAGATTAAAAGAGCCATCATCATCAACAATAATACCCTGATAAACCTCACCAGTCAGATTATAATCCTTATCCAATGCTTGCGCAGTAATTTTGGAACCATTTATAAAAGGTCCTTTTTCTACTTTACCCGTTACTTTATAGAGTTTCGGAGTAAAATCATCCTTATTATCTTCTTCACATCCGGTTACGAATGCCAAAAGAAAAAGTAAACAGAAATAGTTTAGCAGTTTATGTTTCATAGTTTATGTTATTGTGCCTTACGGCATATTACTCAATCAGAACATTTTACTAACGCGCTCCACACCGGCTACAAGGGCATCAATCTCCTCTTTTGTATTATAAACGGCAAAAGAAGCACGAACCGTACCTTCAATACCAAGACGCTGCATCAACGGCTGCGCACAATGATGTCCGGTACGAATGGCAATACCCAGTCTGTCGAGCAAAGTACCCATATCAAAATGATGAATGTTACCTACCAAAAAAGAGATAACACTGCTCTTGTGCGCTGCCTCACCGAAAATACGGATATCCGGAATCTCTTTCAAACGTTGCATAGCATAAGTAGTCAGTTCATGTTCATGGGCGGTAATATGATCCATACCAAGACCTGTCACATAATCAAGGGCTTTTGCCAGCCCGGTAGTACCAATGTAATCGGGAGTACCGGCTTCAAACTTGAAAGGAAGTTCATTAAACGTTGTTTTCTCAAAAGAAACGTGCTGTATCATTTCTCCCCCACCCTGATAAGGCGGCAGGCGGTCGAGCCATTCTTCTTTTCCATAAAGAACACCCACACCGGTAGGACCATAGATTTTATGTGCAGAGAAGGCAAAGAAGTCAGCATCCATGTCCTGCATATCAACTTTCATATGAGGTACGGACTGCGCACCGTCTATCAATACAGGTACCCCGTGAGCATGAGCAGTAGCAATCATCTCTTTGACGGGATTAACCGTTCCCAATACATTGGAAACCTGCGTTACACTCACTATCTTCGTCCGGTCTGAAAAAAGCTTCTCGTATTCGTCCAGCAACAATTCACCTTTATCATTCATAGGTATCACTTTTATTGCAATACCTTTACGGGCAGCTAAAAGTTGCCAGGGCACAATGTTACTGTGATGCTCCATGACGGAGAGAATAACCTCATCTCCCTCTTCCATAAATTCCTCACCGAAACTGGAAACAAGAAGATTAATAGCCTCTGTTGTACCACGGGTAAAGATAATCTCATTTATACTACGGGCATTGATAAACTCACGCACCGTAGCACGGGAAGCTTCATGTAACTCTGTAGCCTGCTGAGAAAGATAGTGTACTCCCCGATGCACATTGGCATTAACAGAATAGTATTCATCTACCAGCGAATCAATCACCAGACGAGGTTTCTGAGTCGTTGCACCATTGTCGAAATAAATCAAAGGCTTCCCATACACCGTACGGCTTAGAATGGGAAAATCTTCACGTATCTTCTTTATATCCATTTTATTAGTGATTAGTTGGTTAATGATTAGTGATTAGTGGTTAGTGATTAGTGGGCTGCGCTATTATGCTGCATGGCACTAATCACTTATCACTAACCACTAATCACTTACATATCGCACATCCCTGGCACTTGTTCAGTTCACCCCGGAAACGTTTCTCCACCAACAGATGTAAACGATCTTTTAAGGCATCCAAACGGATGGTATCTATTACTTCATTTACAAAAGCAAACATAAGCAGCAAACGGGCTTCTTTCTCTGCAATACCACGGGTACGCATATAAAACAAAGCAGTTTCATCCAATTGGCCAACGGTAGCACCGTGAGAGCATTTCACATCGTCTGCATAGATTTCCAACTGAGGCTGGGTATACATACGGGCATCACGGGTGGCACAAAGATTACGGTTCGTTTGTTGAGAACTTGTATGCTGTGCACCAGGACGCACCAGTACCAAACCGGCAAAAGCGCCAACAGACTGGTCATCGAGTACATATTTAAACAATTCATTACTGGTGCAATTTGGCACAACATGGTCAATGGTCGTATTATTGTCTACATGCTGGTTCTTATCGGCAATAGCCATACCGCAAAGATTGATTTCTGCACCTTCTCCCGCAAGAGTTACCTCTGTTGTATTACGGGTAGTACCGTTATGGAGAGTCATACCGTTAAGCAATACGTTGCTGTTTGCCTCCTGTTTTACATAGAGATTACTGATACGCACCGTACTGGTATGTGTCTCCTCCAATTCATACAAATCGAATACGGAGTTCGCTCCGGCAAACACTTCAACCACTTGCGTAGCCAGGAAGTTTACGCCGTCCATAGCATGGTCACACATCAATAAACGCGCCTGCGCACCTTCTTCAAGAATAATCAATACACGGCGGTTTACCATGAAATTGACATCCGCACGTAATATATTAATCAACTGAATAGGGCGTTCTACCACTACGTTTTTGGGAACATACATCAGTACACCATCCTGTGCAAAGGCGGTATTAAAAGCGGTCACTGCATCTTTAGAAGTATCAGCCAGCTTACCATAGTATTTCTTTACTAAATCGGGATGTTGCTCTGCTACCTCTTTCAGACTTCCAAAGATGACTCCTTCCGGCAGATGCGACTTTGGCAATGCCTTATTATAAAATGCATCGTTCACTACAAAGAACAAAGAGGTGCTCATGTTGGGCACATCGCACTTGAACACCTCATAGGGATTCACCGGAATATCCAGACGATTCAGATTAAGTCCGTAATCGGGCGCGAAGAATTTGCTGATATCGGTATATTTATACTTCTCCTGTTTACGTGTAGGAAAGCCCAACCGCTCAAAATCGGCAAAAGCAGTAGCACGCGGAGCATTCATGACCTCAGTACTATGCCGGCAAATCATTGCTTCACATTGTGAGAAGAGATCTATATATTGTTGTTCTACACTCATCTTTTTGATTTATGATTTATCATTTATGAATTATGTATGATGATGTATGAATATTATGAGTTATGATGCATAAGCAATATCATGCCACACAGTCTTCATGACTCATAATTCATAAATCAATCCTCCACCTCTTTCTTAATCCAGTCGTATCCCTTCTCTTCCAGTTCAAGAGCCAGTTCCGGTCCGGCAGTTTTCACGATACGACCTTTATAGAGCACGTGTACGATATCCGGTTTGATATAGTCCAGCAAACGTTGATAATGGGTAATAACAATATAACTTGTATCAGGAGTCTTCAGTTTATTAACTCCCTCGGCTACAATGCGAAGTGCATCGATATCAAGGCCAGAATCGGTTTCATCAAGAATGCTGAGACGTGGTTCCAACATGGCCATCTGAAAAATCTCATTCCGCTTCTTCTCACCACCAGAGAAACCTTCGTTCACCGAACGGTTAGCTAACTTATTATCCAGTTCTACCACCGCACGCTTCTCACGCATCAGTTTAAGAAACTCACTGGCTGTTAGTGCAGGAAGTCCTTTGTATTTGCGTTGCTCATTTACCGCAGCACGCATAAAGTTTACCATACTTACTCCGGGGATCTCTACCGGATACTGGAAACTCAAAAAAAGACCTTCATGGCTACGATCTTCAGGGCTCAGGTCTAACAGATTCTTTCCATCAAAGGTTACGCTACCCTTGATTACCTCAAAAGCAGGATTTCCCACCAAAACAGAAGAAAGCGTACTCTTTCCGGATCCGTTAGGTCCCATGATAGCATGTACCTCGCCCGGTTTCACTGTTAAGTTAATACCTTTCAATATCTCTTTGCCATTGATGCTGGCATGTAAGTCTTTTATCTCTAACATGATTATATTTACAATTTATTCCCTATGGTCATGACCATTCTCTAATCTTTATCACATAGGTACGTTTACGATTTACAATTTACGATTGAAATTACTTTTAAGACGGTCTACATTTACAATCAAACTTCAATCGTAAATCGTAAATCGTCTAATCGTCCAATCATCCCACGCTTCCCTCCAACGAGATCGTCAGCAATTTTTGCGCTTCAACGGCAAATTCCATCGGAAGTTTGTTCAATACTTCTTTGGCATATCCGTTTACAATAAGTCCGATAGCATCTTCGGTTGGGATACCACGCTGGTTACAATAGAATATCTGGTCTTCACTGATCTTGCTGGTAGTAGCTTCGTGTTCTACCACAGCCGTCTCGTTATGAATATCCATGTAAGGGAAAGTATGTGCACCACATTTATCACCGAGCAAGAGTGAATCACACTGGCTATAGTTACGTGCATTATCAGCTCTTTCAGAAACACGTACCAGACCCCGGTAGGAGTTTTCGCTCTTTCCGGCAGAAATACCTTTACTTACAATCGTACTACGGGTATTCTTACCGAGATGTATCATCTTTGTACCCGTATCCGCCTGCTGATAGTTGTTCGTTACAGCTACAGAATAGAATTCCGCTGTAGAGTTATCGCCGGTAAGAATACAGGAAGGATATTTCCATGTAATGGCCGAACCGGTTTCTACCTGCGTCCACGACAGTTTACTATCTACTCCTTTACAATTACCACGTTTCGTCACAAAGTTATAAACGCCCCCTTTGCCGTTAGCATCACCGGGATACCAGTTCTGAACAGTAGAGTATTTCACTTCGGCACGATCATGTACCATAATTTCCACAATAGCAGCATGCAATTGGTTTTCATCACGCATCGGTGCTGTACAACCTTCCAGATAGGAAACATACGAATCATCATCCGCCACAATCAGTGTACGTTCAAACTGCCCTGTATTCGCCGCATTAATGCGGAAGTATGTCGATAACTCCATCGGACAACGTACGCCTTTCGGTATATAAACAAATGATCCGTCAGAGAACACTGCAGAGTTCAGCGCAGCAAAGAAGTTATCACGATAACCTACTACCGATCCTAAATACTTCTTTACCAGATCGGGATGTTCACGCACTGCTTCACTGAAAGAGCAGAATATAATCCCTTTCTCCATCAGCGTTTCTTTAAATGTTGTCTTTACTGAGACGGAGTCCATTACAGCGTCCACAGCCATTCCACTCAACGCCATCTGTTCTTCCAACGGAATACCTAACTTATTGAATGTCTTTATCAACTCCGGATCTACCTCATCCATACTTTTCGGTCCTTCTTTCTTCTTGGTAGGATCGGCATAATATGAGATAGCCTGATAATCTATCTCAGGAATACGGAGATGCGCCCAAGTAGGCATCTCCAATGTCAACCAGTGGCGATACGCCTTCAAACGAAACTCCAGCAACCATTCCGGCTCGCCCTTCTTTGACGAGATAAGGCGAATGACATCTTCATTAAGTCCTTTCTCAATGATATCTGTATGCACCTCCGTAGTGAAGCCATATTTATACTTCTCCTGCGTGAGTTCCTTTACATATTTATTGGGTTCTTCTTGTTGCATTATTTATTGAGTATATATTGTTGTGTCACTTCTTTTGCCGCAGGAAAGAATATTCCCGCAAACTTAGCCATAGGATAATATAACACTGATTCCTCCTTCTTTGTTTTATCAATCAAGGTGTTATCTGCATCGATAAATTCTATCACACAAATTACCAGACTGGTAAGCAACAGAAACTTCAACGCCCCCAGTCCACTGCCAAGCCAGCGATTCAGCCAGCCCAAGGAAACAGCTTCCATTGCTTTTGTCAGCAGAGATGCCACCAAAGTAAAGATCAATGGCACGGCAATCCAAATGATAATGAAGGATAATATTTGTGCCACCGTCATTGAGTCTGTCACAGTAGGACAAAGTTTCTCAGCAAGAGAAGCGTACAACGCTTTTGCTGCCAACAATCCCACTATCAACCCCAATATGGAAGCAAGCTGCCGGATAAAGCCCTTCATAAAGCCTGTCACCACACCTGCACCAACGATAACCAAAATTATTATATCGATCATATATAAAGAGGGTTATAGAGTTGTAGAGTTATAAAGTTATAGAGTTATAGGAACTCAGTGATAATAAGTTATCAAAAAGAAAAAGGTGGTAAGGTGGCCATTACCACATTACCACCCTATAACTTTATAACGTTATAACTCTATAACCTATCCATTACAGCGTTTGTTTTACTTCTACTTCTTCGTAGGTTTCGATCATATCACCCATCTTGATGTCATTATAGTTCACCAGGCTGATACCGCACTCGAAGTTTGTACCTACCTCCTTCACGTCATCTTTGAAACGTTTCAGCGCATTAATTGCACCCGAGAAGATAACAATACCGTCGCGGATAAGACGCGCTTTGTCGCTGCGTTTCACCTTTCCGGTCTTTACTACCGCACCGGCAACCGTACCAACTTTCGTAATGTTGAATACTTCGCGAACCTCGATAGTAGAAGTTACCACTTCTTTCACTTCCGGTGCCAACATACCTTCCATAGCAGCCTTCACCTCTTCGATAGCGTCATAGATCACTGAATACTTACGGATATCGACACCTTCTTTTTCTGCCATTCTCTCAGCTGAACCTGAAGGACGTACCTGGAAACCGATAATAATAGCATCTGAAGCAGCTGCCAGAGAAACATCCGATTCGGAAATCTGTCCCACACCTTTGTGGATTACATTTACCTGGATTTGCGGAGTAGAAAGTTTAATCAATGAATCGCTCAAAGCTTCTACCGAACCGTCTACGTCACCCTTCACGATGATGTTCAATTCCTGGAAGTTACCCAATGCAATACGACGACCCAACTCATCCAATGTAAGAATCTTCTGTGTACGCAAGCCCTGTTCACGTTGCAACTGTTCACGTTTATTAGTAATTTCACGTGCTTCCTGATCCGTCTCTACAACATGGAATGTATCACCTGCAGCAGGTGCACCATTCAATCCTAAGATCAATGCCGGTTCGGAAGGACCTGCTTGCTTGATACGCTGATTACGTTCATTAAACATCGCTTTGACACGACCGTAGCTGGTTCCCGCCAACACGATATCACCTACTTTCAGTGTACCATTGGATACCAGTACTGTAGCCACATAACCACGTCCTTTATCCAAAGTAGATTCAATAATAGAACCTGTTGCATTACGGTTCGGATTGGCTTTCAACTCAAGCATTTCGGCTTCAAGCAATACCTTTTCCATCAATTCACTTACACCCATACCCTTCTTGGCAGAGATATCCTGTGATTGATACTTACCAC
The DNA here is from genome assembly GCF_964240755.1 of Bacteroides sp. HPS0048. Taxonomy (NCBI): domain Bacteria; kingdom Pseudomonadati; phylum Bacteroidota; class Bacteroidia; order Bacteroidales; family Bacteroidaceae; genus Bacteroides; species Bacteroides sp. HPS0048. Next base: position 308,252 of record NZ_CAXSVC010000001.1, on the reverse strand, counting down.
CCCATTCTTCAACCAGGAAGTTCATGGCAGCCAGTTCTTCTTTTATCTTATCGGGATTAGCCGTGGGCTTATCCACCTTATTGATTGCAAATACAATAGGTACCCCGGCAGCCATCGCATGATTGATGGCTTCCTTTGTCTGTGGCATCACATTGTCATCAGCAGCTACAATAATAATAGCAATATCTGTTACCTTAGCACCACGGGCACGCATCGCAGTAAACGCCTCATGTCCCGGAGTATCCAGGAAGGTGATCTTACGTCCATCTTCCATACTAACGTGGTAAGCACCGATATGCTGTGTAATACCTCCGGCCTCACCGGCAATTACATTCGCCTTACGGATATAGTCAAGCAATGAAGTCTTACCATGGTCAACGTGTCCCATTACAGTAACAATCGGTGCACGCGGTTCAAGATCTTCCTCTGCATCTTCTTCCTCTACAATGGCCTGAGCAACCTCAGCACTTACATATTCTGTTTTGAAACCGAATTCTTCGGCTACCAGGTTAATTGTTTCCGCATCTAGTCGCTGATTGATAGAAACCATCATACCAATGCTCATACAAGTTGCGATAACCTGGTTAACAGATACATCCATCATGCTTGCCAACTCATTGGCAGTCACAAATTCTGTTATTTTCAGCACTCTGCTGTCTTCCATTTCCTGGTTTTCCAATTCCTGCATACGGCTGGAAACCATTTCACGTTTCTCTTTACGATATTTGGAAGCCTTATTTTTTCCTTTTGTAGTCAGACGAGCTAAAGTCTCTTTTACCTGCTTAGCTACATCTTCCTCGCTCACTTCCTGTTTTACAACCGGTTTCTTGAAACGATCCTTATTATTATTGTTGCGGTTGCGGTTTTGTCCGCCACCACCTTGCCCCGCAGGCTTCTGACTATTGGGAGTAGGATGTGCAAAATTGGAAGCAACGTTATTAACGTCTACTTTCTCCTTATTAATACGGATACGCTTCTTCTTTGCATTTGCATCGGCATTCTCCTTCGGAGCAGATTTAGCTACCTTATTGTCATCCTTACGGATTTCCTTGATAATAGCATCCTTGATCTGTTTCCTCTGATCCTGACGAACTTTTTCCTTTTCTTCCCGTTCTTTCCGTTTTTCCTCTTTCGATTTCTTTTTGGGTCGGGTTGACTGGTTCAATGCAGCCAGGTCTATCTGACCGATTACATTAATCTTAGACACAAACTCCGGTTGGCGGATTTTAAAGACGTCATCGTCTTTCTTTTCAGACTCAGCAGCCTCCGAAACAACAGGTTTCGATTCTACCTTTTCTTCTTTTATTTCAGGAGCAGCTTCCACTTTCTGTTCTTCTTTTTTCACTTCTTCCACTACTTTCTCTTCCACTACCGGTTTTGGTTGTTCTACAACTACAGGCTGTGCTTCTTTCACCGGTTCCGGTTTTGAAACAGGTACAACCACCTCTTCCTTTTTTGCCTCTACGACCACAGGTTTCACCACTTCTTCCACTTTCTTCTCTTCCACTACAGGAGCAGGAGCCGGCTTGGGAGCTTCAGGTTTAGTCTGCGGCTGAACTTCCGTTTGAGGTTGCGGCTTAGTCTCACTCGCTGCCTCTTTGTCAGTTTTCCGGTTGAATTTATTTAAATCTATTTTTCCGACAGGTTTAAACTTCGGGCGTGCATCTTCAGGGACAACTGTCTTAATAACATCGTCCGTTTTAGGTTTTTCCGGTTGTTTCTCGTAACCGTCAATAGCTACTGATGCTTTGTTACGATCTTTATTCTGACGTTCCTGGATAAAACGCTCTGATTCAATCCGAAGATTTTTATCTGTACTAAACTCCTTCACGAGTATAGCATATTGTTCCTCGGTAATTTTTGTATTTGGGTTTGCCTCAACGGTGTACCCTTTCTTTTGTAGAAACTCAACTACCGTTGCAATTCCTACATTCAAATCTCTTGTTACTTTGTTTAACCTTATCGTCATACTTTAAATTAAAAGAATAATGGAATGAGAAGATATTTACGATTTCACGATTGACGATTAGACGATTTAAGTTCCTTTCATCTACAACCTACAATATAGAGTAGCTCCAATCGTAAATCGTAAATAGCCTAATCGTAAATGAAATTATTCATTGTCTTCAAACTCCGATTTCAAAATACGTAATACCTCGTCCACTGTTTCTTCTTCCAGATCCGTCTTTTCAATCAACATTTCGCGAGGTGCAGTCAATACAGCTTTAGCCGTATCAATACCGATGGCTTTAATAGCATCAATTACCCAACTGTCGATTTCATCTTTGAACTCGTCCAGATAGATATCTTCATCCTGCGCGCTTTCATCCAATTCACGGAACACATCAATAGTGTACTCAGTTAACATACTGGCAAGTTTGATATTCAAACCGCCTTTACCAATAGCCAGCGAAACCTCTTCCGGACGGAGGAAAACCTCGGCCTTACGCTCTTCTTCGTTCAATCGGATAGAAGAGATCTTTGCCGGACTCAGTGCACGCTGAATAAACAAAGAGATATTTGACGTATAGTTAATCACATCAATATTCTCGTTGCGAAGCTCACGAACGATGCCATGGATACGACTTCCCTTTACACCTACACAGGCTCCTACAGGGTCGATTCTATCATCATAAGATTCTACCGCAATCTTAGCACGTTCACCGGGAATACGGGCAATCTTCTTGATAGTAATCAGGCCATCGTTAATTTCAGGTACTTCCATTTCAAACAGACGCTGTAGGAAAACGGGAGATGTACGTGAAAGAATAATCTTCGGATTATTATTTTTGTTATCTACGCGGGCCACCACTGCACGCGCAGTCTCTCCTTTACGGTAGAAATCTGCCGGGATCTGCTCTGTTTTAGGCAATAACAGTTCATTTCCTTCATCGTCAAGCAGCAGCATTTCTTTCTTCCAGATCTGATATACTTCTGCGTTAATGATCGTACCTACTTTATCTATATATTTATTGTAAATACTATCTTTCTCAAGCTCAAGAATTTTAGAAGCTAATGTCTGACGAAGGTTGAGAATAGCACGACGACCGAACTTTGCAAAAATAACTTCGTCAGTTACTTCTTCTCCGACTTCGTAAGAAGCATCGATCTTCTGTGCTTCTGTCAACGAAATCTGCATATTCGGATTTGTCAAATCTTCGTCTGCCACTACCTCACGGTTACGCCATATTTCAAAGTCACCCTTATCCGGGTTTACAATTACGTCGTAATTTTCATCAGTGCCAAACATTTTCGCGATCACACTCCGGAACGACTCTTCGAGCACGCTTACCATCGTTGTTCTATCGATATTTTTCAGTTCCTTAAATTCCGAAAATGTATCAATCAAGCTGATTGTTTCTTCTTTCTTGGCCATATTATTTAAAACTAATTAAGTATTTAGTGTATTTTATCTCATCATAACGGAAGGTTTCATCCTCTTCCATAAGTTTGGGACGTTTTGCTCCATCAAGCTTCACTTTCTTCTGCACAGTCACTACAAACTTCTCTTCATCGGCTTCTTTCAGCACTCCTGCCAGTTTTTTACCACTTTTGGTCAATACTTCCACTTCACTGCCGATATGATTATAGTACTGCTGTACTACCTTGAATGGCTGTCCGATTCCAGCCGAGCCAACTTCCAGCTCATAATCCTCCTCTTCACGGTTTAATTTAGATTCGATGAAGCGACTCAGCTCCACACAATCTTCAATCCAAACTCCTTCTGCATGGTCTATTTCAACCACAATCTTGTCATCAGGGCTTACAGTTACTTCTACCAGAAAGTAGTCTTTTCCTTCCAGCCACTCTTCAACAATCTGACAAACAGTTTTCTTTTCTATCATTGATTAGCTATATAAGAACAAAAAAAGGAGCTTAATCGCCCCTCCACCTTTCATCCATTTCGGGTGCAAAGATATAAATAATCTATTCGACTACAAAATATTAGAGAAAAAAAGTTTAATATAACACCAGACGCAAAAGTAACTACTCTTTATACCACTAAAAGAGAAGTCAAACAGATATTGATTTGGTAAAAAAAGAGTAGTTATCTACCTGCAACGGAATTTATTCGGATCTGAATAGAAACGAGCAAAACTCACCACAGAGTAGCACAGAGTTCCACAGAGTACTATTTATCTGATAAAACGCGGATTAACACAGAACGCAGATTAAAAGACTATAGTTCTATATCATACATTTGTTTCCCTTTGCGAGAATCTGCGATCATCTGCGTTTCAATAAAGATTTAAACTCTGTGTCCTCTGTATTCTCTGTGGTGAAATACGCTCAAAACCGTTACGGTAACGAAGATTGCGGCCCTATCTTTTCGGTAGCGGAAGTGCTCCTAAACGGCATCATTACCGTTGCCAGGTGTTGTTCTTTGTCTCTCTCAGAAAGAAACGTTCCTTTCCCCGGTGAGCTGCATTGTTTTACATGTACATGTTTCACTGCTCCACATGTGCATGTCGTATTGTCCCACATGTGCATGTCGTACTGCTCCACATGTGCATGTCGTACTGCTTTACATGTACATCTAAAACAACGTTACACACCGAGGCTTCACACGTTACTCTACGAGAGAGGGCTTTATCAATACCGGAGAAAGAGATTGATGGCGATGACAAACACCATTAAGCACAAAACTGAATTTATTTATTATTAGACGATGTACGATTGGGAGTACTATTTATCTGAATGAATCCCCGTGTGGGAAGCACTCAGTGATAAACCTCCGGAGTAGTGAGTGTACCATCTTCCCCGATCAACTGAAATCCACGTTTGTTCCAGTAACGATGATAACCACCGATGTTACTATTGATATAGATAAGTTCGAATGAGTGAACTCCTTTCTTCAAAGCAACTGACTTCCGGCTTACTGAATGTCGTATCAGCTTCCCGCTATTATTTATTATTCTCTCCCCATCTATCTTCAGTTGATCCATCTCGGAAGAGATATAATAGACGCCGTCAGCAGGAACCTCGAAACAGCCTTTATAAAGAAAGGCACCGTTAGCCTCCGGAGGGACATCCAGATGAAATCCCGGAACAATCATTGGCTTTTCCCAATTCACATCGACTAAGTCTGTAACATAATAATACTTACCTGAGATGCGTTGCAGTTCTACTCCCGACACCAATTCTTTGCGAAGAGCAGGCCTCATTTTCTCTTTCCGGACATCTATGATTCTTGTCCGGCTCAGTTTTCCGGACGGAAGCTGGGTAGCTATCCTCAGCGTCGTATTTTTCATAAATACAAGAGGGGTGGTATATAGAGTGGATTGTGCTGTAGGCATCGTTCCGTCAACGGTATAAACCATAGGTAAATTGCGGCTGTTATGAAAGGTCAGGGTTGTTTTATCAACAAATGCTACATAATCGGCCTGCGGTCCTTCGGGCAATGGGATATGATAATTAATATGGTGGGCATCCAGGCGCCTCAACTGATTGTCCAAACGCTGCACAAAGGAAGTATAATCCTTATTTTCTTTTTGCGTCCAGGTTAATTCTGCCATAGCCAGCATACGCGGATAAAGAAGATATTCCGTATGCTCGGCAGTCGGAGAGTATTCTGTCCATAAATTGGCCTGCGCACCCAATATGTGGTGAGACTTCTCCCGGGAAATCCCTGCTGCTACCGGTTCATATTTATATGCCTTCTCGAGCGAAATACCAAAACTGATGGTGATAGGTTCTACCTCCGGCGCCCCCTGTCCGGCATCATAATAAGCAAAATTCAAAGGAGTCATAATAACATCATGCCCCATATTGGCAGCAGTGATTCCACCCTCCTCCCCCGTCCACGACATGACAGTGGCAGATGCAGCAAGCCCTCCTTCAAGTATTTCATCCCAGCCAATCATTGCCCTGCCATGTCTTAACAGGATTTTCTCGATACGATGAACAAAATAACTCTGCAGTTCGTGTTCATCCTTCAGCCCCTCTTCTTTCATACGGTGCTGGCATTTGCGACAAACTTCCCAATGAATCTTCGGGCATTCATCTCCACCGATGTGAAAGTATTTTCCGGGAAATAGAGGAACGACTTCACCTATCACATCTTCCAGAAAATTGAATACACGGTCGTTTCCGGCACAATATACGTTATCTTCCACCCCCACTGGTTTCTCAACCGGAAAGGGCCTTCGATGCAGGATAGTTCCGGATAAGCTGTAATCGCCGCGAGAGCATGCCCAGGAAGTTCTATTTCCGGGATAACGGTGATTTTCTTCTCAGCAGCATAGGCCACTACTTCCCTGATCTGGTCTTGTGTATAGAAACCACGATTCACACTTCCGTCTACATTGTGCCGGATGGATCCTATCTCTGTCAGTAAAGGGTATTTTTTTATTTCAATAGTCCAGAGGTGGTCATCGGTAAGATGCCAGTGAAAGTAGTTCATTTTAAACATAGCCATGATGTCCAACTGCTTCTTTACGAAATCGACATCAAGAAAGTGCCGACATACGTCCAACATCATACCACGATAGGCAAAACGGGGTTCATCTTTTACAGAAACGCAGGGAAGAGTCCATGCCACATTGTCCACAGCAACCGCCTCTTCTATTTCAGGGGGAAGGAGTTGCATCACTGTCTGCATGCCGTAAAACACCCCTCTATCGCTCTTTCCGGTTACTGTGATCTGCCCGGGCATCACTTCCAATACATACCCCTCCTCATTGAGAGGCAGTTGGTTATCGATTGATAATATAATGCTGTTTTCGGTAGCAATCGTATTTACAGGTAGTTCATATCCTGTAGAGCGCTTTATTTGGGCTCCAAAATATCCGGCAATATCTTTCAAGTCAGCAGCCTGAACCACAAAAGAGGTCTGTGGAGTAATCATAAACTCTCCCTGCCGTACATGCACTTCCTGAGGATAAGGTGTTATAGTGATTTGTCTGTTGCCCGTTGCAAAAGCTGACACCACGCCAACGGTTGCCAATAAGTTTAGAAAGAATCGTTTCATAAATAGTATCAGTTATTTTAATATTTATCCGTTTCCGGCCATTACCTGTCTTCACCGTACGCCAGTTTTACATTGATGTCCGTATGATGATTCACAGGTACAGTCTGTTTTAAGTACCCTTTCCCGGAGAATATCAGGATATCATCCGATGCAGCTTGTATTTCATACTCTCCCTTCTTATTTGTTTTCCCAATCTCCTTTTTCTGTCCGACAGACCAAATAGAAACGTTCGCTACCAAAGTAGCCTGTATATCTCTCACAATTCCCCGAACGGTCCTCATCTTTCCCGTCCCCACAGGTTTGCTTTGAGTTGCAGTTTCATCTCCTGAATCCTTCTTCACACTGTCGCCTATCCTTATCGTTTGTTTCAACAGGATATTATCAGAAGAGTTACCCAACTGAATCTCAAACTCACCGGGTTCAACCAACCGCTGCCCGGCTTCATTTGTCAAGGCAAGTTCTGCAACCGGGAAACGTAACAAAACCGTCCTCTGTTCTCCCGGCTGCAGTTCCACCTTCGCAAATGCTTTCAGTTGTTTTATAGGGGTAACAACCGAGCTGACAAGATCACGCACATAAAGCTGAACGACCTCTTGTCCGGCCCTTTTGCCTGTGTTAAGTATTTCTGCTTTGACAAAAACCGAATCTTCCCTTACCGATACCTGCATATCCTTCATAGAAAAAGAAGTATAGCTCAATCCGTATCCGAAAGCCCATAAAGAAGCAGGAGAAGAGAATACATAATCCCGGCCCGGCTTCTGATAACTCCCCGGTTTTTTATAGAACCCTTTATCAGAAGGCAAATAATTATAATAAGCCGGAAGATGTCCTACACTCTGCGGGAACGAGAAAGTCAATTTCCCGGAAGGGTTTACCTTGCCAAAAAGAACGTCTGCAATAGAGTTACCCGCCTGCTCGCCTGCGTACCACTGTACAAGGATAGCCGGCACATGTTCCTTCTCCCAGGCGATAGTGAAAGGTTTCCCACTTACCAATACCAGTACTACAGGTTTTCCGGTTGCATAAACAGCCTTTATCAACTCTCCCTGTGCTCCGGTAAGATTGAGATCATGCAAATCGAACCCTTCACCGCAGTTGGTATTGCTATAATCTCTTGCCAAAGATGCACTCGAACTGCCACAGAACACCAGAGCGACCTCACTTTTCTGTGCTGCTGCCACAGCTTCGGGGATCAATGAAGTATCTTCGGACATCATACTGCATCCCGGAGCATAGTGAATGGCTACTTTACTTCCCAACAGCTTCTGTAATCCTGCCAATGGAGTAACTCCATCCTTATTATCCCGGCTCCAGGTATAATCACCAAACTGTACCTGCGCAGCATTCGGCCCTATCACAGCAATTGAATGCAGTTTGTCAGCATCCAGCGGCAACAGTCCATTCTCATTCTTCAACAATACAACAGACTCATCTGCTATTTTACGGGACAACGCAATACTCGCGGCAGAGTGCATCGCCGTCTTCTTTATCTTTTCACCAAAAGGGTCTTCAAAGAGTCCCTGTTTAAATTTAGCAGCCAGCACACGACGTACGGATTCATCCAGTATCTTTTCGTCAAACTCCCCTTGCTCAATAAGTTGCTTCAGGTACGGATAACATTCACTGGAAGCCTCTACATCGAGTCCGGCAGAAAGCGCTTGTACTGCACAATCGGCAGGGGTGGCAGCCGTATGATGAAAGTTCTGCAACATCTCGATCGCCCCCCAGTCAGAATAAACGTATCCTTTGAACCCCCATTGTTTCCGCAAAACGTCGGTCAACAAGTAGGCAGAAGCCGAATTAGGAACATGATTCCAGGAGTTATAGGTAGACATAACTGCCTGTACCGGCAACTGAGTAATAACCATCTCGAAAGGTTTCAGGTAGATATCATGCAAATCCCTCAAGCCACTCTCCACAGAAGCAAGATTCAAACCGCCTAAAGGGTTACCATGTGCTCCGAAATGTTTCAGCATAGGAGAGATACCGTTATCCAAATACCCACGTGTCTCTGCCAAAGCCAATGTCCCGCAGAGGAAAGGGTCTTCTCCGTAAGACTCTTCAACCCTTCCCCAACGCAAATCCCGTACCACATCGATACAAGGGGCAAGAACCTGACGCATCCCCTGGGCATGAAGATCAGAGGAAGTCAGAGCCGCCTTCTGATAGGCAAGCGCCGGATTGAATGTACTTCCCAATGCTATGTTCTGAGGAAAAATGGTAGAGCCCTCATGAGCGGATCCGTGCAAGGACTCGGCCACGGTAAATACAGGTATTCCCAAGCGAGTATTCTTTATCATATACTCCTGAATCACCCGCATATTTTTCCGGCAGTTTTCACCGGTCAGCGGAAAACCTTCCACAAAGCCCCAACCTATATCACCTACAAAAGTGGCGAGCTTATTCTCATCGAGTTCCTGTCCGTTGAATATATTCCAGGAATGTATGTGGCGTATCTGGGCTATCTTTTCTTCAAGTGTCATGCGTTGCAGCAAATCCTCCACCCTGTCTTGTACAGGCAATGCGCTATTCTTATAAGGAAGTTGTTGTGCCACCCCTAATCCTTGCTGAGACAGCAACAGGAGCAATGAAAGTACTAATTTATTCAACCGTTTGTTCATGGTATGTCTTTTTATATATTTTGGTAACTGTATTGCCACATTCTTTTCCCTGTGGCATGTCAATTGTGATTCTATCTTCTCCTATTCTCAGAGTAATACTCTGTAAATCAGCTCTCATCATAGCATCAGTCACTGATATCTTAGTGCCCTTCGCATCCTGTTCCATCAATACAACACAAGGTTCGGAAGCCGAGATTTCAGTATTACCAACCGTTACAGCTACATCGGCCTGATAAAAGACAAGCCCTGTAAGCATATGATCCACCGTCGAAACGGCTTGCGTTAGCGTATCATTTCTCCATACGGTAAAAGGCAATTCATAAGCAGGAGTCCCTTCACCGCAATAAACAACGTATCCATATTTACCATCTTTTACCTCCCGGCCCTGATCAATCCAAAGACGGAAGACAGCAGCACTATCCGGCAAATTCACTTTACCTTTATTGCTCAGGTTTCTTTTCAGCCATTCGTTAGGAAGGGTCTCTATTGAATAAAAGGCATCCGAAGAATAGGGTGGCAATACCGTATAGGCAAATCCTCCCTGCTGCACGATCCATCCCGGCCTTCCATCCCGGCACAAAGTACCCGCAGCCGAAGTCACCGGAGAGACGGACTTCCCATCAAACAAACACACTTCTCCCTGATGGGCTGTTTGTTCAATCGATGTCCGGATCGTACCTTCCAGTTCAGGAGACAGGTTGGTTACACCGGCTCCTAAAGCAACCAGATAATCTCCCATTATAAACCAGGATTTATAGGCTTTCACTCCGAAGGCCGACGAATTACTCTCTTTCACCGGTTTCTCTTTTGCTTCGGCATCCATTTTTTCGAAGATAAAACCTGCCACCGCATTCTCTCCCCCGCTCGTAGCACCTCCGGCAAAGTTGTGTTTACTGCAAAATCCTCTCCAGTTAGTCACAGGGGCCAGTTTATCCATGCCTTCCCGTGCGGTAATACCTGGCATGGCAGTCAAATCCATAGCACCTATTATTCTACGGTATTCATCTCCCCGACGTTGAAAAAAGGTAAGTCCGTCATTGGTGAAAATATTAAACTCATCCGCAAAGTTACTCGCACTTTCCAGTCCGTCACAACGGAAAGAGGCCATATTAATAAAAATGTGGTACTCTTTATTCTTCTTAATCAGATCATCATTGTTGAAAAACCAGCGAGATCCGTGATACATACCGTCCGGATAATTATCCATACGGATATCTTCCCGCCCTGCCTCGTCAATCAGTTGTTTCAATTCTTCCAACTCGGCCGAAGTAAAAGCGTCTGCATAGTCCTCCACCGTTCGTTTCAGCATTTCATAATAAGGTACGGGCTGATGCCTGCCCTCATAATATACCATCGAATACCGGTCGAGACACGGAGGAATGTATCCTTTGTAATGATAAAAGTTACTTCCCCGGTAGAAATGGAGTAGCGCTTCCGCATTCTCCCTGCTTAATGTCTGAGTCCAGGGAGTATGCTTCAACACTTTCAGAATATTCAAGGCACTGGATGCACCGTGAATAGGATATCCCCATACCAGACATTGCTTACCATGCCCCCATCCGGCACCATCGGCTGTGAATCCTTCATTCCAGAAAGCCTCTTCATAATTGGTCTGAGACACATTGCTCAAACTCTTTTTCGCAACTTCCGCCACAACGTCCACCATCGAAATAGAGTCCATCAGCACAGCCGTTTCCAACAGAGGACGGTAAGCCAGTGCATTTCCTCCTACCCACCACACATGATGACGGAAACGAGGAATGCTGACCACATTCTTGTCCGTTTCATCATTGCGCAACGGTTGTGTCCACGACTGCATAGCAAGGTGTTTGAGCATCCGGTTCGCCTCTCTCTCCAAAGAAGAACCTTTTCCATCCTTTTCCGTTCGCTCCATCGCATCTATCAACAAGTAATAAATACCGCAGGCCGCCTGAGGAATGGCAAAGCAGGAAGCATGGAACCGATCATTCGGCCGGCGGTTCTGTTCGATAGTACCATATCTGACAATCGCTTTCCAATACTTATCAGGAATCTCTTTCCCACCCTTCTGACGGTAATAAGCGGCAACCAATTTCAAACGGTTCATCGCCTCGGTGAGATAAAGTCCCATGTGTTGTTGTTCGTCAAAACTGATACTTTCGAGCAGCTTCCGTGTTCCTATCTCTCTTTCATAAGCAATCATGTCCGTAAACTGCCCGTCACGATTCAACAGGCTGATATATTTTTCACAATCAGCTTTATTACAGGTACCATTCACATTTGCCACATAATACTCCCTAAGCATCCGCATAGCTTCCTTCTTCGACGGTTGTGCAAAGACACCGTAAGAAAGCAAAATCAAAATCGCGAATAGATGTGTTCTCCTCATATATCAAATCTTATTTTCCCATCGGGAACTTATTCGTAAATGTAATTGTCTCTCCGGCCACCATCTTTCTCTCTGTTATTTTGTCCGTAAAAGGATTATACAGCTTCATCCATCCTCCTTTTTCAGATTCAACTGTGATAGAAGCAATCTTCCCTCCTTCATAAGAGGCCGATACGAGAAAAGCTCCCATCGCCCGGAGATGCCGGAAAGAGACATCCTCCCATTTGGTGGACAAAGCCGGAAATACTTTTATCACTCCGGTATGACTTTGCAGCAGCATCTCCTGAATAGCAGCTGCACAGGCAAAGTTACCTTCCAGTGTAAACGGACGATAGGTAAATTGCGAATAGCCCGCCTTCAACTGGTCACCATTCAGATGAAAACTGTTCGGAGAGCAAAAAGCTTTAATAAAGATGTGCAGGTTTCTCACTACATCGTCTCCTTCAAAAACACGGGCCTTCATGTTGGCCAGCCATGCATAGGTATATCCGGTCCACCAATCCGTGCCCAACATCTCTACATTCTTAATAGAACGCAATATCAAATCGATATTCCCATTTCCTTTACTCACGTCTATCAATCCAAAAGGATGAAAAGACAGCAAATGTGAAAAATGGCGATGCGACTCCGTTTGTGCCTTTCCGGGTGCAATCATCAACCCACTCTCATTCACAGCAGGTTTGGGCCATTCGCTTAGTTGTCTTACCCAGTAACCGGCTTCTTCATTCAAGCCCAAAGCCTCCGCCATCTCCCGGGCGATGGTATACGTCAGCCGTATATTAGCAAGGTCGTAGTTGGTTGTCTTCTGAAACCAGGCATCAATACGATTGTCATTTATCTCCGGAGAAGTAGATAAAGGCAGTTGCCGTTCTCCGTTTTCACCCCGGACTGAAATATTCTCAAAATACTGTGCCACCTCCTTTATCCATGGATAAGCGCGGTTCTTCAGGAAATCGGCATCCATGCTATACTTCCATTGCAGATAGAAATGGTGCGATAACCAACCAGCTGTAGAAGGAGAGTGTGAGTAAGGGCTCCATCCACCGATCGGTTCTCCTGTCAATGTGGCAATACAAGGTACATTCAGCCCCTCCACGCCATAAAATTGCCGGGTGAATGCTTCTGCATTTTCTTTTATCTTCCAAAGCCAGTCGGTAAATACGGACGACTCTTCAAGATGATTAGAGGTATATCCTGCCCAATAACTCAACTGGGTATTCAAATCGCTGTGAAAGTCTCCGCGCCAGGGAGGAGTCTGCCCGTTATCGGCAGTCCATACGGCTTGCAGGCAAATAGGAGGTCCACCCTTTCGTGAAGCAGCGGCAAACTTGTACATTTCCAGATACCATTGTTTCTCCAGCAATGTATCGGGCAGGCTGATAGAAGATTTCATCCAATATTCCCGCCACCAATGCTTATGCATTGCCAAACTACTATTGAAGTCGCTGCTCATCGTCTGTCTCATACATTCTAATGCTCCCTCCTTCTCCGAATACCAGGTTCCCTTGGAGGTTACACAATACTCCCCTTCCAGCGAATGCCCGGAGGGAGACTTCCATTTTAATGCTATTTCATAAGAAACATCTCCCCACCCTTGCTGCTGATAGAGCAAAGTTCCGGGATTTATTCGTTCTACTTTTCCTCGTTTATATCCCAATGCAGTCAGCTTGTTTACACCGGGTTGATAGTCCAGTTCTGTGTCGTTTTCTTCATATAAAGGAGTGATCAACTCCGGCGAAAGAGTATCCGGTAGATTTTCAAAGAAGAAGCGCCCCCCTTTCTCATTGGCGGAAACAAAAATGCGTGCTTTGGCTCCATTCTCCCATAAAATGGTACAGACAGCAGAAGTCAGGTCCAGACTAACATCCTTCACTTTCCCTAAAGAAGCAATGTTGAACTCAATAGCCCCTGCAGGTATCTTAGTGGGAGCCGCGTCATATTTAGTCCTGTCGTCTATCAAACGCTGGATAGGGGCAATATCTTTTTTCTTTAGTACCTGATCACAAATAAACTGATAAGAGTGATCGGGTGATTTGAACTCTTCTACCGGACGTAAATCCCACAGATCGGCCCGGTCTATAGCGATTCTCAGTTTCCCTTCCTTCTGCCAGATAAGAGCACCGGTTAAACCATTTCCTAACGGAAGGGCTTCATCCCAAACCTCCGGAAGTTTTTCAAAACGAAGGTTATGATAAGGACGGGGAAGATCGGACACCTCCTCTCCCGACCGGCAGGAAAACAAGATTCCTACCACAACTATAAGTAACAAATGTTTTACACGCACCATAATCAAACAAAATTTAGATAGAAACAGGGATATATCCATTTCACAACATATATCCCCGGTTATCCTGTTAACAATACAATCAACTATCGCATAAAGCCTAATATATATATGCAATTTATCAGGATACACTTACCTTTACAACCTGATTACCATACTTTAAAATATAACAGCCTGTATCCTTCACAGCAATACGTGCCGAATCAACTATATCTATTCTTTCTACCAATCGACCCGAATAATCATAAACAGAGACCTCACCGGTTGTATTCTCAACACAGATTTCTTTGCCCTCCACTGATACCTTCATCGGGTCTGCAAAGGTATGTTGGGAGAAACCGGTAGGAACTTTCTCATAAGCCTTTATCCAGTCTACTTCCATATATCCCGGTAACTCTTCATCATTGATCACTCCGGGCCAGGTTCCTTCACCTCCTAAAGCATAATTCAAAATAAGATAGTAGGGAACATCAAACACCCATTGCTTACAAGCCTCACTTTCGGGTAACTGAGTATTTCTCAGATAAGTACCCGTACTTACTCCGTTAATAAAGAAAGATAGTTCGTCCGCTGTCCAAACCAAAGTATATGTATTAAAATCATCGAGAACATACTTTCCGCCCAGACCCGATCCGCGATACTCCTCACTTCCCGGATGAACACTGTGCCATGCCATATATTCATGACTCACCTGCTCCATAAGATCTATTTCTCCCCCATATCCTGTTGAATATTGCGGACTGACAGGCAATAACCAAATAGCAGGCCATCCACCCTGTACAGATTTGAATTTTGCACGAACCTCCAATTTACCATATTTAAAAGCGACCTTTCCTTTTGTCCAGATGCCTCCTGTCCGGTATCGTTTCGCCTTCTCTGCTTTCAGTACGAGTTTACCATCCTGCAGGTAAGCCTGATCATAACTTTTTGAAAGATAAATAGACCAGGGTGCACCATCCGGAACAGCAAACGACCAATATTTAGGATCGGGTTTCCCGGTATCCTGATCGAAATCATCATAAAAGACCAGTTTATAGTCCGTAGTTTCCGAAGTTTTCATCTGTGCATAAAGTAGTCCGCCCAAAGATAAAGAAAGTACTAATAGAATCAGCTTTTTCATCGAATATCCGTTTTATAGAGTGAAGAGCCGGGGGTATTTTCGGCTCCTCACACCTTCATTTATACTATTATTTACCACCGTAGAAAATACGGTCCGGCACTGCGTTCATATCATTTCACAATCACCTTGGCTACTTCGCCACCGCATCTGATGATGTAACAACCCGTCTCCTGTATTACGAACGTCACCGAACCATCGGCTTCTTTCGCATCAACAAGCTTACCTGCCACGTCATAAACAGCCACCGTTCCGTTTACATTCTTAACCTGTATATGATCCTCACAAACAGTGACTTTCATGGCTTCTGCCAAGTTCATATCAGAAATACCGGTAGCATTCGGATCCTGCAATGTAAAGTAAACCGGTTCTCCTTGTTCCAGATGCAGGCTTACTTGCGTGTTACCATCAGCCAAAGTGGTAACTGAAACGCCATCAACAGCTTTCTGGAGTTTCCATTCGCCCTTTACAACAATCGTAGCATTGGTTTCCTGTTCAATCCACTTAAACAGATCGTGTGTTTTCGGGCGAAGGTTCGGATTAGCGGCTGCAAATGAGATACTTTTGGCTCCCGTATCGGCCTTCTCCATCAATAACAATTCCGAGTCGGAAGACTTCACATTGGCAAAGCCGAGTCCGTCTACTGCTCCAAAGAACGTGTAAGCTGTAATACCCTGCGATTTGTAAGTCAATGCATGCAATTTGTCATTCTGTGCCTCCACTTTAAAAATATCTCCTCCGTTACCAGCAAGTTTTGCAGATAATTGTTGCATCTTTTCGGGTGTGGTCCCCGGAACAGCCACAAACAGGTATTCTTTATTTTCCGGTTTTACCCCGTGGTCAATATAAGCCTTAGCAGCCATTACCGTATTCATATCGCCTGTAACATCACTGCCGTCTTCACGTGGAGCTGTTTGATTAGCGTGTTTGATAACAATCGGGTCATTGCCTTTCGGAATAAAATATCCCGTTGTTTGCGGAGTTACCAACCATACATCCTGCTCTGAGTTGTTAGTCATATTCTCTGCTCCCGGAGCCATCACCTGCCCGTTTACGACCAGGTCACCGCTAATACCTTCATGATCAATTCCCTGGAACAAATTCGTAGCCGTAATCATATCATCTCCATAACTACCTTTGGCACTGATACCACTACCCATACTGATGAGCATACCATCGAACGCATAAACCGATTTCTTAAATTGCAGGTTAGTCGGCGTAAACTGTTGACCTCCCCAATCATCACTTTGCAGGAAATCCGTTCCAAAGATACCGTACTGTCCCCAAGCCAATGCTCCGGAAAAATCCTTTTTCGAATACTGGCAGTAAGTACCTTCTGTACCTTTTCGTGGCATCATCTCTTTCCATGAAGTATAATGTACGGTAGTAGCTCCCGGTACCACATTCCAATCCCAGCCTCCGGACATTTTACTGCCTGTCGCATTGGGTGCTGTTTCAACAGGATATCCGCATACAGCCGGCCCACCATCATACATGACTTCCAAAGTACCATGGCTCTGGTAACGTCCGAACCGGTTACTGGTCGTATAAATTTCCGTACCCCAGAACTGAGTGGTGGCACTACGCATGGTAGCTACCCAGTTATTCTGCCGGTAAATACCAGCCGGACTATAATTAAACTGATAGTAACCATCCACTTTCGCCGGCTCTATATCATACTTATCCGTCATAAAGAAATAGTTATAGAATGCAGCTAATTCCATATCATATTTGGTACCTAAAATATCACCGCCACCTTCTATCAGGCGGTCCACATACCAGGCTTCTGACGGAACAATTCCACCGCCATCTGTATACGGATGTCTTCCGCAAAGACTGTTAGCTGCATAGTAGTCAGTTCTGTTTGCTCCCTTTACTGCCATCAGATACATGGATACGATCGCTTTACGAATACGTTCGTAAGAGTCTTTCTTTACCTGGAAACAAGTTCCTTTCAGCGTATAAATATAATTGCACCATGCTTTATAAGCATACATATATGCATTATAATGTGTATCGTGGTGGAAACCTGTTCCGTCCACTTTCAATACTTCCCGCCCAGCCGGAGTATAAATGGTATGCAACTCCATGAAGCGAACCATATCTTTCAAGTTCTGGATAGCCTCTTTCTGATCAGTAGGAGCAACAGCCAGTGCAAACAGATGCTTAAAGTAATTACACAGATAATCCGCATTCATCCAGGAAATCAGGTAATCATCATCGGCATATACCATATTTGCTTCGAGCATCCAGGTCATAGCCTTTATCATCTCTTTCCGCTGTTCCTCCGTATATTCGGACATTGCTGCTATAAAACCTGCAGGAATACCATCCACACTACCATAATGACTATATGTCAGACGTTCGAAATCATAGAAGATACCTTGATCTAAAATATAATCAACATAATCTTTCAATAAGTCTTTTGCTTCCTGATCTCCCTTCTTTGCATGGGCTGCCAGTGCTTGCACCCGTTGAGAAATATCAATCATAATATCGATTGTCAGCTCTTCGCTTCCTCCTAATGCAGGGCCATTAATCGAACCGTCTTCATTGCGGACCAGACCGAGAGACGACATATAAGATCGCAAAGTTTTCATCGTTACTGTTGTAGTAGGCACCGTAGCCAATGCAGTTTTCAACTTTTCAAAATCAGTAACTTCCTGCGCTGTAGGTTCATTAATCACTTTATTCTGACCGGCAGCATACGCTTTCAGCAATTGAACACGGTCTTTATACAAATACTCCAGGTCCGGCATCATCAAATCCTGATACAGTACTTTCCAATTGGAAGACTTAGGTGCATCAAAATTCACTTTATCCAGATATATCTTTGTATTACCTGCACTCTTTCCCACATAAGTAAACCGTATATCGGTAATAGTAGCTGCATTCTTATTTGCATAATCCGAGTAGAAACGGTTGAACTCACGCCATCCTTTAAAATTCATTGAGATATGACCGGTTTTCACCGCTTTACCGGTTTCGTCCAGATAGTCAATCGTAATCTGATCGTCACACGGTTGTGAGTTATGTATCTCAAAAAATGCGGACTGGCTGCCAATGGTAAACTCTCCGACAGAAACGGTCAGCGTTCCTCCGTCTTTCGTATCCCAGCATAAAGCCTGATTCCCTTCACTACGGTGTTCTTTACTCAATGATAGCGTACTGTTCACTGCACTCCACTGTTCCAATTCCGATACATTCTCAAAAGTAAATGCTTTTGGCTTGTTTGTTTCCAGTGCAGATAACTTATCGAAACGTACATCATCGATGTATGACTCTGCATTGTTCTGATTATAAAACAATATACAGAAGTTAGTCAGGTCTATATCTGTAGATTCTTCCACAGGTTTCGACTCCCAGAAGTCCGGTTCCACTTTCGATAAATCAAAGTCAATCATGTATTTAACCCAGTTATCGGTCAGTTTTAAGATAACCGATGCCTTTTTATTATCAGTCACATTATCTTGTTTCACAACAAAGAAACGACCTCCGGAAGCATCCGAGTCATCCTCTTTCGTAAGGAAAGTATATACTCTGAGCTGAGCTTCATTCATTGATTTGGCATAGAATGTCAAACGATAAATATCACGATCAGCTTTTCCTTTCATACGTTGTGCCAGGAAATCTTTATACCAGGTGCCGGGCGCTCCGGTCATTCTGGCAACCTTTCCATGCTCCGAGTCATCTACAACAGCAAACTGTACTACATTCGGCTGAGGATTGTTCGTAACCCATTCATTGAAGAGATAAGGTTGTGTTTTAAAGCCCCGAGTCAAATCTGCATTGTCGAAACCATTGTCTTTAATCTGTATAGCATACTTATCGTTTTCCGACGCTGGCAACGGCATCAGATAAATATCACGGTTACCGGCTGTTATGCCTCTCGCCTCATAAGAGGCCTTCACACGTGGATTATACAGATTTGCCTCATATACTTTTTCCGTTCTCACCAATTGGAACCATCTTTTGAATTCAGCAAAAAACTCCCATCCCCGTTCATCAAATACAGCCTTGTCAAAGTCGGCCTCATTCAATCCGGCAGCAAGTTCAGTTCCTCCGGCCCGGTTACGTATCTGATTTATACATTGGTATGCTAAAGCATCCGGCCCCTTATCCGCTTTATTCTGAGCCTCAGCATAAATCAACAGCACATCTGCATAACGATAGATAGGAGTAATGCCACTAGTTTGTGCACTCAGTGGTTCTATTCCTCCATAATCACGGTACTTATTAATAGCAGGGGAGCGCATTTCAGATACCTTAAAATCTTTCGCTCTTTTCCCCTCACCGAATTTTGTTACAAAATTAAAAGCCTTACGAGTGTCTTCCGGATAACGTTCATAGAAACAGGAATCGGCCAGATAATCACTCCAGGCACCTGCATTCTCTTCCATTGCCATGTAAGAGATACCATAATTACTGGATCCGACAATGGTATGGTTTAACGCTAAAATATGTTCCGTATCGTCTCCGCAAGTAGCCTCTTTCCACAAATCTTCGTAACGGGGCAATAGAGAATATTTTCCACTCTCAATCACCTCTTTGGCCGTTTCTTTTGCTAATACATATTTATCTGTCTGTTTAAGGGGCCATCCTGCCATAGTCAGATATACTTCCGCCAAGCAAGTCTTTGCTGCCCACTTAGTGGGGGTAGAATTGGCTCCGGCACTTCCTAAACGTCCCTGTTCCGGTAATTTCTCTGCCGCAGCCTGTAAATTTGGAATAATCACCTGATTATAAATGTCGCTTATCGCATTACGACCGATGATTGTGCTACCTAGAATATCTTCTTTCTGCTCCGAATCTTTATAAGCCGGCACCTCTCCAAACCAACGAACCAGTTGGTAATAGGCAAACGCTTTAAGAAAATGGGCCTCTCCTGCATATTGTACTTTGTCACTTTCGGTAAGAGTCGTTGAATTTTGAATTGTCTCCATCAAAAGATCACACTCTTTTATCAGTGCATACATATCCTGCCATATAATCTTCACATCCCCTTCAAAGGCAGCATCTACTTTCAGCTCGTCCATAGCATAATGACGCTTAGCTACCGATCCTCCGACAATATCATCCGCTCCTAATCCTAAAATCTGCGGGCGACAATTAAATCCCCAATTACCGCCCCATAGTGTAGTATATAGCTTATCGGCTGCCGCTTCCAATTCTGCTTTAGTCGTATAAGACGAAACAGCCGCTTTTACTTCCTGTAAAGACTGGCGCTGCAAGTGTTCGGAAACAACCTGAGCATGCGATACCTCGTTTGAATCAAACAAGTTTGCAGGAGCGAACCATGCCGCATAACCAATGCCGGCAGCCCCACATAATGTCAATGCTAATAAAATGTTTTTCATTGGATTTCTTTTTTTAAGTTAAGTTTCGCGAACTCTTATCTTCCGGTAACCGTAACAATCCGGCTATCGGCTGCCGGAGACAGAGCTCGCTAAACTACGTTTTTTCTATATTAATAGACTCTCGGATTAGCTTCAAAGCCACAATCAATCTGTTCCTGTTCGGGAAGTGGCATCAAATAGGTACGACGCTCTTCTTTGGTAATACCATTCTTTATCATAGATGCTTTCACACGCGGATTATTTTGATTCATCTCCCATACTTTTTCCGTTCTCACCAATTGAAACCATCTTTTAAACTCAGCGAAAAATTCCCAACCGTACTCATCAAACACGGCTTTATCAAACTCTTCTTCGTTCATGTTTTCCGCTTTGTCATACACTCCGCCTCCGGCCGCACGTTTACGAACATCATTCAGGCATTGGTATGCCAATGTATTGGGACCATGCTCTGCACGATTCTGAGCTTCAGCATAAATCAGTAATACTTCAGCATAACGATAAATTGGGGTAATACCCGAAGATTGAGCACTCATCGTTCCCCCGTTTTCTGTAGTTGTACCTCCATAATCACGATATTTATTGATGGCAGGAGAACGCATCTGTGTTACACGAAAATCTTTCGCTCTTTTTCCTTCACCCATTTTAGTGATAAAGTTGAATGCCTTTCGTTCATCGGCCGGATAACGTTCATAAAAGCAGGAATCTGCCAGATAATCACTCCATGCAGCCGTGTTTTCCTCCATTGCCATATATGAAATTCCGTAGTTACTGGCTTGATTTACCTTGTCATGAGGTAACGCGAACATATGCTCCGTCGCATCAAGCTTAGTAGCTTCTTTCCACAATTCTTCGTAATGCGGAAGCAGTGAATAACCTCCTTTATCAATAATTTCTTTTGCTTTGTCACGGGCAAGTGCAAAATTTTCTGTCTTTTTCAATGGCCACTCTGCCATGGTCAGGTATACATCAGCCAGACATGCCTTCGCCGCCCATTTGGAAGGAGTTTCATTTGAACCGTTATTCTTCCGTCCTCTTTCGGGCAGATACTCTTCGGCTATCTTCAAAGAAGGAACAATAATCAGATTGTAAATATCTTCTGTCTTGTTACGGGTAATGTTCGTACTCCCCAAAATGTCTTTATAACAAGTAGAATCGGTAAATCCGGGAACATCTCCAAAATAACGCACAAGATGAAAATAAGCAAATGCACGCATAAAATAAGCCTCACCCAAATAGGGTTTCTTGGCCTCATCGGCCATGGTAGGAGAAGCTTCCAAACCTTCTATAAGCTGATTACTTGCTTGTATCACGGCATATAAATACTCCCAAACCAAATCAACATCATTGCCATGTACATAAAACTCATCAATCAGATAATGACGTTTACTAACCGATCCTCCGATAATATCATCGGCTCCTAATCCTAAAATTTGGGGACGGCAATTGAATCCCCAGTTATTAAACCACAATTTTCGATATAAACCATCGGTCAGGCTTGTTACGTTGTCCTGATTATATTCAATATTCTCCGGAGTTGGAAAACTCAATGGCTCTTGAAATAAATCAGCACACCCGGAAAGCCCAATACAACCTGTAAAAGCTAACGCTACAATATATTTTTTCATAAATCAATCTGCTTTTTATTATTAAAACCCAAAATTCAATCCAATCAGATAATTACGTCCGTTAGGATAATATCCGTAATCGATCCCCGAAGTTAACGGACTTTTCAATGTAACCTCCGGATCGATGCCGGAATAACCGGTAAACAGGAATGGATTCTGAATAGAAGCATATATTCTCAATGTACTGATTTTCATACGTTTCACTATTAACTCCGGGAAATTATATCCCAATGTGATGCTCTTTACTTTCACAAAATCACCTTTTTCCACGTATTGTGAAACAGATTTCTTTGAATTACGCTTTGATATAAAACCGGCAATATCCGAATTCTCATTCTCCGGTGTCCAACGATTCAACCACTCCGGATTGGGGCCTAACTCCAACGGATTATCCCCTACTCCCAAACGTGCCGCACGCGTATAATTATAAATATCAAAGCCATGTACTCCAATAACAAACAGGCTTAAATCAAAATTCTTGTAGGTAAGTGTATTATTCCATCCCCATTGAAAAGAGGGTTGTCCATTACCGATAATGGTCTGGTCTTCCACCGTTATCTGCTTATCTTCGCTACCGTCCAGGTTCTTGTATCGATAAGATCCCGCCTCTGTTCCCTGTGGAGCATCAGCCAGTTCACTTGTTTTCCAAACGCCGTCACTTACATATCCCCACATTGTTCCAAGCTTTTCACCCTTTATATTACGGAAATAGTCGTTCTGATATCCACCGCTAATAATAGCATATTCCAAATCCCCGTCCAGGCTTTCAATAACTCCTTTATTGTGTGATAAAGTGATATTCGTATTCCACCTGAAATCTCTGGTAGCTACAGGATCGGCTCCGATAGTAACCTCAAAACCTTTATTACGTATTTCGGCTGCATTCTTCAAACGGGTCTTGAAACCGGTATATAACGGTGCAGTCACATCCAGTAAAGCATCCTTGGTCAGCTTATTATACACATCTACCGTAAATGTCAGGCGATTGTTGAATACTCCGAAGTCAATACCCGCATTCCACTGTTTTGTACGTTCCCACCGCAGACCTTTCGTTCCGATTCGCTTGGTTGTGAGAGTCAAATTATCATTTGCATCACGGGTTGCCTCCAACTCTGTCCAGGCAGAATATGCGGCTACAGCCTGATTTCCTGTTTCGCCATAACCGGCACGGAGTTTTAATTGACTCAGGAAATCAACATCACGCAAGAATGATTCTTCTTTCACATTCCATGCCAAAGCCATTGACGGGAATTGTTCCCATCTCTTCTCTGACGAAAGATTGGAAGAACCGTCATAACGCCAGGAAGCAGTCAGCATATACCGGTTCATAAGAACATAATTTACTCTTGCCATATAAGAAAGCATAAAGGACCGGGTATGTCCGGAAGAGCCATATACTTTTTTAGCCAAAGAGGTATTATTGGCACCTATTTCTTCGGAAATCAACTCACGACCTTCGCTCTTATTGTTCATATTATTACTATACTGTTGCTCAATAACGGCTGTAGCATTAATACGATGGTTCTTATTAAACTCTTTCACATAGGATAGAATATTCTGGTTCGTCCAAGAGTAATTCTGAGTACTGGTAAAAGTAGCAGAGTTATACCCACTATTCCACCCACTCAGGCTTCCTTTCGTATTGGTGTTCAATGCACTGGTATTCCCGAACCAGAAATTCTGAGTAGTCCGTAGCGTTAGTCCTTTCAAGATCGTAACATCTACATACCCCTGTATTGTAGAACTATAATAATAACCGTCTTTATCTACCTCATTGATATGAGCCATCGGGTTGAATTTACGTCCTCCCTGAATATCTTTGTGATGATAAGCTCCATCTTCATCTTTCGGTAAAACGGTATTCGGAAAATTCAGTGCATCCACCAATGTATTCTGCCATCCGCCAAAGTTCACCCCGGAATCTTTAGAGTAACTGCCATTAAAGTTCACACCTGCTTTTAACCATGGAAGAAGTTCTGTATCCACCTTCAAGCGGGCATTGATCAACTTGCGTTGCGACTCTTCAATCGTACCTTCGTTATAATTATAACGCCCGGAAAATACAAATTGAGTTTTCTCATTTCCTCCGGTCACCGACAATTCATGTGTGTGCTCCAACGCCACATCCCGGAAAATAGCATCCAGATAGTCATATCCACCTCCATTATAGAAACTTTTAACAGCATCTGCATCATAGAAAACCTGAGGATCCAAACCAGAGTTCCGGTTAATTTCTCTTCCGTAATCGTTTGCTAAATCGGCCATTTGTCCGGGAGACAAAACATCAGGAAGAGTATATGGCTTTTTAAAATTGACATATCCATTATAATTCATATTTACTTTTCCGGATTTTCCTTTTTTAGTCGTAATCAGGATGACTCCATTTGCCCCGCGTGAACCATAAACAGCCGTAGCAGAAGCATCTTTCAGTACCTCGACGGACTCTATATCACCCGGATTCAACATGCTCAATGTACCTCCGATAAAACCATCGACTACTACCAGCGGACCACCATCTGCCTTGATAGAGTTGGCTCCACGCACACGGATCGTAGCTCCCTGAGTAGGGTCACCCGAAGCGGAAACAATACTAACCCCTGCCATACGTCCCTGAAGTGCATTTTCAATATTATTAGTCGGCGTATTTTTCAGAATATCGTCTGCTTTAACAGAAGCAACCGCCCCCGTCAAATCCGACTTACGCTGTACACCATAACCTACTACCACTACTTCATCCAGAGCTTGTGTATCGTCCTGCAGCGTTATTGTCAAACTTTTCTTTCCTGCTACTTTGACCTCTAATGTCTGATAGCCGACAAAGGAGATTTTCAAAGTTGCATCACTCCGTACATTGTCCAACTTAAAGTTTCCATCTACATCTGTAATGGTACCCATTGTCGTACCTACCACCAGAACAGATGCTCCAATCACGCCCTCCCCGGCTTTGTCAATAACCTTACCAGTTATAGTTCCTACCTGTGCCCATACTATTTGCGTCATCAGGCAGCAAACTACAAACAGGCTCCACAACCTTTTTGTCGCCAAATTACTTTTTTTCATACTATTTTATTTCTAAAGTTATTTCACCAGAACTTTAAATGTCTTCGAACCGTTTACATTGCTGACTTTCACCAGATAGAAACCATTTCCGGACATGTTTATAGTGTTATCACCCGCAGCAACCGGCATAGTAAGTACCATTTCACCTACGATAGAGTAAACCTCTACAACCGAGTTTTCATCAGAAGTTACTACCAACTGATTCCCATAAGCCACCACCGAGGAACCGTTATCTGCTTTGTTCGGATAAATGCCAGTGAGTGCCGAACCCTGGTAAGCTCCCATATTGATTTTACCATTTACAATACGATTATTGCCGGCAATATCTTTCTTCATGAATTTTTCAACCCAGGCATCTTCCAGCTCACAATTATAGTCAAATTCAGTAGTACCGGAGTTTATGGCCAACGAAGCCTCCTTTAGAGAATAATCAGCTTTTGCAGACTCCTCTTTCTGAGTTGCATCCGTAGCAGCCCCTTTGAAAGAAGCAGGATTTACAAAAGGGGTAGCATCTACAACATTATTACTATTCGTTGCTTCTCCAAAATCAATCTCTGTATCAAAAGCACTGTATTCTATCCAACACTGTTCGTTATTAGCTGCAACCTCCACTGCTTTTTCTCTGCTTGCTTCGTTGTTTACTACAATATTATTATACCAGAAGGGGCTACCGGCACCATCAATATACAAAGTACCTTTATTATTGGCAATGGTATTATTCAACTGGGTACCTCCCTGAATGTCTATCAGTAACTGCTTACTTGTATTATTCACTATCAGATTATTAGCAAGAACCATATTGGAAACCGTTGTAATAAGAGCACTTCTCCATTCGTCTCCACTTTCTGCTGTATTTTGATTATTACGAATAATGTTGTTAGCAAAACTTGCCTGCACATTTGACTTTCCGGAAAGCACAGTACCAGAAACAGTCGTAGCATTTCCTTCAAACAGGCAGTCCGTTATCGCCATCGTGCCTTCTGACCAATCATAAGCAATTCCAATACATTTATCTGTATTATCTTTAAAAAGACACTTGGTAATCAGTACTTCGTCTGATTGATTCTGTGGTCCGCCATTATAATTATAAAGTCCAAAAGATTGCATTTTGTTAGCTTCAAAAACACAGTTCTCCATACGATTTGGCAAACTGCCTACTGCATAACCACAAAAATAAATCACTGAATTAGTCTTCGTCAAATCACCTAAATTGCTGTTATTCGCAAAATAACAATCACGTACTATGAAATTCTCTTCACCATAAACAAGAGTAGCATTAGCTGCGCAATTAATCACTTTATTATTCTGGAAAGTAACTGAATTTCTAAAATATAAAAAACGCCAGTCCTTGGTTACCTTATAATTATTAAAAGTAATTCCATCCACATACAGCATATCCCAAAGAGAACTTTTATCCTCACGTTCCATCAAACGGTTTTCATTCTCACCGGTAAAAATCGTTTCATTTGTAAAGTTCCAAGGTTCAGTTTGAGGATTAGGTCGTTGACGTACATCGACAGAGGTTTCTCCTTTGGCAAATCCACCATAAAAGCTTACTCCATTTTTCATCATAATAGATGTATTGAAAACGTAGGTACCTGCAGCAATATAAATGTCATCACCTTTATCGGCTTTGCTTATTGCCACATTCAAATCTTTCACTGCCGTCTCCCAGGAAGTCCCGGCATTGTTGTCATTACCATCAGTAGTTACATAGATTACTTTCGCACTCATGCCTGAGCAGAGAAACAAAGCACACATTGCGGAGAATAATGTCTTTTTCATACTATAAATTTTAAAATTGATAAGTTTTACATCGGTTTTTGATGCAACAAAAGTGGAATAAATATGAAAGAGAGGGATGCATATTGCGTACTTAAAGGAGGCACATCAAGTACAATTCACCGATACACAACATGCAGGAATTATTCTGTACGCAATGTGCACCTGATTGTACGCATAGTGCACATTCATTTAATAAACTTCGTATTAAACTTACTCCTGCTATTACATTAACATTATTAACACCTTTCTTTAACAAACTCCCTCTGCCTTGTAAGAGTGTACACTTTTGCACTACAAAACTGTACATCTTTGCATAACAAGAATGTACAATTAACACATGAATAAATGTACACTTTTACAAGACATTAAATAAGAGGTTATTATCTATTATAAATCAAACGATTACATAATATCAACGAAGTATATTCTACCTAAAATTTTCTTATGAGAAATATCTGTAATTACTTTTTTGACTACTACGTATTTACCGAATGAATCCAATATAAGAGGTGAAGAGAATATCACGTACATAAAAAACGACTGATACAGAATAGGGCATATATCATACACCAAAGATTTATACGATGATGAACGCCTCTTTACCGGCCAGTTTCCTCTTCCGTTTCTTCCACATCCTCGTCCTTATTACCCGTGCGATAGAATAATGGGCTGATACCATATACTTCCTTAAAGCAACGGCTGAAGTAACGGGGAGAGCTAAAACCTGTCTGGTCTGCCACCTCAGCTATTGACAAGAACAATTCATTCTTCAGAAGATAAGCGGCTTTTTTCAAACGAATTGTCAAAATGAAATCGTTCGGAGTTTGTCCGGTAATAGCTTTCATTTTAGAGAAGAAGTTGGTGCGAGAGATACACAACTCACGAATCACGTCATTCAGACTAAACTCTGCATTATCCATATTCTTTTCAATAATGGTAACGGTACGGTCCAACAGATCTTTATCCATCGGATTGGTTGCTAACATCTGAACACGGGTCTGTGGCTGTTTACTAAACTTCTCCTGCAATACGATACGACTGTTCACCAGATTATTACACCTGGAAATAAGCAGGTTCACATTAAAAGGTTTCGTAATATAATCGTCCGCACCAATACGCAGGCCTTCAATGGTATGCTCTATCGCAGTACGGGCCGTCAATAGAACAACCGGAATATGACACGTTTCGAAATCCTGCTTTATCTGTTTGCAGAGTTCAATACCGGTCATTTTAGGCATAACCACATCGCTAATAATAAGATCAGGCATTCTATCACGAGCCTCTTTCAATCCTTCTTCTCCATCCGCAGCGGTTATTATCTCATAATAAGGTTCAAACAGACCCGCCAACATTTCTCTTAAAGAGTCATTGTCCTCCACAATCAGTACTTTCGCTCCTTTGATACGTTCCTTCACCGTATCGTCCAACACCTGCTGTTCAACCATGAATTTCGATTCGACTATGACTGCTGCTTCCTCTTCTTTCGGCTCCTCTGTCTCTATCTGTTCTGCGGTGAAATGGGCATTTCCTAACTTTAACGCAATAGTAAACGTTGTCCCACTCGTCTGATTGCTACTAACCTCAATCCGCCCCTTATGTAACTCCACAATACCTTTGCTCAAGGCCAGCCCAATACCTGTTCCCTGAGTATTCTCCGGATCATTGCTGGTTTGATAGAAGCGTTCAAAAATCTTCCCTGCTTCTTCCGGCTTGATTCCTTTACCACTGTCCTGCACTTCAATAATAGCTTCTTCTCCTCTCTTACTGATGTTGATGGAGATACTTCCTTTCTCTGGAGTATACTTAAAAGCATTTGACAGCAAATTATTAATAACTTTCTGCATCTGACGCGAGTCATACCAAACCTCCAACTGATCCTGATCCTTATTGAAATAGAATTTGATATGCCGGGTAGATGCATATTCGATATAAAGCAGATAGTTTTCATATAAGAAGTCAACCAGATTATGCCTGCTCACCTTTATCTTCATATGACCTTGCTCCTGCTTGCGAAAATCAAGTAATTCACTGATCAATCCCCGTAACTGGAGCCCGTTCTTATAAACATTCAGAAGTTTATTGTAAATAGCCGGTGGAAACGACTGTACCTGCAGTAACATTTCAATCTGCCCCACAATAACCGTCAACGGAGTACGGAACTCATGAGAAATATTAGTAAAGAAACGGAGTTTAGATTGGTTCAGTTCTTCTACATCCCGAATGTGCTGTTTCTCGTATTTAAGAGATTCCTGCAATTTTATTCTTCCATGATAGGTCCTCACTATATAATAAAGAAGGCTAATCGTAATGACAACATAGATAAGATAAGCCCAGATCGTTTTGTAAAAAGGAGGAAGAACGGTTATGTTAAGACGATATTCCGGTTGGTACACATTATTAATTCCTGTCGGTTTTACAATCAGGGTATAGTCACCCGGTGACAGATTGGTATAAGTAATAGTACGTTGCTTGTATATCTTTGTCCAACCATTGGAAAATCCCTCTAACCGATATACAAACTCATGCTGATTGGCAGCAATATAGTTAGAAACGGCAAATTCCAGATTCAAAACCGAATGATCACTTTTCAGCGTAATAGCAGAGGTGTCATAAAAAGAAGATTTCAGAATACCTGTCTTGTCATTGATACCCACTTCTTCGCCATTCACCCAAAGTCCTACCGGAAAGATATCATAAGGTTTAGGAGGAATATTGAGACTTTTTTCATAGAATGAAACCATCCCTTTGATACCTCCCAGAAATATTTCACCATCTTTACATTGATATAATGAGTTCTCATTCAGCGTAGTGAAAGGAAAGCCATTCTCATTATCATAATTGTAAAACAACTTCGTGTAATAATCAAAAAGGGTGAATCCCTGATTAGTGGTCAGTAACAATTTGCCGTTTAAAGACTCTGTTACAGCATAGATACAATCACTGCCTAAACCGTTCTTCTTAGAATTGAAATTCTCAAATTTACCTGTCTCCCGGTAATAAACGTCAATGCCGGAACTAATCGTTGAGAACCACAGATTGCGATGACGATCTTCGGTTATACAGGTGATCATATTATCGCTTAAACAATTTGTCTTCTCCGGATCATATCTGTAATTCACCAGCTCCTTCGTATCAAAATGGTAAGCATATACGCCATGTCCCTCTACCCCAATCCACAAGAGTCCCTCCGAATCTATTTTCAAACGATGAGAAAACAGATTTAATAACAGAGTAAAGTTTCCCGTTTCGGGATTGAATTGAAAAACACCATCATAAGAAGCCAGCAGCAATTCATTTTTATAGGGAATAATGTCCAGTATTACATTAGACAATTGCTTTCCTGCCACATCAGGAAGTTTATAAGTGGTAATTCTGTCTGTTTTTAAATCCAGTTTGTTAAGCCCCTCCTGATGAGTACCGATCCAAAGTGCCTCTCGCTTTTCGTCATAGTACAAAGCTTTTATGTTATTATGCGAAAGAGAGTTGTGTCCCTCTTTATGCTTATACTACTTGAAACGCTTGTTGGTACGATCATAGAAGTCCAGCCCACCTCCTTCGGTAGCAATCCATAAATTTCCACTCTTGTCTTCTGCAAAACAACCGATCACCGGAAAACTAAGTCCCTCGTTCTCGTGCAATCCGGGACGATAATGGGTATAAATTTCATATTCGGGATTAAAATAGTTCACCCCACCGAAATAGGTGCCCACCCAGAGAGTTCCCTGGTGATCTTTAATAATGCAATAAACAGAAGCATTACTCAGACTACCTGGTATATCTGTAGAAGTATAATAGACAAATTCGTTTTTCTTCTTATCAAACTTATCCAAACCATTGAAAGTTGCAATCCATAGGTTTCCCTGATTATCTTCACAACAATCTCTTACGGAGTTGGATGATATACAATGTGTTCTATCTGCTCCTCCATCCGTATAATGTACTGTTCCATTGTCAGATATGTGGTAAAGTCCGTCTTCCCAAGTACACACCCAAATGTCACCGGATGAATCCTGATAAAGATTAAAAACATTACATTGAGGTAAAACACACAACTGCTTCATTTCTCCTTTCTTCAAGCAATACAATCCATCCCCCCGGGTCCCAAGCCACAACCGTCCGGTTTTATCTTTCAATAAAGAAGAGACCTGTATATCTCCCTCTAAAGAACAATAAGGTTTTACCTGATGATTCAGAACATCATAAGAATAAACAGAACCATTACCACCTATCAATAATGTATCAGAACTATAGGTAATTGAATGCCCCGGCCCTTTCTGGATTGTTTCAAACGTTTCGGAATACATATCAAAAATACATATTCCCTCAATTGTCTGTATATATAAATGTCCCTTACCATCCCCACAAATCCTCCTGACATCTTTTCCAACAATAGAATGTTCATTCCCACGCTCCGGCTTATAACTCCGCACCCAATTACCATTGTATACATTCAATCCGTCACGTGTTCCTATCCATATCCTGCCAAGTTCATCTTTATATAAACAGTAGGCTGTGAACTGTGAAAGTCCATTCTCAGTAGATAAATAGTTGAACGATATGTCTTGTGCGACAAGCTTGGTAACCCAAAATAGTGAAATAAGGAATAAGGTAATCCTACTTATATTCTGATGCTTTATGTTTTTCATACCAGAGACGAATTAGATTCTTTATTGCACAAAAATACGATAAATAAGAATCACGCCCAACTCTCTCATTAATAAAAAGACAAGCAGGTTATTTACTACGCACCTTCTTCATCCTTTTATAAGACCGGTGTCCATATATAGTTACCACTACAAAAAAAATAAATGGAAGTATAAACGACAAATTCACTGCCGGCATGCCAAACAAAACCGATTGTAAATCGGGCATAATAACTTATAGATTATATCAATTATCACTATCCCAAAGTACCTCTTTTTCAATAGTACATTTATTTCAGGAAGTGTAAATACTACAATCTTCAGCTACTCTCAGAAGCAATGCCGTTTCCACAATTTAAAATAAATAACAAAATTAACAGACCAAACATCAAAACATACATGACAACCGATACAAAATCCGTCTACTTTTGTAAAATCCATTAAAATTAATACTATGTACACACACATGGCAAAACTATTAAGAGTCTTATCGATTATTATACTTATATTAATAAGCATCGCAATCACATTCGATAGCGGCATATTCGTTTACCCCTCCTTATCCAACACCTTATTTTTTTCTATATTAGTATCTTTATTAACTTTAATAACAGCGTTTTATGCGATACATAACACCAGTTATGAAAAAGTATCTATATATAGCTGTATTGTGTTTTTTTGGGGAGTATACATTCTGTTACACTGCTACCACACTAATGGCGAATACTACCGTTCTCTCTATTTAATTTCAAGTATCATCTACCTGATAACACTTTCTTTTTTAATACGGATACAAATCATAAACATTACATTTATAAAAAACATTCTTCTCTGTATTGCAATTATCCAGTTGGTATTTATGCTCGGACAATCTTTAAACATTATTGACTCATACAGTAAATATTTCCCTATTTCCGGCACAAATGAAAATCCAAACACGAATGCAATTTTCATACTTTGCTGTTTGCCCATTCTTATTGAAAGAATCAGGAACCTTGATAAAACATTTATTTACAAAATTCTATTCGGATGTATACTTCTATTTTTATTCATATTGAAATGCAGGACTGCTTATATTGGAGGTGCCATCCTATTAGCCACTTACCTCCTTTCCGGCAAACGTATCCATCGTTTTTGGAAAAAAAGCAACTATATAAGAAGAGCCTTATTACTCTCCCTTTTATGTACAACAATCTTTTTTACCGGAATACATATTTATCAAATTAAGAAGGATTCTGCCGACGGGCGTTTACTCATTTGGAAACTTAGTACGGAAATGGTTGCAAAAAATCCGATTGAAGGCTACGGATATGGATTATTCGAGAGAAACTATAACTTGAAACAAGCATCCTACTTTTGCAGCCAACCATCAACAACAGAACACCAAAATGCTTCTTTAGTTGCAATGGCCTATAATGACTATCTGGAACAAGCCATAGAAGGAGGTATCACAGGTTTCATCTGGTATCTGGGATTTTTCATATTACTTGGCTATCTGGCTATTCGACAAAAAAACAGAGAAGCATTAGCTATTGTATTAGCCATTGCCATAATGGCGTTATTCAACTTCATATATGCTGCAATAACCACTTGGTTTTTACTACTAAACTATGGAGCTATTTTATTGGCTGCATCCAATAACCGATTTAGTCTCCCTACCCTAATTAAAAGACTAATCAGCATTATCTTTTGCTGTATCGCATCCATACTGCTATATCATCAATGCAGAGTAATCAATGCGCAAATAGGGCTTAAAAAAAGTATCGGACTAATTAAAGAAAGACGATTCGAAGAAGCCGGCAATCTTTTAGCCCGACTTTTAGAACAAGCAAGTACTTCCGAAGCCTTCCTTACACAATATGCCAACTCATTAGCTAAACAAAAACGATATGAAGAAGCTATACCCATATATAAAAAAGCTTCCCTGTATACTTCCAATATATCTCTTTACTATCGTATGGCCGATTGCTATGCCCATTTATCACAATATAGCGATGCATTAACCACTTTGAAAACCATAGCTGCCATTATACCCACAAATCTACGTTCCAGATATCAGATAATGTGTTTACAACGACATATTCAAGACATAGAAGGAGCCCGCCAAACTGCCTTGGAAATTATAAATATATCTCCCAAGGCCTATAACCCCAAAGCAGAGCAATATAAAAAGCAAGCTCGAGAATTTTTAGAACATTCCAAATAATAAATCTGCAATAATATGAGAATCAGAATCACTTTCTTACTGCTGCTGTCTTTCACTGTTCCTTCGTATAGTATAGGACAGACAACAGAACAACTGAACAAAGTATTGGCCCATTATACTACCAGCCCGACAGATAGCTTAAAATACAAAGCCGCCTTATTCCTTATAGAGAACATGCAAGATTACAAAGCTCCCTATGGTAAAGCGATTGATAGTTACAAACAGAAAATCCATGCTTTAACCCCTCCCGTCAGCACCAAAACAGTAAAAGCTGCCTGGCAATCATCTATAATGGAATACTCCCCCAAAGAAATAATATGGGTTAACGATTCTGATACCATCTCATCCGAATTTCTGATAGAAAATATCGAACAGGCTTTTCTGTCATGGGAAAATGCCCCGTGGCATAGCCAGATATCATTCGAGCAGTTTTGTCGTCTGATATTACCTTATCGAACAATGAACGAACAACTGACTTTAGGATGGAGACAAACGCTACAACAAAAATACGGCGCCATTATAGAAGGAATAACAGATATTAAACAAGCTTTTTCTCTCCTATCCGATTCTATTATAAAATCCGTTCGACAAGCAACCCCCTTATGCCCCTATTCACCGGATGTATTAACCATAGATAAGCTGCAACAAGCCAATTGCTCCCAACGTTGTATTCTGCAAACCGCTATTCTTCGTTCACTGGCTATTCCTGCCACATTAGATATGGTACCCAGATGGGCTAACTATAGCACCCTCGGACACACTTGGGTGTCATTAGTATTAAACAACGACGAAACCTACACACTTTATGAAAAAGACAAAGAAGCAAAACGATTCAACAAAATCGATGCGTCCGAGTTTCCTGTAACTTATCGACCTGCACCGACAGACAGATATCCGTTTCGCATAGACTCTATAAAAAAAGTATCAAAAGTTTATCGTACCACATTCAAAACGCAGTCCTACCCGATAGAAATGCAAAAGGTTCCAAGTCTAAATGATAGTCATATCTACGATGTTTCAGCAGAATATGGTTACACAGATTCTATATCCCTGAACATCAAAGAAGCAAACAACGAACTTTTATGTTTATGCACTTTCAGTACAGGAAGGAATTGGCAACCTATAGCAATAAGCCGCGCTCAAGATAGCCTAATCACATTCAATAATATAGGAACAGATATTGTATACGTCATTGCACGCCCTCATGGCGATCATATCCATGCCGTATCCTATCCTTTTTTATTACAGGACAGCGGCAATATAAGATATTTCATTCCGGATACCATACAAAAGGAAACAATAACCCTCTATCGTAAATATCCAGTATTCTCTAATTGGAGCAATCAATGGGGTAATATGATTGGAGGGCGTTTCGAAGGAGCAAATAGCCCCGACTTTAGTGATGCCGTTTTACTTAACAGCATTCGTACAATGCCGTTTGGAGGTAATATTCTACAAATCAACAATTCTAATTCTTTTAGATATTTACGCTATAAAACTCCAATTACAAGCAGAACGTCTTTAGCCGAACTTACTTTCTATACCCAAACACCAATTGGTATAAGAAAAATAATAGGAATCCCAATAGGTTATAAAGTTCCAAACGAAGAATTGCATTTTGCTTTCGATGGCGATCGCGAAACAGTAGCCAATACTAAAAGTACTAAATATTGGATTGGACTTGATCTAGGTGAAAACAAAGAGCAATCTGTATATATAATTAAATTCACCCCAAAGTCTGATACAAACAGTATGGAACCCGGACATCTTTATGAACTTTATTATTTTGATAAAAAATGGCATTCATTAGGACGTCAAGTTTGTACAGACGATTTTCTGATTTATGAGCATGTACCTAAAAATACCATTCTATTATTAAAAGACCGAACAAAAGGTAAAGAAGAACGAATATTTTATCACGATGCCGGACTACAAATCTGGTATTAATTTAATAACTCAAATATTTAATAATTATGAAGAAGAAAAAAGTATTAATTACATTGCTTCTAAGTATATTCGGGAGCTACGTAAACGCTCAATTCAGCAAGCAACTTACCCCAAAAGAACTAAACACATTTCAAATCCAAGGAGATACGTCTAGAGTATGGGAAGCAAAAAAACAGTTTTTTTCTCATTTTACCATTAATGACAATTATATAAAAGAAGTAAATTCTATTATCGATTACTACGAAACTAAAAAACAACTTTTAGAACACAAAAGTACAGAAATGGATAATATATCGGAAGACCTTAATCGCCTAAAAGAAGAATATAGCAAACATATTTGCACTATTCTATTTTTGAGCGGAAATTATTTATCAACGCCTAATTATCAACTGGCATTTTCTCTACGCAATAGTCTCCATTTATCCGAAGAAACTTTGAGAAATCTAGCTCAAAAAGCCGTCGAGATAAAAATAGATGAAAAAGAAGAGCAAGATTATTGGCAGATAGAATTTAAAGAATTATCTAGTATTTTAACTAATGAGCAAATGGATTATTTCCTCCGAAAGAAAAACTCTCAAGAAAGTTGGCAAAAGACACATCGCGCATGGGAACTTTTCCGCAAATCACGAAAGTATAATAACAAAGATAGCATTGCTATTTGTGGAAAATTATATAGTTATTATAGTAAAATAGCAATTGCAAATGAATTATATGCTAATGACCCAATACTAAAAAAAGAAGCATATATCGGAATTAAAAAATTTGCCCCATCTATCATTTTTTCCATTGAAGCACTGCAGAGGAGACAAAAAAAGCAAAAGAAAAATAACTCCTCAAAACATACTGAAAAAGCTATTCCTACAATAAAAGAACAATATTTATGGGCAGAACATTCAAATCAATCAATTGAAGAAGACTACAAGGCCAAACGAGCTATAATGTTAGCATTAGGAGCACAAGGAAGAATTGATAGAAACACTGCATTCACAAATCTTTCCGAATATTCTCGTCAAGGTAATGCCACGGCTATGAATGCAATAGGATTAATGTATTTAAAAGGATACGGAACCCAAGCAGACACTATTATGGCTCTAAATTGGTGGGAAAAAGCAGGAGCACACGGGTGTTCTGATGCTTACAATAATATTGGATTATTCTATAAAACAGAAGACAATTATTTAAATCTTGAAAAAGCCTACTCATATTTTTCTAAAGCTGCTGAAAAAGGTAATCTGATAGGATGCTATTTTACAGGTTACATGCTTTACAAAGGATTAGGATGTGAACAAAGTTATGAAAAAGCAATAGAATATTTTAAAATAGGCGCCAAAGATAGCTATGCACCTTCACTATATATGCTTGGACTTTGCTATCGTAATGGGTATGGAATAGAACAAAACGAAGCAACAGGAAAACTATTCTTACAACAGGCTGCATCTCAATCATACAAACAAGCTTTAAAAGAACTAGAACAACCTATGCCGGAAAACAACCATTCTACTTATAGAATCTTAAAACAAAAAACAAATCAAGTTCCAGCGTATCCACAAATCAGAATACCTTCAAAAGAAGTAAAACAAATTAAAAAAGGAGAATATACTGGTAGTTTAATAACTTATGACTGGAGTGGAAAATATATAGTTTCAGAAGTTCCATTAAAACTAATACTCTCTTCACAAGGAAAACAAATTACAGGCGAGTGGTATGAAGGAGAGAAAGAGCCAATTTCAATAGCAGGAGAGCTTAAAGGGAGCAAACTTATTTTCACAAATAGCACAAATAGAGCAAAAAGAATTAATGGAAGATATAAGAATATGACACAATCATTTTATCTTCAAGAAGCAGACATACAAGTAATAGAAGTAGAAAATGAAATATCAATATTAGGAACAATACAGATGTACTCTGTATCAGCTAAAGAGAAAGAGCGTCCAATGTATTTATCCATCACCAAAAAGAATAAGAAAACTGAAAAAAATAGAGTAACAGCATATCCCAATCCTTTTGCTCAGGAATTAAATTTACTTATAAATATGCAAAATACAGATAAAGTACGTCTATTTATTTATAGTATAAAAGGAGAACCAATTTATCAATATGATGCAGGTGTAATTTCAATGGGAGAACAGCACATCACTGTCTATCCCAATTTAACAAGAGGAACTTATATAGTAAAAGTCTTTATAGGAGAAGAAGAAAATCAATTAACAATAATATCTAAATAATCAGTATTATGAAAAAGTTTATTATAGCAACAATTTTAATATTAGGTATAATTCCTAATTTTGATGGAAATATTACTCTCGTATCAGAAGCAAATGCACAGATGATGGCTTATGAATTTCCTGGAGAAGATGATTGCAGTAATTCAGATGAGACCATGTGTATATTTTGTGGGACATGTTATGATACATATACTTACAGTTCTTGCCCATCGTGCGGTACCCTCGTAAAATGCGACGTTTGCCAAAATCATTATTCATCAACCGAAGGACACGATTGTCCTGGTTCAAGTTCAGGTTCAGGCTCAGGTTCTGGCAGTAGTTCAGATGGATATCGATATGATTGTACATCTTGCGGCAGATCATTTTATTTAAAAAGAAATGTTTTCTACGCTGAATGTCCATTTTGTCATGGCATACTAGAACCATATTATTAACCATAAAGAAAAGTATAAACGATTAAATAACAAAGTTTAAGTATATTCAATTAAAAAATGAATGAAAGTACATAAAGTGCAGACAACTTATGCAACTCATTCATTTTTTAGCACCAATAATAATGTACTTATTTCTCATATATCCAAATATATAAATTATATGATATACCGATATTTTCTTTTTTTTATTATATTATTATATAGCAGCATTACAACAAACGCACAAAACGCTCTGAATAAAATCAATTCAAAATTCATCAACTATCTAACAGCTACTCTACCCGAAAAAATCTATCTGCAAACAGATAAATCCTGCTATGTAGTAAAAGACACCGTTTGGATGAAAGCATACGTAATCAGCGCACAAATCCATCAGCCCTCGCCAAGCAACTTTGTGTATGTGGAACTTATCAACCAACTGGATAGTATACAGAGTCGAATCAAAATAAAAAAAGATTCTATCGGATTTCAAGGATATTTAAAACTAAACAAAGAACTACCTACAGGCGAATATGCACTTCGCGCCTATACAAGCTGGATGAGAAATGAATCGCCAGAATACTTTTTCCAGAAAAACATAACAATAGGAAAAGTAACAGAGGCACCACGGGTACTCACAATAGAATATAAGCCAACAGAAGGAAACGAAATTCAAGCAATAACCAGATATACTTACAATGACGGTTCTCCAATTAAAAATTGTAGAATAGACTTCTCATACAACAAAGACGGAAAAAAATACAGAAAAAGATATACTCTTACAGACAAAAAAGGAGAAATAGAACTTGGTATACGATTGGAAAACAATGCAGCTCCCACAAAGCAGATACTAACAGCCACTGTTTTTGACTCGGAAGGAGGTATTCTCAATAGCCAACAATTCACAATTCCACAGATAAAAAATGACTTTGATTTACAATTCTACCCGGAAAGTGGAATTCTCCTTAGCGAAACGCCACAAACCATAGCATTCAAAGCTATTGGTTCAGACGGACTAAGTATTTCTGTAACCGGGAAAATAATCAGTGAAGGTGGAATCACATTAGCAGACATAAAAACAATGCACAATGGCATGGGAAAGTTCTTCTTATGTGCACAAAAAGACACCACCTACTACGCATTGGTAAAAACTCTAAATGGATCCGAAAAGAAATTCAGAATCCCCAGCGCACAGGCAGAGGGAATAATATTATCACTAAACAAAAGAGGAAACAATTGTATCTATTCATTTGAAAATCGAACTCCATATCCTACCGACAGTTTATTACTACTCGCTCATACACGCGGAATGCTTTCAATCACAAAATCTCTAAATGATAAAGAAAAAGTTGGAAGGTTTTCGCTAAATCAAACACCCGAGGGTATACTTAATGTGGCAATTGTCAATCGGGCAGGAAACGTCTTCTGCGAACGAATGATATATATAAAGAAGAACAACAGACCTGTACCAACTGTAGATACCGACTCTCTTGAATATAAACAAAGGAGTAGAATAAAACTAAATATAAATGCCTTAAAAGGGAATTTCTCTTTATCTGTCACTGATGCCGAAATCGTAAAACATAACCCCTTAGAGAACAATATCATTAGCCAATTTTTATTAACATCTGAATTAAAGGGATATATAGAAAATCCCGGATATTACTTCACGGCCAATAACAATGAAGTAAACGAATATTTAGATTTACTTATGCTCACACAGGGGTGGAGACGCTATGATTTATCTGCAATCCTCCAAGGGCAAATACCGGAAATAAAGGAGCCTTTGGAACGGGGACAATCATTAACAGGCAGAGTTAAACCTATTTTATGGAGAAAGACAGACGGTATAGAAGTGGTTGGATTTACCAACAAATGGAAAGCCATACGGGCCACATTAGACACATTGGGAAATTATGTGTTTAATGGTATCGAGTTTCCTGACAGTACGGCTTTCACAATCAATGCAGTCAACAAAAAAGGTAAAGCCAAAGGAGTTATGATTTATCCTGATCCGGAAAGATATCCGGAAGCGCACCTTTTTATAGCCCATCCCCAGCCAGAGCAGAAGAATACAAGAAATAAAGTATTAGAAAACTATCAGGATCTTTACAAAAAAAACAATAGTAACTTACAAGAAATTATATTAGATGATGTAACAATAACCGCCAAATACATTAGCAAAACAGGAAAATTAGCTGGTGAGTTTGCAGCCCACGCAGACTATCTCATTATAGATCAAGATATAGAGACAAAATACAGAAATAAATCAATAACTAATATTGTCAATGAAGCCATCATACAACGTTTTCCTGGAATTAGCACAGCTAATATGGACACACTTTATTATCGCGGCAAACCTGTACGTATTGTAGTTGATACGAAAGTCATTGAATTAGATGAACTCCAATTTTATATGGCCAACGAAGTTGCATCTATCTCCTTTTTTAAGGATGCTTCGGAAGTACCGTTTTTTATGCCTGTCCGCAATGGAGACCAGATGGAAAAAATGGATGAATACAAAGGAGTGATCCTAATCGAATTAAAAAATGGAGGTACCGCCCACTATTATCGTCCATCATTGGGACTGGCAACTCTCTACCCATTAGGCTATCAAAAACCTGCAGAGTTTTATTCACCCAAATATGATGTACCCGATTCATTACAAACGACAAAGACCGACTTCAGAACAACCGTTTACTGGAATCCACAAATACAGACCGATTCCACTGGACATGCTAAAGTGTCTTTTTATACTACGGATATGAAGCACGACATGGACTATGTTTTGGAAGGAATTACCGAAAAAGGGATACCATGCAGGGCTACAGGACGGATAAAAGCGAAGAAGGAATAAAATAAGGTCCCCAAAGAATGGGAAAAATTCCTTTCTGAAAGGGATTTTCCTTATTTATCTTTGAAGAATCGAAACGGAATAATATGAGACACACAATCATCTTAGTAGCTTGCTTGGTTAGTTTGCATTCGCAACCACAAGAAATACAGGTTCAAAAGTTTTTCAACCGAAAGCTTATCGACTATCTGACCACTACTCTTCCTGAGAACGTTTATCTACAAACAGATAAACCCTACTATGTAGTGGAAGACACCATCTGGCTAAAGGCCTACGTAGTAAACGCACAAATCCATCAACCGTCACCCAGTAACTTCGTGTATATAGAACTGATAAACCGGTTGGACAGTGTGGAGAAACGTATCAAAATCCGAAAAGAGAATCATGCTTTCTGCGGATATCTGCCACTCGATAAGAAATTAATTCCGGGGGAATACGTTTTAAGGGCATACACCAACTGGATGCGAAACGAATCACCGGACTATTTCTTCCAGAAAACCATTACAATAGGAAGAATCATGCAGACACCCAAAATTCTGACAGTAACCTATTATCCGGACGAAGAGGGAAAATTACGAACCATAGCCAAATATACCTATAA
The DNA here is from genome assembly GCF_964240755.1 of Bacteroides sp. HPS0048. Lineage (NCBI taxonomy): Bacteria > Pseudomonadati > Bacteroidota > Bacteroidia > Bacteroidales > Bacteroidaceae > Bacteroides > Bacteroides sp. HPS0048. Next base: position 266,176 of record NZ_CAXSVC010000001.1, on the reverse strand, counting down.
CGATGGCTCACCGGTAAAGAACTGTAGGATTGATTTCGATTACAACAAAGGTGGGAAAAAATATCGAAAAAGATACACTCTGACCAACTCTCAAGGAGAAATCGAATTACAGATTCGACAAGGTGACTCTCCGGAAAAGCAACAATTATCGGCTACGGTATTTGATGACAAAGGAGGTATTGCCTATGAACAAAAGTTCATTATTCCGGAAAAAGGAGGAGATTACGACGTGCAGTTCTTTCCGGAAAGCGGAACATTATTGACAAATATACCGCAGGTTATCGCATTCAAAGCTATAGACACAGATGGGATGAGTACAGCAGTGACCGGAAAAGTATTTAGCGCAGGAGGGATGTTTATGGCAGATATAGCGACCCAACACGACGGAATGGGGAAGTTCCCGCTCTTGCCACAAAAAGACAGTACTTATTTTGCTGTAATAACAGACAATAAAGGGGTTGAAAAACGATTTCAACTGCCGAAACCACATGAAAAAGGGGTAGCTTTACAACTTCGACGGCAAGGTGGAGCATGTATATATATGTTCCAAAACCAAACAGACTATCCTACAGACAGCCTGTTTCTAGTAGCCCATACCCGGGGAATGCTTACGACTGTCAAACAGCTAGACAACAGCAGTAAAACAGGAAAATTTTCTCTGACACGCGCACCGGAAGGAATTTTAAATGTGGCAATCGTCAACAAGAAAGGCAACGTATTCTGTGAAAGAATGATATACGTGAAAAGAGGCGCTCATTATACCCCTCAAATACAATCCAACCAGGATTTATACGGACCAAGAGAAAAGGTGGAATTGCAATTAACATTGCCCGGCAGAGGGGATTTCGCTCTTTCAGTCACCGATGCGCAACTCATAAAAGGAGACTCACTGGAAAACAACATTATCACCCAGCTATTAATACAATCGGAACTGAGAGGATTCATAGAAAACCCTAACTATTATTTTACACAAAACACAACGCAAGTAAATGAACATCTGGACTTATTGATGTTAACTCAAGGTTGGAGAAAATATGATTTATCTTGCATCTTACAAGAACGTATTCCCCAACCCAAGTATCCATTGGAACTTGGACAGTCACTTACCGGAAGGGTGAAACCACTCCTATGGAAAAGTATGGATGGGGTAGAAGTAGTTGGTTTCAGCAATCACTGGAAAGCCATACACGCACAAGTAGACAACTCGGGAAACTATACATTCAATGGAATTGAATTTCAGGACAGTACCGCATTCACCATTAATGCAGTCAACAAAAAGGGAAAGGCAAAAGGAGTCATGATTTATCCGGATGCCGAAACATTCCCTGACTCAAAAGTATTCATTCCACATCCAAGAGAGGTCATACAAAAAGAAATCGGCAATGCTTTGGACGAATATCAACAGACCTATCGACAAAGCAATATATGGAAAGAAATTACATTGGACGAAGTGAATATAACAGCGAAATACATCAGCAAAACAGGAAAACTGGCAGGAGAATTCGCATCTTTTGCCGACTATGTCATTACAGACAAAACGATTGAAAGTGAATATAAAAACAGATCAGTATGGGATATTATAAAAGAAAACTTCATAGACAAGATACCCGGAATCGTCCAACTAAAAGAAGATGAATATATTTATCGGGGTACTACATTAAGATTTTCGGTTGACTTAAAATTGATAGAGCCTAAAGATCTACAATTCTATATGGCAAGTGAAATAGCTTCTATTTCTTTCTTTCGGGATGCACAAAGCGTACCGGTTTATGTTCCAAATCTAATGGTAGGAGTGGTTGTGCCAGAAGGAGGGCTGATTCGTGATCCCAAATTAAAGCCCGGCTCCATCATTAAAGATGTTGACAATCCAGATTTTGAATATCTTTCCGGATGGGACAAAGATGACCTACTGCGATATACAGCCGAAATGAGTAAATATAAAGGGGTAATCCTTATTGAATTAAAGAATGGAGGTTCAGCCCATTACTTCCGCCCTTCACTCGGCTTGGCAACTCTCTATCCGCTGGGTTATCAAAAACCGGTAGAGTTTTATTCACCCAAATATGATGTGCCCGATTCCACACAAACCGGTAATACCGATTTCAGAACTACCCTTTATTGGAACCCACAAATAAAGACCGATTCCACCGGACATGCCAAAGTATCTTTCTATACTACGGATATGAGGCATGATATGGATTACGTATTGGAAGGAATTACCGAAAAAGGGATGCCATGCAGAACAACAGGACGGATAAGAGCAAAAAAAGAATAAGATAAACCGCTATAATAATAGGGAAGTTCCTTTGGAGAGAGGGTGTAAAAAGCAAGACCTGCTATCATCCAATTACAAATTCACGTTAATTTACGCAGATTTCATTTAGAACCTGTTAAAATTTTGCGTAAATCAACGTGAATCTCTGGTTTATAAAGTTACCTCTTTATCCTTTTATAAGACCGGTGTCCATATATAGTTACCACTACAAAACAAATAAATGGAAGTATAAACGACAAATTCACTGCCGGCATGCCAAACAAAACCGATTGGTCAATAATGCTTGCCTGAACCGGAGGTAAAACAGAACCACCCAGAATGGCCATAATCAATCCGGCAGCACCAAACTTGGCATCATCACCCAATCCCTGAAGGGCAATACCATAAATAGTAGGGAACATCAACGACATACAAGCCGAAACACCCACCAGACAATACATTCCACCAATATTCTGGAAATAAATAACTCCTACCGTTAAACAACAGGCAGCAATTGCGAGAATTTTCAGTAAAAGCCCGGGATTGAGATAACGCAGAATAAACGTACAAATAAAGCGGCTCACACAAAAAATGATCATCGCAACAATATTATACTGTTGAGATAAGACCTCAGCAGCCTGCTCACTCATCCCTTGAGAGACAAACAGACGGGTACCATATTGGATAATGAACGTCCAGCACATAATCTGTGCACCTACATAGAAAAACTGCGCAATAACTCCCTCCCGGTAATGGTGAATAGAGAAGATACGTTTCAGCGTTGGCAGAAAATCAATCGAATGAGAATGATCACCACTTTTAGGCATCTTCACCATACGAATCAGTAACAACATAATGAGAATAATGACTCCAATCACGAGATAAGGAGCTATAAGTACTGCCAGATCCGAATCACGCATCGCTTCAAACTCCGTAGGAGAAAGCTGACTGCGTTCTGCTGTCCCCATCGGATTAAGACGATTCTGAATAAAATTCATGGCCACATACATACCCAATAGTGACCCCATCGGATTGAAGGATTGAGCCAAATTAAGTCTGCGGGTAGCTGTCGCTTCCGTTCCCATTGACAAGATATAAGGATTGGCACTCGTCTCAAGAAAAGACAACCCACACGTCAAAATAAAGTAAGCGATTAAAAAAGGATAATAGCATCCGGTCATCATTGCCGGGAAGAAAAGTAACGCCCCCAATGCATACAACCCCAACCCGAGCAGAATACCCGCTTTATAAGAGTACTTACGAATGAACATTGCCGCCGGAAAAGCCATAGCGAAATAACCACCATAGAAAGCAACCTGTACCAACGCACCATCTGTCACACTCATTCGGAATATTTTGGAGAACGCTTTCACCATGGGATTGGTGATATCATTGGCAAATCCCCAGAGTGCAAAACAACTGGTGACAAGAATAAAAGGGATAAGATAGCTAACGCCGTCTTTGCTCAAAATCGATTTTTTGGAAGTGTTGTTCATAATGGTAAAAGGGGTATTAGAAATTATTCTGATTCATATAAATAAAACATGCGCTCCATAGGCTGCCATTTCTGCGCTGAAGTAGCTCCGGGCTCTGTCAATTGGAATATCGACATATAATCTTCCCATTCCTGCTGACGCGGCAGAGTGGCAAGACGAGCCATGGCAGTATCCCAGTCAAACTCCAACGGAGTTTCTACAATCATAAAGAGACGTGTACCGAGAATATAAATTTCCATTTCAAGGATGCCAACTTCGCGAATACCTGCCATCACTTCCGGCCAGATATTTTCACGGCTATGCCGACGACGATACTCAGCTATCAATTCAGGGTCATTTCTCAAATCAAGTGTCCGGCAATAGCGTTTTACAGGCTGATGATATTCCTGCGTCCGATAACTCTTTATAGATGTTTCCATAAAATTATTCGCTTTTAAATTATTCCTTTTATTTCTCTACGGTCAGCAATTTCACCTTTGGCTAAAGCTTGCACCAGAATGTTACCAATGGCCGTAGCTTCTACCGGACCTGCATATACAGGAATACCTAATGCATCTTCTGTCAACCGGTTCAACAGTTTATTCCGACAGCCACCTCCAATAATGTGCAATGCCTCTACCGGAGCAGGCAACAAACGGTTTAATTGTTCGATCCCTCTTTTATAACGTTGAGCCAGTGAATTTAGTACACAACGCACATATTCACCTTGTGTAGAAGGTACCTGCAATTCATGAGTACGGCAATAATGGGCTATGGCAACTTCCATATCCGCCGGACAGGCAAAAGCCGGATCATCGACATCAATCACAGAAGTGATTTCTGCCAGTTCAGCAGCAGAGATTAAAGCATCGTATTCAGTCTCCTTTTGATTTTCGCCCCATTGGGCTATCAAACGTTGTAAAATCCACAAACCCGTAATGTTCTGCAAGAAACGAATCTTGCCGCCTACTCCACCCTCATTGGTAAAGCCGGACAGCCGGGCTTCTTCCGTTAAGACAGGTTCATCGAGCTCAATCCCCAGTAATGACCAGGTTCCGGAACTCAAAAATGCATGACGAAGGCTTGTAGCAGGAGCAACGCTTTCAAGTACAGCATCCGTATCAGCAGACACAGAGCACCCTGTCCCCAAGCCAACAGTAAACACAGCACTTGCCGTATCATGCGAACCTACGGCTATCACATCTACTTCATAATCCAGGCCAAGTTCTGCGGCAACATCTTGTTTCAACTGTCCACGTACTGTACCAGGCATAACAATCTCTCCGAAAAGATGACCGGGTAGGCCCAACTGATGGATCAATGGCCAGTTCCACGTCCGGCTACGCGCATCCAGCAGTTCGGAAGTAGACGCGATACTATATTCATTGTTTGCCGTCCCAGTCAGGAAATAACTGAAAAGATCCGGCATAAACAACAGGCGGTCGGCTATCTCAAGAGTAGCATCTCCCTCTTTCTTCAAACTGTAAAGCTGAAAGAGTGTATTGATCGCCATCACCTGAATACCTGCTTCGGCATAATGCTGTGAAACATCCGTACCTGCAAAGAATTCTTCAGGAAGTCCATTTGTCCGGGAATCACGATAACAAACAGGGTTACTCAACAGATTACCTTTCTTGTCTATCAACCCAAAGTCGACTCCCCACGTATCAATTCCGATCCCCTTTATATGATACCCCCTACGAACTGCTTTACTTATACCCTGTTTCATATCAGCAAACAGTGCCGGAAAATCCCAGTAAAGATGATTACCCAATTTTACCTGCCGATTGGGGAAACGGTAGATTTCCTCTAAATCTACCATTCCCGCACTGACAAATCCAGCCATAACCCGGCCACTTCCGGCACCAAAATCTATAGCTAAATAAGTATCTAACATCATTTTGTCTTTTTTCCTAAAACATACGTTTCAAGATCATCTATTTCTTCCGGAGTCAATACAGTATAATCACCACCAGACTGAATGATAATACGACACGCCATCTCAAAAAACATGGCACGTTCAAAAGCCTCATCAAAATCTTTGCCACATACTACCTGTCCATGTTTCAGTAATAACACTGAATTGTGGTCCTTCATCCCGTCAATCACCCCTTGGGCCAGTTCTTTCGAACCAGGACGATAATAAGGAACCACCGGAATTTCGCTACCTACGTGGCAAGGAATCTCTGCCGTTACATTAAAGTTGGTAGGACGGTTTTTCATGCAAGCCACCGCAGTTGCATAATGTGATTGAAAATGAAGTACTACATTCACATCCGGACGTTCACGAAGAACGCCAAAATGAAAGCCGCTCTCCATAGAAGGTTTTACACCATTCAAGACTTCACCGGTGGAAAGGCGACAAATTGAAACTTTTTCCTTTGGTAAAGAAGGTACCCATGATCCTGTACCGGTAATCAATACTTCATCACCGATACGCCACGAGATATTTCCACTACTGCAGATTGTAAGATTTGCATCACCTACACGATGTGCCTGAGCCATAAACTGCTCTATTTGTTCATTTGTTATCATAAGACCTATTTATCTGTTTTTTTAAGTACTGTATCTTAATTAAATATTTCAACTGCTGATTCGTATTATTTATAGACAGGACCATAAACAGTGCAAGCTCTGTAGTCTGCCCCCTCTTTATCCATACCAAATGCATTCCATGCAGCAGGACGGAAGATCTTATCATCTTCTACATTGTGCATACAAACAGGGATACGAAGCATGGAAGCCATGGTTATCAAATCCTGACCGATGTGTCCGTAACTAATAGCGCCATGGTTAGCTCCCCAGTTGTTCATGACAGAATATACATCTCTGAAAGCCGGTTTGTCGCAAAGACGGGGTACAAACCAGGTAGTGGGCCAGGTACGATCTGTACGTTCGTCCAACAATTTATGAATTTCCGGATCAATCTCAACGGTCCATCCTTCTGCAATCTGCAAAACCGGGCCAAGCCCTTTCACCAGATTCAGACGCATCATAGTGACAGGCATACCTCCTTTTGAAAGGAAATTAGATGAAAAACCACCCCCGCGGAAATAGTCACGGTTGGCAGGATACCAGGTAGTAGCCTCCAGACACTTTTCTACTTCTGCTTCTGTGATATCCCAGTAAGGTTTCATTACCGGTTCACCTTGTTCATTGGTTTGTTGCCCCGTACCATCCAATGTGGTAGCACCGGAATTTATTAAATGGATAATACCATTGGCAGCACGGCCGGTAAGTTCCTTTCCTGTCACACGTTTCACAGCCTCCGGGCTCCAATAAGTACGTACATCTGAGAAGATTTGCGCACGGTTGGTCAACAAATGTCCAAAAAGCATGGCAACTCCATTGCAGGCATCGTTTTCTGTTGCCACCACATAGGCTTCACGAATCCCATTCCAGTCAAAAGAGGTATTTAATAAAGCTTCGGAATAGTCTCCGTTCGGATAGAAATCAGTCCACTGGCGTTGTCCCTGAAAACCGGCAGCGATAGCATTGTGTCCCAAGGCTTCTTCTTTGAATCCCATTTCACGCAATTTCGGGTTTCCTTGCATCAGATCACGCATTATAATGGTCATCTTCACAATAAATTCCCAATCTTCATCCTTCTGTTCACGGGTTTTCGTCTTTTCAGGGATATTGATATCTTTTCCTTCATTTTTCTTACAATATTTTTCAGTCCATGCCATTGCTTTCACGAACTCATCCTTATCATAAATACCTTCAGTCATACGACGGATTATTTCAGTCAAATCGACAGATTCATTGCGCATGCCTAAATATTCCTGGAAAAAATCCGGATTAACAATAGACCCGGCAATACCCATGGAAACACTCCCCATAGAAAGGTAAGATTTACCTCGCATGGTGGCTACAGCCTGTGCAGCACGGGCAAATCGAAGAATCTTTTCCGCCACATCAGTAGGAATAGAGTTGTCGTTTAAATCCTGTACATCACGTCCGTAAATGCCAAAAGCAGGTAATCCCTTCTGAGCGTGCCCGGCCAATACAGCAGCCAGATAGACAGCTCCAGGACGTTCGGTTCCATTAAATCCCCACACAGCTTTCGGATAGTAAGGATTCATATCCATTGTTTCGGCACCATAGCACCAGCAAGAAGTGACAGTAATAGTAGCCCCTACTCCTTCACGCTCAAACTTTTCTGCACACGCTGCACTCTCAGCAACACGCCCAATCGTACCATCAGCAATTACACACTCCACAGGAGTACCATCACCATTTTTCAGATTCGTAGAAATTAATTTGGCTACAGCTTTAGCTAAATTCATTGTCTTTTCTTCAAGGCTTTCACGTACGCCACCCTGGCGGCCATCAATCGTGGGACGAATCCCAATTTTCGGATACTTTTTCATATTCTATGATTTAATAAATAAAACATTTCAAAACCATGCTGAACTGTGCCGAAGCAAGGAGATAAAAAAGGATCATAAAGATCCTCTCAACCGCACTTCCGTGGGAAGATAAGTATGTATCTGCTTACCCGATAGGATGAAATCAGCTGCTAAAGTTCCCATCTTTTCCCAATCAATACTCAGCGTAGTAATCCCTTTATCAATGACTTCATAAGCCGGCGTTTCGTTGTAAGCCAACAAACCGAAATCTTCGCCACATGCAAGTCCGCTTATACGACTTTGCTTGATAAGGCTAACCACATCCAGCTGTCTGATAGCTATATATACTTCTCCTTTACTAATCTTTATCTCATCCATATTGTCTGTCACTTCACACTCAAACTGGTGATCTGTACAAAATTTACGGAAGCTAATGCAAGTGCTTTGAGGATGTTTGGTTCCTTTTACGAATAGCAGAATCAACTTTCTGTAATGTCGCAATCTATCAACAAGCTGTAATAATGCCTGATAAAAGGCATCGTCAAAGTCCTGACATATATAAGAGTAGTCTTTTTTATCAAACTTACCGAAATCGAGTAGTAAAAGTTTAGAAGGATTTATTTTATAAAGATCAGAAGAAAACTTTTCATTATCGAAGTTCATCACAACATATTTGTTGTAACGTCCGAGAGACTCGCGCAGAATAGCATTAAATAAACGTTCATTATATTGATGAAACCATAAATCGACCTTATAACGAACCGATAGATGTTTAATAAAACTATTATAAAGCGTATCTTTGAAAGGAGAATATTCATCAAGCAATAATAAGATACTCCGTTGCCTGTTTACTACATAATAGCCTTTACCTGGAGTAGAATCAATAATGCCTCTTTCTTTCAAGTCGAGAAAGGCCTTAAAAACTGTATCACGTGACACTTTATAATATTGACTTAGTTGATTAATGGAAGGCAATGCGTCTTCAGCCTTATACTTGCCTATTGAAATATCCTGGCTAATAAGATCAGCCAATTGTTTCACTTTAGTAGTTTGTTGTCCGAAAATGATTTCCATACAATTAGAATTAAAAGGTAGTAAGAATGGAACGCACAACTATGCTGAACCATCCTGCCACAAAGTAAAGTAATTTATTTAAAATCAACAAGAAAAAAGAATATGTTCTACAACACGAAAGACACCGTCTGAAAAGCCTGAATTACACACTATACAGCTTCATCTGTAGCGAATATAATAAATACAAATACGGAGCGGTAGAATTCGCATCCCCTAAAAAAACGCCTGATTCCAAAGAAGTATCCGAAAAGAAATATCAATACCCAATATTTACATTACAAGTTCATTACTACATTAGATAGATATCTTCACACCTACATACACATTCCAAAGACGAATAAAAGAGCATGATAATATAGTGATAGCCATTCGCTATAAATTGACATTATTTAGACACCCTTCCTTATAGGCTATCACAAATAAAATCAGTATCTTTACCCCGAAACTTTAAAAGTATTATCATGGCACACCCTCTGAACACTAATAAACAATTTATGATAGGTAATGGTATTCTGGCATTTGCCGTCATCTTTATTGTAGTAGTCTTTGTTTATATGAGTATGAGGCTACAACGCAACAAAGAAGCAGACCGCCATTTTATCGAAACCTACACAATTAATCTGACAAAAGGATTTGTAGGCGATTCGCTCTCACTCTTTGTGAACGATAGCCTGGTAATGGACAAACAGATATCAGAAGAACCTGTCACTGTAGAAATAGGTCGTTTTGCAGAAGAAAGCGCATTGATGATTGTAGATAATATTACAGAACAAGTATCTGTTTTCGATTTGAGCGAGAAGGGAGGCAACTATCGATTTGAAAAGGATACAGACGGAATAAAACAACTGGCACGCTAAACATAGATTCTCTGAATTATAAAAATACGTATTTAACTATGTGTTAATTACCTATTTAACACATAGTTAAAATGCATAGTTTATACTTATAAAGTACGTACTTTTTAATAATCTGTAATACAAGTATATAAGAAAGATTTCAAATATCGGTTTTATACTTCTTCAGTTCCTCACGCAATTCAAAAGCTTTACCGCCAGTCATAGAGTTTAGCAATGCCCAAAAACGATCTCCATGGTTCATTTCACGCGTATGGCTGAGTTCATGAAGCAAAACATAGTCAATTAAATGCTTAGGCAACAGAACCAGAAAATAAGACAGGTTGATAGCCTTACGCGCCGAACAACTTCCCCACCGGCCACGACTGGAGTTAATCTTCACACTTTTATATGGCAATTTATGTTGTTCTGACAGCATATAAAGCCGTGGAGGCAAGATGATCTTTGCATTTCTTCTGAGAGCTTCTTCGATAACCTTACGTAACCACACTTGCAGATTCTCATCCGCAAAATCAGCAGTAGGAGGGCAAATAATACGCATTTCACCCAATTCCGAATGAGCCAGAAACTTATCACGTTGCCCACTAACAAGTGACAATTTAAAATATTCCGTATCAATCTGGTAGTTGAGGTCTATCAATGGACGAACTACTTTCTCCTTAAGCCCGCGTAACTTTACACGCAACTGATCTATAGCATTCGTAACATCAGCAGAGGTAGTTCCAGGAGGTACACTTACATAAATAGCATCATTCTTTGTACGAAACACAAGGCTCCTTGCGCGTGCATTAACACGTATGACCAAAGTGCCTAACTCCTTATCTTCAATTATCTCATCCATTCTTTTCATACATCTGCAAATAAACAAATAATCCACCGGAAGAGCAAATTCAATATAATAAAATCAGGGTAAGTGACGGTTAATTATTGAAACGCAAATATTCGTAAAGAGGCAGATACAGGTATAAAAAGAATAGTCTCTTTTTAATCTGTACCAACTCGCATTAATCCGCGCTTCATTAAATATCAATACGAAAAAATCAAGATAAGATGCAACTTTACCAGGATAAACTACGTCTAATATACAAAAACCTAGAAAAAAGAAAAGAAATGAAGACGAATTTAACTGTATTATTAGCTACAATCTTAGTTTGCTTACTGACCAGTTGTACCTTTATCGGCGAAAGAGCAGAAGGATTAAAACCCAGTAAGAAAATGATTACCAGAGATTATGAGATTAAAAACTTCACTGCAATAGACGCCAATACAGTGAGTAACATTCACTACACACAAGCCACAGACGGAAAAAGTTCTCTCCAAATATCCGGACCGGACAATTTTGTCAACCTGATACAGGTTTCGGTAAAAGGTAATACATTGGTACTTACAATGGATAAACAGAAAAAAATCAGGAACACCAAAAACTTAAAAATTACAGTAAGCTCCCCTAATCTAGACCGTATTAACTTCAAAGGTGTAGGAAATATTAACATTGAAAACAAACTCACAACCAACACACTTGATATAGAGAGTAAAGGAGTGGGTAATATAGAGATACAAGATCTTAGTTGCCAAAATCTGACAGTGAGTTCTATGGGAGTAGGCAATGTAAATCTGAAAGGTAAAGCAGAAAGTGCCAATCTCTATTCAAAAGGCGTGGGCGATGTAGAAGCTACCAATCTGGAAGCTATTCACGTGAAAGCTTCTTCCCACGGAGTAGGAAATATATCATGCAATGCTGTCGAGTCATTGGACGCCGCAGTAAGAGGTGTAGGAAGTATCCACTATAAAGGTTCACCTGTACAAAAGACATTCAGTAAAAAAGGTGTGGGAAGCATAAAAAGTATAGAATAGTAAGAATTGCAGAAACAAAAACATCTGTAGCTTGTTACTTCAACGCAAAGATGCTTCGGAAGCATAAGAGATTTCTCAAAGGCAGGAATCAGATAGATTATTAAAATTCTCTCTTACATATAACTTTATCTCTAACAGAGATACAAAAAGGAAGTTTCCGTGAGGCAATTTCCTTTTTTTGTTTTTCCCTGATGAAACAGATAAACATAATAAAAGGGCTACTGCATCACGCGGTAGCCCATCTATTTAGTTAGTCTTATTTATAAAAATTTGAGAGAATTGAAACTTCACAGCCTCAAGTTGTTTTAATTAAGCACACTAACTATATTATATGTTTAAAGCAAATGAAAATGTCTTTTTTATCAAGAACGTTTGGGCTTCATTGAAGCAGCCAGTTTTGAGATAAACTCTGAACTCATATTACCTGTAAAATTAATCACAGAAAAATTATTCTTCCCATGCATTAACATCACCAGTTCAATAATCGTATCATTCTTCTTTCGCACCATAATCTGACAATTTTCGGTACCGTCTTTGAAAGAAAGAAACGGTTCAAATCTTCCGGAATTCTTTTCTACCACTTTCAGAGCTTCATCATAATACTCTTGCCCTTTCACTTTGGCAGTAAGCATCTGCATACTCTTCAGATTGGATATTATCTCCAGAATTTCATCATCTTTTTCAGCATCACTTTTCATTATTTCCTCCATCATTTTCGGACTGATAGTGACACAAGTCAGATTTGAATCTCCTTTATGCTCTGTCAGAAAACGGGAGGCAAAGTCCTGAGCTGATACAGCTACAGACAGCAATGCCATCCAGCACATTAAAAGAACGCTCTTCATTATTTCTTTATCATATCGACTACACCTGCCCGCACGCTGTCGGTCAAATGCTGGTCTTGTGATTTATTGATTCCCTCAGACAATATCATTAAAGCAGAAGACACTTGTTTGTAAGCTACTTCCGGATCATCATATGTATCTGTGTAGGCGTCATAATTATAATCCAAAGCCTCATCGGCAAAAATGGTATGTTGTGCTATACCGCCCAGTGAAAACATCACAGCAACAACTGCAGCAGCTTTGAACAAAGGCATAAATCTTCCTGCCAATGTCAGGCGCCTTGCCTTCACTACAGGCGTTTCTACCTGAGCAAGAATACGTACATCAAAGTCCTCACTCAGCCCAACTTCCTGTTGAACCTGCTGATAAACAAACAGATCTCTATATTGAAGCAAATGAGCAGGCACCTTTTCCTGTGAGAAGAAAGTACGCAATTCTGACTCTTCTTCCAAAGAAGTTTCACATTGCCAATATCGCTCCAAAAGTTGTTCTATATACTTATAGTCCATATTCTTCAATCTCAATATACTGTTGTTTCACTTTTTGTCTTGCTCTGAAGAGGTTCACTTTAACCTGTTCCTCCGTCAGATGCAGGACTTTTGCAATATCCTTATAACTTTCGCCCTCTATATCCCGCAGCTGCATTATAAGCCGTTGTTTCTCAGGAAGTTCATTGATTAACCGATGAATAATCTTCATCCGTTCATCATTCACCAGCTGTTCATAAGGACCGGAAAGATCAACCTCTTCAGCCATATCCGAGGTAAGTTCTACGTTCTGAGCTTCTTTTTTTTGACTCCTATCTATTGCTAAATTTTTTGCAACTATCAAACAATAAGCTTCAATAGACTCAAATTGCTTCCACTCGTCACGTTTATTCCAGACTCGTATCATGGTGTCCTGAACTACATCCTCTGCTTCTGCCCTATCCAAGGTTATTCTAAGCGCCAATCGAAAGAGTTTATCTTTCAAAGGAAGTATGTCGTTTCGGAAACTGATTTCTTGCATCTCTATTAGAATGACGGGTGAGAATATAAAAAGTTACAGGTACAATCGTATTTTTTTGAATTATTTTTTAATACGTGTACCACTATCCCCATTAATTGCTGATGCTAAGGTGATTACCACTTCTGAGACACCTGCATTAATTGCTTCAAAAGAGTTCTCAAGCTTTGGAATCATACCACCTTGAATAATACCATCGGCTACATATTGATTAAACTCAGCAGGTGTAATCTGCGGGATAACACTGTCATCATCATTTTCATCGCGTAATACCCCCTTCTTCTCAAAACAAAAAACAAGAGTCACATCAAAAAACTGAGCAAGTGCTTTTGCTGTTTCCCCGGCAATCGTATCGGCATTCGTGTTAAGCATATTCCCTTCGCCATCATGAGTCAGCGGAGCCATAACCGGAACTACACCTTTATATATAAGGTCAGACAACAAGGAAGCGTCTACCTTCTTCACATCACCGACAAAGCCATAATCAACTTCTTTCACCGGACGTTTGGCCGAGCGAATCACATTCATATCCGCCCCGGTCAGCCCTAAAGCATTCACCCCACGAGCTTGCAGGCCTGCTACAATATTCTTATTGACCAATCCTCCATAGACCATTGTTACCACTTTGAGTGTTTCGGCGTCAGTTATACGACGCCCATTCACCATTTTACTTTCAATGCCAAGTTGGGTTGCAATCTTTGTGGCCGATCTCCCTCCTCCATGAACAAGGACTTTATGTCCTTCAATAGCTGCAAAATCATTTAATAATTGGTTGAGTGTGGCTTCTTCTTCTACTATTTTGCCACCAACTTTAATAACAGTCAGTTTTTCTCTCATAATTCTATATATTATATAAAGGAAGGTGCGTTAAAAGTCTGAGACAGCTATCAATATATAACTTTAAAAACGCAGATTAACGCTGATTACCGCAGAGTTATTTAATCTTTGCGTAAATTAGCGTAATCTGCGTTTTAATGATAGCGAATTTTACCCTTGGGCACCCTCGCCAAAGGTTCTATTATTCCAGATAGGTATATCCGTAAAGCCCGGAGCGATAATTTGAAAGGAATTCTTTTCCTTCTTCCACAGAAATCTTTCCTTCTTTTACAGATTTTGTAACCCAGGTTTCCAGTGTTCGCACCAATTTCTTAGGATTATACTGTACATAATCCAATACTTCCGCTACTGTCTCACCATCAATAATCTGTTCAATTGTATATCCCTTTTCGTTTACAGATACATGTACTGCATTCGTATCACCAAACAAGTTGTGCATATCTCCCAATATTTCCTGATAAGCACCAACAAGGAATACTCCAAGATAATAAGGCTCTTTACTTTTCAAACTATGCACAGGCATATAGTGAGCTACATTCTTTGTCGAAATAAAGTTTGCAATCTTCCCATCCGAGTCACAAGTAATGTCCTGCAAAGTAGCTGACCGCTCAGGTTTTTCATCCAATCTTTGAATAGGCATAATGGGGAATATCTGATCGATAGCCCAGGAATCCGGCAGTGATTGAAATAACGAGAAATTACAAAAATATTTATCGGCCAATAGTTTAGATAGACCACGGAACTCATCCGGTGCATGCTTCAACCCACTCGCTATCTGATTTACTTCTCGAGTGATAGACCAATAAAGCCGCTCAATCTGTGCACGAGTTTTCAGGTCAACAATACCATGACTGAACAGATCGAGTGCCTCTTCACGAATCTGCTGTGCATCATGCCAGGCTTCAAGCATCTTGTTCTGATTCAAGGTATCCCAAATGCCATACAGCTCCTGCACCAATTCGTGTGCATCCGGTGCGATCTCTTCCTCATCATCCCATTCGGGCAGTGTAGTCGTTTCCAAAACTTCAAAAACAAGTACAGAATGATGTGCCGTCAATGCACGTCCGCTTTCTGTTATAATATTGGGGTGAGGAATATTATTCTTATCACTGGCATCTACAAGAGTAGAAATAGAGTCGTTAACATACTCCTGAATAGAATAATTCACACTACTCTCGCTACTCGATGAACGGGTCCCGTCATAATCAACTCCCAGTCCACCGCCAATATCGACAAATTGTACATTAAAGCCCATGGAATGAAGTTGTACATAAAACTGGGAAGCTTCACGCAAAGCAGTCTTTATGCGACGAATTTTAGTCACCTGGCTACCAATGTGGAAATGAATCAGTTTCAAGCAGTCTTTCATATCCTTCTTTTCCAGGAAATCAAGTGCCTCAAGCAATTCGCTGGAAGTCAATCCAAACTTACTGGCATCACCACCGGATTCTTCCCATTTACCACTACCGGAAGAAGCAAGTTTAATACGAATACCGATATTGGGCATTACATTCAATTGCTTCGCCATCTTGGCAATGAGTTTCAGCTCATTCATTTTTTCTACAACAAGAAAAATACGCTTGCCCATCTTTTGTGCAAGTAGAGCAAGTTCAATATAACTTTCGTCTTTATATCCGTTGCAGATAATCAACGAATCAGAATCAGTATTAACAGCAATTACAGCATGGAGTTCCGGTTTGGAGCCAGCTTCAAGACCAAGATTAAACTTCTTTCCATGACTGATTATCTCTTCCACAACCGGACGCATCTGATTTACCTTAATAGGGTAAATGATGAAATTCTGTGCTTTATAGCCATACTCTTCAGCAGCTTGTTTAAAGCAATAGGCTGTCTTCTCAATCCGATTATCCAGAATATCCGGAAAACGTAGCAACATGGGAGCTGCTACATCACGCAACTGTAGTTCATCGACCAACTCCTTCAGATCGACACCTATGCCATCCTTACGCGGTGTAACAACCACATGACCTTTGTCATTTATACCAAAGTACGAAGTACCCCAACCTGTTATGTTGTAGAGTTCCTCAGAATCTTCAATACGCCACTTTCTCATTTTAATGTATTCAGTTGTGTTTATAAAATATTTAAGGCAACAAAAATAGTTATAAATCCATAGTATACAATCAGAAAGACACGTTTTTTCAATAAGACAGGTTCAGAAGGCACAAATAAGTCATAGTTTTAATAAATCGCGTAGCCGCTGCACTGATTTTTCAATCTGTGAGCGATCCTCTAATTCATCAGCATTAAAAATATACTGAGCTTGAGAATAGAACGGAGCACGTTTCTCCAACGCCTGAATGATAAATTCCTTTAATTCCTCGTCCTCTTTACCTTGCAAAATAGGACGCTGCTGTTTGGCAACACGCAACCTACGAAATAAAACATCGGGATGGACATTCAAAAAGACAGTCTTACCATTATGATTCATGAAATCCATATTATCGAAGAAGCAGGGAGCACCACCACCCGTGGAGATAACAACATTTTCAAAAGCACCTACTTCACGCAACATATTTTTTTCCAGTTCACGAAAACCTGCTTCACCGCGTTCGGCAAATAACTCTCCCACTGTCTTATGGAAACGCTCTTCCATATACCAGTCCAAATCAACAAACGGTACGTTCAGTGTTCGGGCAAAAGCTTTCCCTAAAGTAGTCTTACCGGCACCCATATAGCCGGTCAGGAATATACGAATCATAATTACTTTTCTTTTCAGGACAAAGATAAGAAATAAAAGTGAAACTGAATATTCTTTCGCGTTACAGAATCAGTACTCACCGTGAGAATTACCGCCATTGATGTTTGCTCCCTCTTGAGGTACAGTTATCCTAAAATACCGTTTTACCGATATTATAAAAAACACACAGCCTCATTTCGAATCGCGCACGCACCGTATCGGTCCTGCTACTGATTTTACATAATAAAAATAAAACTGATATTCGAATATATGGAACAGACCGGCATCCTTATGGATATGCAAAATGTTCACTCGGTTGTCAGTATCCGTAGTTGCATTATGGTAGTTCCCACAACTGTTTGTACGAAAACCTCCTCCATCGCCCACACGTGTTCCCTGTGTCGGGAAATAAGAAGTCGGACCCTCTTTCCAATTCTGCATATACATATTCATTCCATATCCGTCCGGAAATTTATCGTCATAATTGATACCACCCATAGATCCGGGATTGAGCCCCGTATTTGTAAATTCGAACCACAATTCACCCGAGGCAACCCTCCAGCCTGTGGGACAAGGATCGAAAATAGATTTTTCCGTTCCATAGTTATCATATATATGTACATTATTATTTTGGTTAATCGTATAAGCTTTCATTCCATCGGAAGCCGGTTCCAGCCCACCCCAAAGTTTGTTGTCACTTTCTCCTATCGGACACCAGTCTCCATTATTGAAATAATTACTCTTTTGTTGTACGTAACTTTCATTTCGGTTAACATCGTTCGTTCCAGTGATAAAAACCGTGGGATTGGCGATGGCATGTCTGACAGCTCCAGTCAGAGTGCTCCCAATCACCGAATGGAACAGCTTGTTTTCATCTGTACCGGATGTCTTATGCACTTCAATCTGGTTGGAGTTGTCATAATGCTGATCTGTATGTTCGTCGTTATAATCCTGATGTTCACTTACAATATTGCGTAAAGGAGGGAAAGGATCTTTTCGTCCCCATTGATACAACATGCCGAAAGCCTGTGTCATTTCATCCGGATACCGATGGAGACCAATTCCTAGACCTTTCTGATTCTCCGCCAATGCACCGAGATTGCATGACATGACGGCATAACCCTGAATACGCGGTTTCTCAGGATAGATACCATTATTATCCCAGTCGTATGTGTAATAAGTAACAGCCCTGCCGAGATTGTCCGGCTCGTGGTCTGTAACCCAGATGTGCCAAGACCACAGAATGTCTCCCTTGCTATTGTAAGCACCGATCAAGGCATTACCTTTCTTTTGCGTTCTAACATAGATTTTCTGATGAATATCACCTGTATTCTCACCGAGTTGCACCAATGTTCCATCCGTATTATCACCAATGCAGTCTTTGGTCTGCCAGATAATGCCGACACTGGCTATTTTCAGATTCTCGTCATGAGGACTTAAATAGTCTGCAAAATTATATCCGCCTCCTGTCTCTACACGGTAATAGGGCTCAAAAGAAAGGAAACCGTTTGGCTTTACAACAAAGCAGTTGGACGATGGATTGTTTTGACCTTTCTCTCCTGTGATAGTCAACGTCACGCGATAAACTTGATTGCGTTGTATATTAAAATTATTAAATGAGTTTCCTCCGGGATAAGCTGCATAGAGATATCTTTCACCACCAATTTCAGTGGTTACATCCACCACAAGCGCATTGGAGGGGGCTCCATCAGACTTATTACCACCTTGAGTTTCTGTTTCCCCTTGCAGGTTTTCAGGAACATAGAAAACAGCCCACTCTTTATCTTCACTCTTTTCCAAATCCGAAGCGGCAAAGGCAATGGAACTGAATGTCGTCCCATCAGGAAATAGAACCGCATTCATCGGTTCCCCCTCTCCTTCACCGGCAAATGTCTCTATCCGGCAAATATTCGGAATTTGCCTAACATTGATGTTGTTCAGCTCCATCTCTGCTTTCAGCATCTCTACCTTTACTTTGAGCTTGGCATACATACGTGTAACCGGGACTGTGACCGTAATACCTGTTGTTACCTCTACCTCCTCGCTTACTCCATCCATTGGTATCGACACTTTATCTATCGACCGCAACGGAAAAGCGGTAGGCAAGGTCTGCTTCTTCAGTTGTTCCAGATTCTTAAACTTTTGCCATGAAGTATCCGTTCCATCGTTGGCCCAGTTGTCATAACCCGTGTTGGTTACGACATATACGAGAGACGGAACCCCGGCTTTCAGGTATACGGGCAGGTCTTGTAACATTGCCTGGTCGGTGATAGTATAGTAACGCGGCTTTATCAGCAATTCTTTCGTTACCGCATCGTACTGGAACACCCAGATATTGTGTACCTCCTTTTCTTCCGAAGTCTCATTCTCAGGGATGCTGCTTGGTATAGACGCCCTTGTCTCTGCCTGTGCTTCAACGGCAAATGTATTGACGGACAAATTCAATTCGGCTTCTGTCAATCCGCTCTCGTCAAGGACCACTCCGTCTGTTCCACTTCTCTCCGGTTGCAGTTCTTCCGTGCAACCACCCATTACGATAGCTGCCAATAGAAGTATGAATAATAAAAAATAATGTTTCATATCAGTCAAAAGTATATTCGTTGTCATAAGCATATTTCCATTCTTGCACATTCACCATGAGTCTGCTATTGCGAACGGTAAGGGTGAAACGATAGAGGTTGTTACGTGAGATGTCAAAACGCTTGGCATTGTCGTTATTATCTGTCTTTCCGCTCTCATCGTAACTTGCGAAATAGACTTTATGCGGCTCGTCCTCACCGGTCTGGACATCGAGCCTAACCTCAATGCACGAGTATTTATCGCCCGCGTCGATGTTCTGGTATTCGAGCAGATAAGCAATCCATTTCTCATATTTATTTCCATCAGCACCTGTCCACTGGCTTGCGAAGCGAAAATTTTGTATTTTATCTTCCGCATCGTTGCTATTTTCCACAAGGTGCAAGCCGCTGACATAATCGCTGTTCCACTCACCGCCGTGATCGTAGTTATCCTGTGAAAAAACGTTTTTCGGAGCACAATATCCCTTTTTATTATAGCGACGAATCTTTACCTCACTGAACGACAAGTCGAAATGGTCGTCCGTCTTGAGTATCACCTCTACTTTTGCCACGGCACGGAGCAGGGTGACAGGCTCAGACAGTAATGTGGCCTCTCCGGACTTGAACTCTATATTATTGTATTCGTGGACGCCATAGAAGGGAATCAGTCGTTCCGGTCCCAACTCGAAAGAAGAAAAACGATCGAAGTACCCCCATTCGGCATCACATATATCCGCAAGAAGCGTTTCTCCAGCCTTCATCGCATCGTCGCCATATTGCGGCCAGTTGGCAAGCACGACCATCTTGAAGTTTTTGTGATTGACCAAAGCGGCGGGTGCCTTGCCAAGCACACTGTAATCGCTGTAATCGTTTCCTTCAGCCACCACGAAACCATCCGGCTCGAAACGGGCGATGAACTTATTGGCGGAGGTGAAAAAATAAATCCTATAGTTGTTGTTCTCTATGTCTATGTAGTTTTCATAGGTTTCGCCAACCTCATAGCTTTCACCGCTCTTCAGGCTTTTTGTGGGTAACCTGAAGCCGATGTTGAGAGTTGTTTCTTTATCGGATATGCCAAAGGCCTCCGTGTCATGACTACACGAGGTACCCCACAACACAAGGAGCATCAGAGTCCCTGTAACGATATGTCGTACCACATTCTTCATTTGCATTCCTCCTATTATAATTCGCTGTTTTGCAGCATTACTTTCCAAGAATTGATATAAATGTAGGCATCTAGCCAACGGTCACCTTCATCAATGAAGAACACCATGTCGTATACGTCCTGCCTGTCAAGATACTCCTGGTCGTCCATATCCCGGTTATAAAAACCTTTCACAAGCAAGGCATAGTCGATAAGGGGAATGGAGAAAACCGCCTTTCCTGTTTCCTTATTAGCCACGGTAAGCCGTGTCTCCTGCCCTTTCACAAGGCGTGGCACGGTCAGTTCGGCTATGGCCGCGCTGAAAATGGCACGAGATGCAGTCTGGTTTTCTTCGGGTTGGGTATCCATGCCTGCTTCCCCGGCATCGGTATGCCATGCGTAGAAAGTCACCGGCTCGTCGGGTAACAACGTATTATCCCAGTCCATGCTCCCGTTAGTGCCGGTAATGGTAAAAACAAACTTCTCTTTGTCCACAGCCTCTCCTGAGAGATGCTGCAACACTACTCGTACGTTATTGGTGTTCTTCACCAGCGGTACGGTATAAGTGTACGTTCCTTCGGTTTCTCCGAAGGTCTGTTCCGGTAACCACCCGTGGAACAAGCGGTCGAGATCTTCGGTGACGAATGCCTTGTTCCCAATATCGTGTTGCCTGTCAAGCGTGCAGGTCAAATCTTTACCGACAGTAGTTTCGGGTATCGAGAAAGAACCTTTCTCAGCAGTACCACACCAGGCAAGCAGATCGTATTCACCTGGTTCTACGTCTACAATCATGGCATAGCCATCGGCTGCAAGGGCTTCTCCCCGTTCAGTACCTTGCCAAACCACCCTACCATCGGCATCGAGCAGGTAAAGTGTCACTACGTTCACCTCGTGGGCAAAGGCATCGGCAAACTTCATGTTGTAATCGTAACGAAACTTTACACGATAGTTCACCGAGCAATCGCCCTCGCCCTCATATATTAAGCCGTCGCAGGCATATAGCATCGAAGCGCAAGCAATGGCCGCCAGCAACTTGCAGCTCGTTTTTCTTATGTAAGACCGTATATCCATATGACTTATATTGTTAGATTCTATATATGTATACTGCGAAAAAAGTCGCAGGGATTTTTCATTTTCGGTAGGAAATGGCAAATGCGCCCTTTCCGGTTCCGTCCTCTCTTTGCGCCGGAGCGGAAGCGCTTTTCTAAAGCCATTCCATGTAGGAGAAACTCCCTCATGGAATGGTTGTACATTAAGATAAAACTATTTCAAGAAAAATTAAAGGTTCACATTTTGGCTGACAATCTTCCAAGAAAGGATATTGATTTTCGCACCAACGTAATAAGTGTCATCATCCGGATCGTCACCGGGAACAATTTTTTCGTTTTCGTCAAAGATTCCCTTGCCTATATTTTCCAATTTGTCAATGGTAACTACGTAGTGATGATTGCGCACCACACCGTATTTGGCTTCCGGAATAGTTCCATTTTCCACAACTTCATCATTATTAAGGTGTTCAATAGGAATATTATAGTACATCAATCCACCATTGTAAGCGATGGCGTCTGTGGAAGCGGCAGCCAAATTATTGTTAAGAGTAGCGATAATTTCATCCGAGTAATTAGAGCCGTTCCCTGTATATAATGAAGTCCCATGCTCATTCGTAAATATCACTTTCACTTTTCCATCGCCTACATTCTCCAATTTCACATACTCTTTGCCAATCTGGGTATATTTTGTATTACCCATATCATCTTGACCGTCTTCATACCACACGTCCAATTGGTTTTTCGTCTTCAGTACACTGAGTACATATTCGAGGAAAGAGTCTTGTTTGAAAAGCACACCACTGTAACGTACGAGGTTTAGTGCATTGCCGCTTACATCGCAAATCTTGGCTTTCAACAAGATGCTCGTAACAGCAGAAGGAAAATTAGCGGTAACAATAGTGTTGGTGTTGGTATTTTCGGCACAATAGGCAGGGGTTTCCAATGCGGTTAAACCAGTTTCCAAATCAACATAGTTCAAATATTGGGAATTGGCAGAAACTCCTGCTACATTTTCAGGATAACCGGAAAGGCCGTAGTTGAACGACTTGCCCCAGTGACTGCGGTAATTAACCGCTCTGTTCCATGTAAAACCCAAATCATTATCTGTCCAAGTCGGATCTATGTTCTTAACCATGAACGAATTCTTCGCCGTAGCATTCAATTTCCACCCGAGCAGTTCCACATAAAGGTCTTCCGAAGCGATATTACCGCTTTCGGCTGAGTTATCTTCACCTGCTACAGTGACTTTTATCGGATAACGCCCATTTTCATCTTTTTCGAGTTCATCAGACACGTTCAAGGTTACTTTGGCAGCCAGACGCTCCACATATACGGTCACCGTATTAGTAATGGCACTCGCATCTGTCATCGGTTCAAGAGAGAAATGTTCCTCTTTAACTTCCGTCACGAAATACTTTTCCCGATTGGTGTCGGTGTAGCTCGTAGTGCTCATGGTAAAGTAATTGGTGGTGACACTATTGGTTGTTTCCGGATAATAAATGCCTTCCGCATTATTATCTGCAAGCACTGTCTGCATTTCATCGAGCGTGTTTCCATACACGAAACCGTTCGGCTTGTTAAGTACTGCTACCATATACTTAGGATAGCTTTTCTTGTCCAGCCCTTTCAGCACAACAACGTTGTTACCCGCAAATTCAATATTTCCGGCAGGAGTTGTTGTCGAGGGGGTGCCACCCGTCCAAACATCACCTTGTGTCACAAATACACCGTCTACATCATAAAAGTAGAAGTAGGCGTTTTTTACGGATTGTTCGTTTGTCCCGTACTCAAACTCACCTTCTGTCGCCCTTGTAAGGGAGCTTGCATCAGCAAGGCGGACATTGATGTAAGCCTCATCTCCTGTGAAAACATTCGGTGTATCATTTGGAATGATTTCCAATTCATCGTTCGAACATGCACTCAATGTAGCGCATACGAACAAACCTAAAAATAATTTATTCATCTTCATAAATGTTTGTAATTCAATTTTGTTAATAATATACTCTCTCATTCATTCTTAATATATCTCTTTTTCAAGCTGTTCAAGCGTAATGCCGGCCTGCTCTAATCCGAGCAATTTCGCCTCGTTCAGATAACGTCGGGCACTGTCGGAATCCTTTTGCCGGATAGCCAGTGCACCTCGGGCATAAACAGCCTCGGACGAATCGCCCGCTTTGGCAAGATAACGCTTCGCATTTGTGAGGTCGCCACGACGTATAGCGGCATTGGCTGCGTTCAAATTGGCAATGGCGTCATCTGGGAACATGCGTACCGCTGTCTCGAATACCTCAGCGAACTCATCCGTACCGGGCGCATACTCCTGTGCAGCAAGGTAGAACTCGTTCAAGCTCAGTTTTTGCGGTCGTTCACGCATGATTCGTTTTATTTCCTCCACATCGCTGTAACTGCGGATAGTGTAGGCTATGCGGTAGTCGGTGTGGCGCAACGCCGGATAACAGTTCTGTAACAGGAAACGGTATTCTACCGGATAGGTACTTTTTATTTTCCACTCTTTGGCATCCGGTTCCAAATTGCCGTCTATCAAAGCGATGATTTCCGTGCGATGTTCAAGATTCGACCGCTCCACATAGTGGCGTAATCCTACCCAATCCTCCGGTTCGTAGTCTGTCGTTATTACGTCGCCTTCAAATCGGTAGAGTTGCTGTATATGATTCTTCAATGCAACGGTACGTCCGATAGCCAACTCTTTGTTATGTGCATAAGGACTTTCGGGCGAAGCATAACCTTTCAGCCATACCGAAGTGATGGTTATGTCCATGTCGCTTCGCACAGAGTCAATCGATGACTGTATTTTCCCGAGTTCAACGGTGTTACGCCGATAATCCGGATAAATCACCGTTTGGTCCACCGGAAAGTCGATGAATGCCGAACCTTCGAGTGAATCACGTTTTTCGATCTGCCCTTGCGGACGTACATATACCAATTCAGGGAAAAATGCCTCAGTGTGTCGCCCAAGCATGCCATTCTGCTCTGCCAGCAAAGTGTTGCAACATCCATAGTCGGTACGATGAAGCGAAAGCACAGAGCCGTTCATCCATTCGGCATATGGTAGCAGATTGTGGTATTCGATAGCATCAGGTTTTTCCGAAACCTTATAACTCTTTTCATCTTTTCCCGATAACATACTCTCGCCATTGCGTACATAGAAGTAATAACGTCTCCTGCCGTAAATCCCTACAGATTGCAAGTCAAGTGAATCATTACCATTGACCAACCTTGGGGTAAGAAGTACGGCACGATTATTGTCCACATTAAGCCCTGACAAGTCCCAAAGCATATCTATGGCGATATATCCGTCGTTACGTTCCATTCTGAGATTCTCTACGGAAACGCCGTCTACAATGTCCTGTTTCCGCATGTCGGTTATGATCTGCGCTTCCGCCACCGCAACTATTCCCCCAAAGACTGATAGAACATATAAAATCTTTTTCATCTTGCACACAATTAAAATATATAAACAAGGTTGATTGCCACTTTCGTCGGCCCCACGTAATGGTGCGACTTGTCCGTTTCTATCCTCTTGCCACACCCGGCACACTGGAAGCGGTCATAGCGTGTATAGGAATAACCAAAACCTATTTCCGCCTCAAGGTTCCAATGCCGCCCCAGTATCCATGCATATCCATAAGCTATGCCTGTACCGATAAACCAGCCCTGATAACGGGTATCCTTCAATCTGCGAGCACCCGTGCCAAGGAAGTTGATTTTTCCATCAAAACCTCCTATATTATATTGTCCGCCATGAATATGAGTACCCACAAAGTGCCCCGAGAAGCGGTCGCAGAACCAGTATCTGACTTCAGGTTGCACAGCCCAGTGTTTCCAGCGCCGATCGTGCGAGAGCGTCCACGCATTAAACTGTCCCGTAACGTCTAAAGTCCATTTAGGTGCAAGTCCGATCTCTATTCCCAAATTCGGATTCAAAAAAGCATCCGCCAGAACATTACTCTTGACAGCCATATCCTGGGCTTTGACACCCTGCGTAATACCGGTGATGGCAACTACCACCAGAACAAATATTCGTCTTATAATTCCATTGTCCATAGTTTATGGTTATAGTTAATTATTGCGTTCCAAATTTCACAAACAGT
The DNA here is from genome assembly GCF_964240755.1 of Bacteroides sp. HPS0048. Classification (NCBI taxonomy): domain Bacteria; kingdom Pseudomonadati; phylum Bacteroidota; class Bacteroidia; order Bacteroidales; family Bacteroidaceae; genus Bacteroides; species Bacteroides sp. HPS0048. The sequence goes on along the minus strand of NZ_CAXSVC010000001.1, from coordinate 240,062 downwards.
CCTCGGATAGACAGTCTCCGTCTTTTTTGTTCTGCACAAAGAAACGATGTATTTGTTTTCGCATAATGCCAAAACGTATAAATCAGATATTAATCATATTGGCAAAATCGTAATAAGCATTGTACGCAAGCTGCAATTTTGTAACAGGCATGTCAAATCATCAAATCCTGACTCATTCTTGAAGCGTACGAAGCCATTATTAACAGTAGTAATGCAAAAAGTATAGTAAATCGAGCTATCTTTGTATTGTATAATGCCAGTGAGTCTATGACTATCTACCCAAGTAATTTTAGTGTACCGGGAAAAGTCAGCAGAAATACACTTTAGAGAAGAAGAATTTGAATTCAATTAATATGGGAGCATTTGTCACATACAGCAACTTGATGACCTATATTTTACCGATATTTTGTTCGGCCATCTGTTCGGTCTTTGCCTTATTATTAATATGGAATTATCGTAATCTTGCCGAAAGGAAATTAAGACGGGTCGTGAGTATTTATTGTACCCTGATAGCCGTATGGTGGTCATCCTTTTTATGGCACGTACTCTCTGACGATCCGGTATTCCTCCCGGTAGATATTCCTTTTGCCCTGTCATATATTTATATTCCCATATTGTTCTACAATATCGTTTATTACCTGACCTATTTAGGAAACAAAAGGAATTTTCCCATACAGAATTACCTTTGGCCGATTCCTACATTGGCAATTATCCTGATAGCGTCAGTCTGGATATCGCCTCCCGAAGAAGGATTTTCTACCGGATTATTGTTACTCGAACGATATACGGAGCTTTTTATATCCGGCCTTTTACTGCGGTTTATCCCAGCGGTAGCCTATATCGTTCCGACCGGCCTGCTGTTGTCGCGGTATTATAAGCAGACGGTACTTCTAAAGGCCGACACGGATCGAAAATATCTCAGAATAATATCATCGCGTTGGATCATCGTATTTTTCATACTTTCCATCGCTATATTGCTCATCGCTTTTTTACCTTCGTTGGTTGGCGCAAGCCAATGGCTTATCCGGCTGAATGCGTTATGCATTATGGCTCAGGAGATCTTGCTTACATACCAGGTTATCTGCAGGCAATATCTCTCTTACAAAACCTCCGATTTGTTTCCGGTCAACGAAAAGAAAACGGGTAACAACAGTTTGAATGCCAAACAGCACCTTGAGCCAGACAACGCACACGAACAATTGAGCAGGAGAACGTTCGAAAACTATATGTCCCAACAAAAACCATACCTCAACCCCAATTTCAAACTGACTGACATGGCCGAGGCAATGGGAGTGAACCGTACCATCATGTCCAATTTTGTCAATCAAACTTACGGAATAAATTTCAAGCGTTACCTGAACCAGTGCCGAATCAGGGAGTACCAGATTCAGATGGAAGATCCTTCGAACGAACGTAAAAATCTGTATCAGGTAATGGCCATGGCGGGATTCAAGGACTTCAGACATTTCCAACGTGCAATTCAATTGGAAAATATATATAAAGAACAGTCTCACAAGGAACCACAAATAAATAAAAAAGGATGAATCAAGATATCGAACGTGCAATAGCTTTCTCAATACCCGTAGTAAGCGCTGCAGTCAGCCTGATCATGATTTTGCTTGACACAACTCGCTCTTCCAATACGGTCAACAGGAAGATACATTACAGTATGATCACCGTATATTGCCTGATAATGCTGTACTGGAGCGGACTGGTTATGCATTCCGTCGCCCACGACGCTTTCATAACATATCTACCTGTTTTCTTTTCCTCGTTCAGCTTTATTCCCGTATTCCTATATCTGATCACCTATATTATTACGGGAATAGGCGAACGGAAACGTTTCCCGACATACCATTTTATCCTTCCGTCGTGTTTGACCGTAACCATCTGCATGATTGCCTTTATTGTGCCGTTCCAACAACGATGGACTGCTATTTATGATAACGAAGCAAGCCTGACAACGATCATCGACATCATGTTTATCGTCTGTATTTTGCTGAGCATTTTATACTCCGTACTGAGCCTGCTCCGCATAAAATCGTATAAACGTCAGGTAACCGATTATTCCGCCGATATTTATCGGATGTCGCTGGATTGGCTGTCCTTTATCATCCTGTTCAGGGTCGTGCTGCAAACCTTGCCGATAGCCGGATTGATATTAGGCATCGGACTATTCAATAATTTGGGAGGTATTTGGGCATTTACAGCATTGCCGCCAGTCTTTACCCATATCGTACTATGCCTAAATATCCTTTCAGAGAATTATGTGATTATCGAGCCTGTTACTGCCAAAGAAAAGGAAATGACCGCATCGGGAAATTATGCGCAATTAGGACGACAGCGGATCGAAATGTATTTAGAGAATAAGAAACCTTATCTAAATCCGGAATTCAAAATAACCGATATGGCTAAGGACCTTTTGTCCAACAGGACTTATATATCGGCTTTCATCAACCGAGAATATGGCATGAACTTCAATCGTTTCATCAATAATTACCGGTTGAAGGAAGTAGAAAGATTACAGTCGGAAGCTGTACAAAAAAAGCAAAAAATATCTTCGATGGAGATTGTTATTCATGCAGGATTCAGTAATTACCGCAGTTATTTTCGGGCTAAAAACATGATGAAAAATGATGTTGTTTCCATGGATTAAAAAAGTATTCACTTCCTGATCCAATTAATTATTTATGTCCAAATTGTCCAAACAAACAAATGGAGATTAAGAAGTTATCTTTCTAAATCTCCATTAAAATATTCATAGGAATATTGCCAATATTTTAGGATTAAAAGTAATTCATTTCTTACTACGGAACTACTTAAATACTTTCACTCTTTCAGAGAGTGCTTTAAATTCTTTATCACCCGGTTCTCCAACCGGCATACCAAATGGCATTTCAGCAATCAGATGCCAACTAGCCGGTAATTCCCAGGTACGACGCACTTCCTCATCAATCAGAGGATTGTAATGTTGCAAAGAAGCACCGAAACCTGCATCTTCCAACATACTCCAGATCGCTAACTGATGCATGGCCGATGTTTGTAAAGACCACCCAGGAAAATTATCTTTATAACTGACAAATGTATCCTGCAGCGTTTGCACAACATATTGATCTTCAAAGAACAATACAGTACCATAACCACTTTCAAAACAATTATCAATCTTTGATTCTGTATTTTTAAAAGCCTCCGGAGTTACAATCTTCCGTATAGCATCTTTCACTATTTCCCATAGTTTCTTATGATTCTCACCCAAGAGTAATACGACGCGGGTCGACTGAGAATTAAAAGCTGATGGTACGTGGGTTACCGCAAAATTTATAATACGTTCTATCTCTTCGTCAGAAATAGGTGACTGGTTTGTGATTGAATAATAACTTCTCCTGTGTTTCAGGACATCTTTAAATGATTTCTGCATCATAGTCTCCTTTCTTTGGGTTTATTAATCTATTATATAGAGAACAACTGATCTTGAAAACTTGTTCGATAAGTAGTACTTCAAATTTAATTCATACTATGACAACGTTTTATTAAAATGCAAATGATCGCAGATTTTCGCAAATTAGAAGGTTTGCTGTACTTGAGAGACGATATTTTTTGCGTGAATTTGCGATAATCTGAGTTTCAATGATAGGTTCATTTAACTAGGATACAGTACTTACTAAAATATATTTGTAACTTTACCGCCCGAATAAACAAAAAGATGAATGGCAAAGCAAAAATTTTATGTGGTATGGGAAGGCGTAACTCCAGGCATTTATTCTTCCTGGACTGACTGCCAACTACAAATTAAAGGATACGAAGGAGCCAAATATAAGTCATTTGACAGCCGAGAAGAAGCAGAACGTGCTCTCGCATCATCTCCCTACGCATATATTGGTAAAAATGCCACAAACAAAAAAGGAAATAAACCTACCTCACACACGTTGCCTGCTGCTGTAATAGAGAATAGCCTTGCTGTAGATGCAGCCTGCAGTGGTAATCCCGGTCCGATGGAGTATCGCGGAGTACATGTAGCCAGCCAGCAGGAAATATTTCACTTTGGCCCAATGAAAGGTACAAATAATATAGGTGAATTCCTAGCATTAGTACATGGACTTGCCCTACTGAAACAAAAAGGATTCGATATGCCCGTCTACAGTGACAGTGTGAACGCTATTAGTTGGGTAAAACAAAAGAGATGCAAAACCAAATTACCACGCACCGCTGAAACGGAACAGCTTTTTTTATTAATAGAACGTGCTGAGAAGTGGTTGAAAGAAAACACCTATTCTACCCCTATTCTGAAGTGGGAAACCAAAGAATGGGGCGAAATTCCCGCTGACTTCGGAAGAAAATAAACTACTTGAACTTCTTTATCAGAAAACTCGGATTCACACGCAGATAAACACCAAAAGAAAAACTGGTGGCACTACCCGGCTTTATCACTTCCCCATCTGCTTTAGTCATGGTACCAGGCAAATACTGATAAATATCTGCTTTAGCGCCAAGAGCATAGTGCTTACCAAATGAGCGAGAATATTCTACAGAAAGGAAAAGAGTTTGCGGATCATTATAAAACGCCCCCTCTTCTTTCGTGGAAACAGAGCCAAAATAAGGAATACCAAGCAAAGAGATAAAATCCTTTGACATAAAATACCCACCTTTCACACGTATGTCTTTAAGATCAGTGTAAGCAGCAGCGTATAGCCCTACTCCTTTATCAAAAGGCCATAAATGTCCCGCCTGCTGATAATAGGCTACTGCATCCACTTCTACATTCACTCGTTTCAGCACCGGGCGATTTACGTTCCAGGTTACTCCGGCTCCAACAGAACCATTCATCAATGTTTGTACCGAATTAGTATAGATTGTATCCTGTTCTCCTCCACGATGCTGAATAGTCATTTGTACAGGAGTATAATAATGAAAACGAGCCTTAGGATCATTGTATTTTATAAGCGAAGACAACCCTACTATAAATGCTTCCTGGTGGGTATCTTCTTCAAAAATATAACTCAGCCAGTTGACCCATGCATCCAGATGTAAATGCCGGGAATCATATAGAAATTGTAATCCCATCTCCGGATCAGCGGTCAGATTTAACTCCGGACTGTAAAGAGGAGCAATCAGACCATGATTAGAGCCACCGTAAATATCTCCTAGGATAAGATTCACATGAGACAAAGCCAACTGCGCTCTGAAATAAGGCAAGATATGCGTTCCACGTTGGTATTGATTTCCTTTCCAGGTAGCTATATCATGATAGGCATAATTGGGAAATTTATAAGCACCGCTATAAATCAATGCATGTGCTCCCAACTCCAGTTTCATATTTTTCAGCGGATAATAGACAACTTTAGGTTCCAGCCACATACCCGGCAACGAATATCCTTTCATCACAGTACCGGCATACTCGTTATCTTTAAAAAAACTGATATTATCCAGTTCTACCGACAACTCTCCTACACGTTCAGGATTAATCTTGTAATCAGTCTTACATACTTTCTCCTCCACTTGTGCCCGGACCGTTGTAGTTGCTATGAGAAGCATCACCAAACAACCTGTCCATCCAATATATCTGCCGTATTTCATTTTACCATCTATCAAAGAGATTGCATATCATTCAGCCGCTTATAGTATCCGTTCATTTCCAATAACTCTTCATGCTTACCGCGTTCTACAATCTCTCCTTCATAAAGTACGCAAATTTCATCTGCATTCTTTATTGTCGAAAGCCGATGGGCAATAGCAATCGTCGTACGTGTTTTCATTAATCTTTCAAGAGCTTCCTGTACCAGACGTTCAGATTCTGTATCAAGAGCAGAAGTTGCTTCATCAAGAATCAGAATCGGTGGATTTTTCAATATAGCCCGAGCTATACTGATACGTTGACGCTGCCCTCCGGATAGTTTACCACCACGGTCTCCGATATTAGTGTTATATCCATCTTCCTTTTCCATGATAAAATCATGGGCATTAGCAATCTTAGCAGCCTCTATCACTTGTTCCATAGTTGCATTTTCCACACCGAAAGCAATGTTATTGAAGAAAGTATCATTGAAAAGGATAGCATCCTGATTCACATTTCCAATCAAACCACGTAAATCAGATATACGTACATCTTTAATACTGGTACCATCAATTTTTATATCTCCGCCTTGTACATCATGATAGCGAGGCAACAAATCAACCAGTGTAGACTTACCGGATCCGGATTGTCCAACTAAAGCGATTGTTTTTCCTTTTGGTATTGTTATACTGACATCCTTCAGTACCTCTCTTTTTTCGTCATAACTGAATGTGATATGTTGAAACTCTATCTTATCATTCAATCCATTCAACGGCTTCGGATTCGGAGATTCCTTTATTTTGTTTTCTGCTTTCAATATCTTATCTACGCGCTCCATAGAGGCCAATCCCTTTGGTATATTATAGCCCGCCTTTGAGAATTCCTTTAATGGATTAATTACGCTATAGAGAATTACCATATAAAAGATGAAAGAAGGAGCATCTATTGTCGAATTATTTCCTAAGATTAACGATCCTCCAAACCACAACACTATTACAATCAACAATGTACCCAAAAATTCACTCATCGGATGAGCCAATGATTGTCTGATAGCAACACGATTTGTAGCATCCCGATATTCGTTACTGCACTTTGTAAAACGATCCACCATTTTCTTCTCCGCAATAAAAGCTTTAATAATACGGAGTCCTCCCAAAGTTTCTTCCAGCTGCGACATGGTATCACTCCATTTTGCCTGCGCCTCCAAAGACTGGCGTTTCAATTTCTTTCCGACAACTCCCATCACCCATCCCATACCAGGCAATACAAGTATTGTAAACAAAGTCAACTGCCAACTCGTAATAATCAATGTTCCAAAATAGAAAAGAATCAAAATTGGATTCTTAATCAACATATCCAACGAACTGGTGATAGAATTCTCTACTTCACCAACATCTCCACTCATACGAGCAATAATATCTCCCTTGCGTTCTTCGGAAAAGAACCCCAATGGCAACGACATCACTTTTGAGTATACCATTATGCGAATATCACGAACTACACCTGTACGTAACGGGACCATTACAGCTGAAGAAGCAAAATAACAGGACGTTTTCAACAGCGTCATGAAGGCAAGAAACAATCCTAAAAAAAGTAGTGTCAATGAAGCCCCATTTATAGTGATCATATCCGTCACAAAAAAATAGAAGTTATTCACCACCTTTTCTTTCAATCCTACACTCGCATCCCAAGGAATAAACTCATAAACTTTATTATCCATCTTAAACAGAATTTGTAAAATCGGAATAATCAATGTAAATGAGAAAACATTAAGTACAGCAGACAGTATATTCAACAATATAGCCCATCCTAAATATTTCTTGTAAGGCGCCACGAATCGGCGCATGAGTTGAAAGAATTCCTTCATTAGTTTGTCATTAAATGAATTAGGGTGCAAAGATAGGAGATATTTCTTTTAGTAAAAACCGTTTCCTTATAAATTAATGTAAAGTCCTTCATAAATTGTCTGTAAAGTCTCCATAATAACAAATACTTCAAAACAATACGAAATTATTTGGTATCATAATCTAAAAATATATATCTTCACATTTTCAAATCTAAAACAAAATGAGTTCAAAGATTTATTTTATCTGTTTTGCAGACTCCAGGCTTCAGAAATCAATCAATCGTTTAAAAAATGAAGTGAAAGATTTTAAGATGATAGACGAAGTCTATTTTTATACAGAAAAGGATTTTGATCCTTATTTCAAAAAAGAATTTCATCCTATCCGTCACCTTCGTGGATATGGTTACTGGAAATGGAAGCCCTATTTTGTAAAGAAAATATTTGATCAGATCAATGTAGATGATATAGTTATATGGTCAGATGTAGGTAATATATTCAATATTAGAGGTGAGCAAAGATTCAAAGAATATCTTAATATGGTCCGAAAAAATAAAACTGGCATTCTCTACTTCCGCCAAGAAGGAAATGTAGAGAAACTATGGACCAAGGGGGACTTATTCAAATTTTTCAATGTATATGAAGATCCAGCATACACAGATAGTTACCAGGCTTGGGCCGGCTGCTTCATTCTAAGAAAAACAGACATGTCACAACAACTCGTTGATAGATGGTATGACATACATATGAATCATTATGATCTAACTACCGATAAAAGGTCCCAAGTTCCTAATTTATCAGGATTCAGAGAGAATCGACACGATCAAAGTGTCTTTTCCTTACTAGTAAAATCCTATGATAGTATACAAATTTCCAGTACCGAAGTATATGGTGGTGAAGAAGGTTGGAAAACTCAAGTACTATTTCCTATCTGGGGAGCCAGAAAAAAAGAATTCAAAGGGAATAAAATAACAAAAAAAATAGAGACTTATTACAAATGGTTCTATCGAAAATATTTAATCTTTTTTGAAGATATGCATATTGACAAATTATCTGAATGGTAATAACGGTGTAGAGTTTTACCTAATATACAACAAGTTTTTAATCCACTGAAAGAGCAGAACTGTTACAAAAGAACTGTATATAAACAGTAGTTTTACTTATGTACAATAATTCAGCTAACTTTATCCTGTAAAAATATTCTAAAAAAGTAAAAGTAAGAGGTAGTCTTAGCCAACCACCTCTTACTTTTTTACCTTCATTTCTACAAAGTCTTCTATCTTACGTCAATTTGCAGGATAAATATAACCTGAAGTATGCTCAAAACGAACATATTCCGGATATGATTGGACCAATGTTGGAAACGTAGATGTATAATGATCTCCTTGTCCTGCATTATAATATTCATATAATATTTCTGTATCCATTGTAGAATGTTCATAAACATACCCCAAAAGACCATTCATGACCCAACCAGAATAGATTAGATGCATATTAGGCATCGTTGTAGTACAATGATTAAATCCTGTATCAGAATAATATTGATATAGAGGTATTGTTCCAGACACTTGCTTTTTTAATACAAATCCTTCTAAACGAGAGAAAACCCATCCATTATCCCTATTATCATCATCATAAGGATAAGTAGTAGTATCATGATTGGTCCCCTTGCCCGTATCTGCATGAAAATAAGTTTTTAAAGGTAACACCTCCAAAACATTCAATTGAGCAGATTTTATATATCGTTTAACTGCAGTTTTAATTTCCTCTCTCTTTTGGGGATCTGAAATAAAACTATAAATAGGATAAGTTTCTTTCCAAATAATTTCATTAAGGCAAGCGTTTCCCAAGGAAACTGATTTCTCCCAACCTTGTATATCGACACTAGTAGGCATTCCCTTTTCCAAATCATACTTCAAATTAGTACCACTACCACCATAAAACAGCACATACAATTCTTTACATTGGTTCTCTTTTACAAGACTTTCATCAATTGTTTTATCATAGTCTAAATTATACTCAAACCCCATTTTCCCTAAAGAAGATTTGAATCCTGAGTTTACAGTTTCTTTCTTTATAGAAGCGTCTCTAGTTTTGGTAATAACAGACCTAAACATTAATTTATAACGTCCATCAATTACAAAATCAGTTAGAACATGAGTTCCACACCTCTCTATAAGCCTATCCGCAGAGAGACGATTTAAATCCTCTTTAAATTCATCAGACAAATAATGAGTCAGACGAGTCACCTCATCATTAATACGAATATATTTCAGATTTCTAATTGCATCTAAACTTACGAAGGAATATTTATCAGAATACGAATATTCTGTTTTTAAATAAGAATTATCTTTAATATTCCCAGAAAGTAACCATTTAAAAAGAGTATTTACAAATAGCAAAGACCTTCTAAGATCAAATTTACACTACGGAAACTTTGTTATTCATTTGGTGTGCAAAGCATTAACACACATAAAAGATTCTGCAAACAAGACAGAAGTTATGAACATTAGCTCTTATTTTTGTAGTACAAATTACTTCATACATTTAATATAAACTAACTCATACTACAAAGGTAGATACTAAAACAATAATAAATATAAAATCAGATTATAGATAGACAGGATTTTGCAATAGCTTTCTCCAACTATATTCAGTTACATCGTCACAGAGTATTACATATTTTCCAATATTATCATCCAATAAAGCGCCATATTTCCCCAATGTGCCTTTACTTGTGATTTGATGTTTACAGTGGGAAATAAGATATAAATCCATATATCCTTTATCAGAACCGTTTATATCAACAACACTATAATTATCTGACAATGGCAAATCACAAACAAGCTCTTTGGCAACCCAATCCGGTTCATCTGAGAAAAAATAAAAAAAAGGATTCTGTAACTTGTCATTGAGAAAATGAATTGCTTTCTGAAAATAATTCAAAGTTGCAGGTTTTCCATAAGCAAAAACCTCCCCTTTTAAATCCCCTCTTCGCACATGCACGGCAACACTGGAAGGACAATCCGCTATTTCATTACATAATATCTCATTCCGTTCATCCAAAATATTACTCTCCCACTTAAATAATTGACGAAATTTTTCTAACCAAAGTTCTGGAGGCAACTGGTAGTAGCCTCCCAGATAAACAGGAGCAGTACATTGCAAAAATGAATAATCGTCAATTTTCAAATTGCCTTCTGTTTTATTTCCCAAAAAATAAAATTTCCGTTTATAAACACGAATCATTGTCTTGGAAGCCTCTTTCAAACATAAATGAGGGAAAGCTTTTAACAAATCAAAATTACGAACAAAACACTGATTAAGATCACTTCCCCAATCCTCAAAAAATGATAAATCATAATAAACAGACTCCCCTTTATCGACAAAACATTGTCCTAACAGATACTGATGCATTTGTGAGCAAATGCCTCCATCCAATAATACTACCACTTTAGAAGAGATTAATTTACTCTTCGTTAGGATCTTATAAATCTCGTAATCTAAACTCTTCATTTTATTTATATTTTCCCTCTACTACGATAATAAGATAGATATAAATCACCTAACCAACCTGACAATTGATAAACTGATAGAACCTTTAATTGACGTTTAGTCAACCCAGCCCGTAATCCGGGCATTCTTTTTAGATCATTAGCCGCTTTTCTCAGATCTGCAGGTGCATCTTCATATCGCTTCCAATACATTGCCAAAAAAAGATTCTGAAGTTGCAAATGCGCTAAATCCTCCTCGAACTCTCTAATTAACCCCTTTCTCTGTAAATAATGCTCTATCCAAGTAGGATAAGCTCTAAGGTCTTTATACATCCTGTCACTTACTACCTCCGAACGTGACAGAGAATTTGGACGCACATAATAATTTAAAATAGGTATATCGATAGTCACTACCCTTTGAGCAAAAGAAAGAAGCTGAACCATCAGTATGGCATCTTCACCTAAAGAAATATCGGGAACATGCTCTATAGAATGGTCAAGGAATAAAGAACGCTTCTGAAAATTAGCCCACACACTCCAGTATCCTCTACCCTGAAGAATCTCTCTAAAATATTCCATTCCGGATAATGTATCAAAAGTCATCGATACAGATCTTTTAGGTTCTTTTCCTAATGTACAAAAATAAAAAGGTGCTGCAACAATATCAGCATCGGAATTTTCAGCTTTATCTACCAAATGTTCAACCGCTCCGGGCAGCAAAACATCATCGCTATCCAGGTGTTGAATATATTTCCCTTTAGCAATATCAATCCCTGATTTTCGCGCAGACGGCAACCCTCCATTTCTCTTATTTATAATAATAATACGTTCATCAAGTTTGGCATACGTCTCCATAATAGTAAAACTATCATCTGTAGAGCCATCATTAACTATTATTATTTCCAGTGTAGAATAACTTTGCCCAATCACGCTTTCAATACACGCCTCTAAATAAAGCTCACTATTATAAACAGGTATAATTACAGAAACCAAAGGAGATGATAAGTTAACCATCATAAACAATTTCTAATTTATTAATTCCATTCTTTTTTCGATGACAACAATAATGATTCAAATAGCCTTAGCCATTTTTCACCAATTACCTCCGGAGCATAATCCATAGACTTACGAATAACATTCCCTTTCATTTTTTGCAGTTTATCAGCGTCATTCAATAAGTCAATTAACAAACGCGCATATTCTTTTAAAGAAAAAGGAGGTACGAGTATTCCATTTTCCCCCGAAGGGGATATAATTTCATGTATGCCCGCTACGCAATCAAAAGCAACAGGTATCACCCCATTTGCCTGAGCTTCGGTAAGGCAAAGTGGCCATCCTTCATAATTAGAAGTCAAGCATAGCACCGAAGCATTGTAATAATATTTATCAACACAGCTACTATATCCTACAAAGCTGATACGCTGTAACTGTTTTTTTTGCGCTCTCTGTTGAAGAAACACTTTTTCATCCCCGTCGCCAACCAAAATCAACTCCCAATCCGGTACTTCTCTATAAATCAGCTCCCAAATATCTATCAAACGATCTATACGTTTGTCTTCATAAGTCATACGCCCTACAAATAAAATTTGTTTCTTTTTATTCGGATTAATATTCTCAACCCGTTTTTCCGAATTAGGAATTACAGATATCTTATTTTCCTCAGGAGACAATCCTATTTTATCAATCAGCGTCTGTTTATACCCTTCGCACAAGACCGTATATACATCCACCAGTTCGTATATCCTACGGTAATCGCCCAAAAGACGTTTATAGTATTTCTTAAACCAAACGGTTTTAGGATAAGTAAATAAAATCCACTTTATTCGCCCGAATAATGAATGCCATGCTTTTTTCTTTTTATTGTAAAGATCATGCCCAATCTCCCAAAAAGGAACACTATGCAAAGCGAATATTATTTTACAATTAGTATTATTCCGTATATGTGCCAGATGCGACAATGTTTGAACAGGCAAAACAAATATATCAATTCTCAACTGCTTCAAAGTCTCAATAATAGCATCTGCATTTTCTTTGCTATTAACGCTTGCTTTGTCCGGCAGCTCCAAAAGTACTATGTTGGATAGAAACTTATCACGTATTTCTCTTGCCAGAACATATACTTCAAATCCATAATGAGATATATAACCAGCAATATCAATAGTCACTCTATCTGCTCCACCACTAGGAAATTCGTTATGTAAAAACAAAATTCGTTTTTTATCCATTACTTTTTAGGTCTTTGTTTTATAAAGCGGTAATACCTTTCGAAAAAAAACGGTGACATATTAAACATCCAATAATAAAAAGAAGTTTTACGGGGTTTAAGAGGGAGTAATCCTCCTTCTTTTATTTTTTTTATCATATCAGCCTGTCCTCGTCCACCGCAGCGAATGCTATTCTTAAATAATCTCATAATAATCACAGCAATGTGATCATCAAAATAGGCTACTATCTTTGGATCATTACTAACAGTAATTTTAAAATTATTCAGCGATACCATAGCCGCAACCATATATAGTGCATTAGATTCACAATACTGATTCATAAAAGAACCGCTATTTTGGAAATAAGAATAAAAACACAAAGGTAGATATTTTATTCTGTTTGCATAAAAAATAGCTCTTGGCACGAACTCTTCATCCTCATGCCTAATAGGAATCATCTTTAATTGATTAGCAATAAGAAAAGTGCGTTTATAAACATATAGCGGAACCATTGCCGGATAAAAATCCCTCAAAAGAAACTCTCTTCCGGAAATGATATTTGAATCATTTAATTCCATATGATAAGGTTGCTCTAAAAAACTTCCATCCAAAGAAATATGCTTATAATTCAACAACATCATATCCAATTTACCATCAGACATCTCCTTATAAATACGTTCAAAAACATTCGGATAGAAGCAATCGTCAGCATCCAAAAAAAGCAAATACTCACCACAAGCCTCTAATATTCCCTTATTCCTTGCACAACTAACTCCCGCATTTTCAACATCAATATACTTTAAAAATGAATATTTCTCACACAAAGAATCCAATATTTCAATGGAGTTGTCCGTTGAACCATCATTTATTACAATTGCTTCATAACAATCATATGGTAAATCCTGATTGGCAACTGACTCTATACATCTGTTTAAATATTTTACAGCATTATAAGCTGGTATAATAACAGAGATTTGCATATATATATCCCGCTTTTCGTAAATTTAGGTGGTAAAGATAGTCAAATATAGTTGGACATAATTAATAGAAAAAGACTTTTTCCGAAAAAAGAGCAAAAATATGCAGTATTTCCCCTATCTTTGCATTTATTACTTTACATAGTAAAACAAAAGCTGATTAAGATATATCCAATGAAAGTTTCATTAATCATTTCAACCTACAATTGGCCTGAAGCGTTAAGACTTAGCCTTATGACAGTGTTGCATCAGACCCAATATCCGCACGAAATTGTTATAGCGGATGACGGCTCTACCATTGAAACTCAGAATATGATTAAAGAGCTTCAGACAGAATATCCTATCCCCATACAACACATTTGGCACGAGGATAAAGGATTTAGGAAAACGATGATTATGAATAAGGCTGTCAAAGCAGCTACCGGAGATTACATCATCCAAATTGATGGGGATATATTATTGCATCCCTATTTTATAGCAGATCATCTTGAGATAGCTGAGCCTGGATATTTCATAAGAGGTGGCCGTACACTCATCAATGCATTTAAAACAAGATTTTTTCTGCACCGCAATGCGCTTCGTCCCCAGAAAAGTAATTTAATGAGAAGTAACAATAAGTTTAATGCATTCAGAATACCTTTCCTTGCAAATATATTCAGTGGAGTATCGGAAGATGTAACACATGTAAAAGGGTGTAATATGGCTTATTGGAAGAAAGACTTTATTGCAGTGAATGGCTATAATAATGATATTAACGGCTGGGGACACGAGGATATAGAGCTTGCTATCCGTCTTCATAACTCAGGAATTAAGATGAAAAAAGTGAAATTTAAAGCAATAGCTTACCACCTTCACCATCCTTTGAATTCAAGAAACTGTGAAGAAAAGAATATGGAAATTTCCAATCTTGCACTCAACAAAAAAATAATACGAGCAAAGAATGGATACGACAGCCTATAGCCGTACTTCAAAAGTCAGTATAATCGTTCCAATGTATAATGCAGCCTCTTTTCTAAAAGAGACTTTAGACAGTATTCTTAATCAAACTTTCACAGACTTTGAGCTAATACTTATTGATGACTGTTCAAAAGACAATACTTTAGAAATAGCTAATTCTTTCTCCGATCCTCGTATTTACATTGTTAAAAACGAGAAGAATTTAGGAGCCGGAGGTACCCGGAATAAAGGTATTAAACTCGCACAATCAACCTATATTGCATTCTGTGATGCGGATGACATTATGTTTCCCAATAGATTAGAAGAGCAATACAACTTTATGGAGCAGCATCCGGACATTGATATCTGTGGTAGTTTTGTGAAATTAATCAACCAACAAGGTGACATAACAGGTAAATTTACATTTCCGGTAAAACATGATAAAATAGCTGTTGAGATGTTCTTGCGCTGTGCATTTCAACAATCCACAGCTTTCATTCGCCGCCAGTCTTTTAAGCAATCCGGGCTTGAATATAAAGAAAATCACTATGCAGAGGATTATGATTTGTGGGCCAATGCCATAAAAAAACTGAAATTCCATGTTATTCCCCATTTCCTGATGTACTACAAGATCTCTGATTCGCAGATATCCTCCATATCTTTTGATAAACAGCAAAGAGATGCCTACCTGGTTTACAAACAAATGATGGAGGATTTAGGAGTTCGTTACAATGAACATATTATTGAACTTCATTACGAGTTGGCACATCGCAAGAGAAAAACATTCCCGGAAGAATGGATAAAAGAATATGAAACTTTCTGCAGAGAATGCCTTTTGAGAAATAAATCAGTAAAACTCTACAAAGACAAGCTCTGGAGACAAGCTATGATACATAATTATAAAAAGTCTCAATATTTATTGCATAATAAAATAGTAGCAACTATCAAGGCATTTTTTAAATTCAAACTCCTCAAATAATGGATATCAAAATTTCTATTATCATACCAGCTTACAATGCACAAAAGTATATTGAGAGATGTCTCCTGTCATTGTCTGTACAAGACATGCCAACTAATAATTATGAAGCGATTGTGATCAATGATGGTTCTACAGACAACACTCAAAGCCTTTTAGATGTATTATGTAAACAATACTCATTTGTCCGTTATGTATCTACCCCCAACAGCGGGCTTAGTGCATCCCGAAACAGAGGTGTAAAAGAAGCAACAGGAGAATATCTCTTATTCTTAGATGCAGATGATAGCATTATACCCAACTGTTTAAAGGAAATTTATAAGGAGATGTCCGGAAATCAACTGGATATGATGTTAATGAACTACCAATATATACTTCCCAACGGAACTCAACGGAAGGGCGGATATCATATTGATAAGAATGACGAAAAAATTGTCTCCGGCAAACAGTTTCTAATCAGAGAAAATTATCCGCCGATGATTCCATTGTATGCATATCGTCGCTCTTTCATTACCGAGAATAACCTCTCTTTCCTTTCTATCGGACATGAAGATGAGGAGTTCACTCCCAAAGCTATTTACATAGCTAAGCGCATTAAATATTATCCCCTGACTTTCTACAACTATTTCCAGAATGAAGAGTCATTCATGCATACCTACAAAGAAAGTAACTTTTATGATATGCTCACTGCTATGGGTTCACTCAATAGGTTCAGACTTGAACACGAAAATGATCCTAAAATCATATCCTATTTCAACAACCACATTGCAAACAGAGTGATAATGATATTCAAACGCAGTATCAGGGACGGACATTCCATCCAAAAAGAGTTAATACAGAAAATTAAAGAGGAAGGTTTATATCCATTAAAGCCCCAGAGATCATCTTTTTATATACGGTTATTCAACTATTCTCCCACCTTGTTTGAAAGATACTACCGCTTCATTAAGCATAAATAAAACACTACAACAAAGATATTTTACAGCACATCTCCCAGAAAATAATTTTATTATTATCCTCTGCAAATGTAATATCTTATAAACACCCGGTATGTTCCTCGTAGAGTTTCGCCCCGTTCCTCGTAGAGTTTCACATCATTTCTCGTAGAGTTTCGCCCCGTTTCTCGTAGAGAAAAACACAACCATATATCTTATTGATTTACAAAGACTTACAAAACCAAGAAATGTATCATTTTTTCCTCTATTAAAGGAACTGTTTTTATAGATCCAAGCAGTCTTTTAGTTCTCCAAAAACTACGAATAAACTTTACTCACACACCAGCTTATCCGTATTCATCCTCGTCATATATTGCTGAATTATTGCCTTTAACTCTGATTCCATAGAAGATTGCATTTCGGGTAAAGTACCTAACAAATTATGTTCCAGCAAACGATCTGAAACAAAGTCATACAGTGCAACGGACTCTTTACCATCAAACTGAAGCAAATAACGACCTTTATGATATTGATAAACACCGCCTATATAATTCACTGCGGAAGTCTGACTGGTGGGAGTAGTAAGCAAATCACATCCGAAAGAAATGTAAGGCTTGTCATATCCCAAATATCCCAATACAGTAGGCATTATATCTATTTGCTGGGCTATAGCATCGATATGCCCTTTCAATGTACTACCCGGCTGATAGAAAATGACGGGTACAGCAAATGTGCCGCTTTCAGTCATATATTCGGGATGTTCCGTTTGATTGGTATGATCGGCTGTGATCACAAACAACGTATTGTTGAACCAGGATTCATGAGAAGCCTTCTCAAAAAAACGCTTCAACGCATAATCCGAATAACCAATACACTGATGAATAGGCAATGTCCCTTTGGGAAACTTACCCGTATATCGTTTGGGTATTACAAACGGATGATGGGAAGAAGCACTAAAAAGAGCAGCTGCAAAAGGTTGACGGAAAGAAGAAAGCTCATCTGCAAAAAACTGGAAAAACTCTTCGTCCCAGATAGCCCAGCGACCGTCAAAATCATCATCGTTATTATATTCTGTACGCCCATAATAATCCTGAAAACCTGTAGCCCGCGAAAAAGCTTCAAAGCCCATTGAACCATTTTCGGCACCATGGAAGAAAGCCGTATAGTATCCCTTTTTACGTAACTCGCCCCCAATACCGGATACTTTATTCATTGAAGCCGGCGTCAGGAAAAAAGGTTCTACAAACATAGGAATACCGGACAATACGGAAGGCATCCCATCAATACTTTTGTGCCCGTTGGCAAATGAGTATTCAAATGTGAGACTCTCTGAAATCAATGAATCCAGGAACGGGGTATATCCCTTATAAGCTCCCCCATCCAAATCTTTATTTAAAGCACCAATGTATTCCTTTCCGAAACTCTCCATGATAAATACCACCACATTCAGCGGACGGAACTGCACACTATCCGCCGGAGTATGAACAGGTGTATAAACCGCCTCCATCGCAGCCTCATCTTTATAATAGGCAGGTACTACAAACGGCTTTTTACCAATAGTACGTATCATCGCAAAAGGAGTATTAAGCACCAGCCCTGTCTCAATGGGACGATTGACATATTGGTTGGCATTACTAACCGTAATAGGTCGCACAGCAGCTCCGATGCCGCCACGCATACCAAATATGCAAAAAGGTATGACAGCAACAAGACAAACCAACTGTATTCCGTAATACCCCCACGGATTTAGATTTTCTGATTTTCCAAAAGGCTTTCTGTATAACTTAAACATGCCATAAATCAACACAACAGCCAGCAAAGTCAGATACCAATGATTCAGCAATTCTACTCCGATAATACCCGCTATGTTATTCTCATTGCTGAATTCATTGAAAACGGAAGCAGTGGTACGGCGATTGGTAAACTGAAAATAGACCGTATCCATTAGATTCATAATCAAGGCAATACTATTAGTAAAGACAAAAACGCCTTTTGTCACTTGCTGATAGCGTTTATATTCTTTATAGTGTAATGGGAAAAACATCAGAAGGATGTACAAAGCATTGATATAAACAATAGCAGATGTATCAAAAACCAATCCTCCTTTAAGTATAGTCATCAACTCGGTGCCTGTCAGTTCTGAATAATAAGAATAATTGACCCATAAAAAGACAAACCGACAAATCATAAAAAGAAGATAAGACAGCGCCAGATTACACAGTGCAGCAAGCACCACTCGTATATAAGGAAGGAAAGAAAAAGATTTTTTCATATTGGTGTAATATCAAGTATAACAGCGACAAAATTAATATATTTAATTGGTTCTGCCATTAAAATACCCAAAAACACTTACCTTTGTAACCTATAAACCAGAAATTATAAAACGAATGAAAATAGCTTTTGATGCCAAAAGAGCAGCACAAAACCGTACAGGTCTCGGCAATTACAGCCGCTTTGTTATTGAAGGTTTAAGCCGTTACTGCCCTGAAAACAAATACCTGTTATACACTCCCAATGAACGAAAAGCAAAGTTATTGGGCAATTTGTCACAGCAAGAGAATTGTGTTGTCTGTTATCCCGATAAAGCTATCTGGAAAAGCCTATCTTCATTGTGGCGTGTCAGTGGCATCAAAAGACAGCTGCAAAACGATCATCCGGCTATTTTCCACGGGCTTAGCAACGAACTCCCTTTAGGGATCGAACGGTTGAAAGAAATCAAAAGTATCGTTACGATTCATGACCTGATTTTCCTTCGCTATCCTAACTTTTATTCATATATAGACCGCAACATATATACTTATAAATTTCGCCGGGCCTGCCAGATAGCCAACAGTATTATCGCTGTAAGCGAATGTACTAAAAGAGACATTATACACTATTTTGATATTCCGGCAGAAAAAATAAAAGTGATTTATCAAGGATGTGATGAAAGTTTTCTCCACCCGGCAGACTCCGGTTTGAAAGAAGAAGCACGCAAACAGTACGGGCTTCCGGAAAAATATCTTTTATATGTGGGAAGTATTGAAAGCCGCAAAAATCTGTTGTTAATAGCTAAGGCCCTTACAAAAGCCTCTTGTGACTTACCTTTGGTAGCGATAGGAAAACATACCCCTTATGCGGATACTGTTCTTCAGTATGCCCGGGAGAACGGACTGTCGAATCGACTCCTGATGTTGCACAACGTTTCGTTCCGTTATTTCCCTGCTATCTATCAAATGGCCTCTCTATTTATCTATCCAAGCTTTTTTGAGGGATTCGGTATTCCTATTCTGGAAGCATTAAACAGTAAAATTCCTGTAATCGGAGCTACAGGTTCTTGTCTGGAAGAAGCAGGTGGAGACCATTCCATCTACATAAATCCCGAAAATGAACAGGAACTTGCTGATGCCATAGATCGAGTCATGGCAAATCCCACCTTACAACAGGAAATGATTGAAAAAGGAACAGAGTATGCTGCTCGTTTCGGACAAGAGATATTAACCCGGCAAATGATGGAACATTACCTCTCGCTGTAAAATAATTATTTCTGATTTCTTCTCAGATATTCTTCGTAGGTCCTTTTCCACCGATTATGACTCCACAACCAAAATTGAGGAGCTCGCTGAATAGTCGCCTCCAGGCGCCGGGCATAATCAACCGTTATTTCATAATTCGGGAAGGATTTGGGTTGATCGGTCATCAGGATAAACTCTGCATGATAATACCCTCTTCTTACTCTTTGTACATCTATATACACGACTACAGCATCGGTTGCTTTGGCAATGCCTTCTGCACCAACAAAGAATGAGGACTTATGATTCAGAAAGTCAGTCCACATATTCACAAAATTCCAGTTGGGAGACTGATCGGATATAAAGCCAATGATAAAACGCTTCTTTTGCTGTTTATAACGTACCAATTGACGTAAAGCCATGAACATCTCTATATTAACTGCACGAAAACGACTTCGCATTCGCAGGAATAGCTGATCAAAAGCCGGACTTTCCAATCGGTGATAAATCTGTCCTACCACAAGGTCTTTATCAATATCCAAATGTAAAGGTAAAGAAGCCACCCACTCCCAATTACAATAATGTCCCAAATAAACGACACAATCCCTATCTTTAATAATTTCATTTATCTTTTCCACACCACCAAAAGTCATCCGTCTGCGCATCTGCTTTTCACTCATAGAAAACAGCTTAATCGTTTCCACCATATAATCACAAAAATAATGATAGAATGCTTTCTCTATTCTTTGTATCTCCCCCAGCTCCTTTTCAGGGAAAGATTCAATCAGATTTTTCCGAACAATCTTCCTTCGATAACGAACACAATAATAAAGTGGAAAATACAATAAATCAGAGAATATATAGAGAAATCGCAACGGTAACAAAGAAGCAATAAACCAAAAGAAAAAAATAAAATAATACAAAACAGTTTTCATACACTTACTTATTTTTATGCTTAAAAACCCAACGAAGTAATATAAAATTTATCGGAACTGCAATAGCTAAAACTAAAACAGGAGCCAATACCTTTGAAATTCCTAAATACAAAAAGAGGTTCAGAAAAGACAAATGAATCAAATAGTTAATCAGATGACTTCCTCCGAAACCCAGGGCCTTCCTGATAGAAGGTGAACTATGGAAAGTAAGATACGAAGTGAGAAAGAAATTACAAATCAAGCTAATCAAATATCCCACTGTATAGGCAACATTTACATCAATCTTTGTTTGCAACAGATAGTAAGCCCCATAATGTAGACCCGAAGCTACTACTCCGACCACACAAAACCGAATAAATTCGTATCGCTTTTCTTTTGATTTCAACATTCCTTCCATTACCTTAGTCGTGCGTAGTCTTCGTGTCCGGTTCTTCCGTATCTTCATTATTCAATAAAACAGATTCAATATTATACCGAGGCCTATCTTTCACCTCAATATATATTTTCCCGATATATTCGCCCACAATGCCAAGGCTAATCAAAATGACAGCTCCCACAAACCAGACAGAAAGCATCAGTGAAGTCCATCCCGGCACCACATGACCAATCCAGAGTGAATGTAAGGTATAGACCAATACACCTAAAGTTATTAATAGAAACAATACTCCCACCAGAAGAATCATCCTCACCGGTTTCACAGAAAAAGAGGTAATACCATCTATTGCGAAGTTCAGCATTTTATTAAAGGGATATTTGGACTCTCCAGCAAATCGCTCAACCCTATCATAATATACGGAGGTTGTATTATAGCCAATTAGTGGTACAATACCTCTAAGGAAAAGATTTCTTTCACGAAACTTACCCAACTGCTCAATGGCTCTCTTACTCATTAGGCGATAGTCAGCATGATTATAAACCGACTTTATCCCCATAGCACGCATAAATTTGTAAAAACTTAAAGCCGTAAAACGCTTAAAGAAGGTATCAGAAGTTCTACTTTTACGTACACCATAAACGATATCAAATCCTTCTTTATATTTAATGACCATTTCTTCTATAACAGCAGTATCATCCTGCAAGTCGGCATCAATAGAAATGGCTATATCGCAAAACCTTCCGGCAACAGTAAGTCCCGCCATTAATGCATTCTGATGTCCTACATTACTGGCTAAATTGACCCCACAAATAGATTTGTTATTTGAATGAAGAGTTGAAATCAAAGACCATGTTCCATCTGTACTTCCATCATTTACGTAAAGAATAAAACTATTGGGTGTTATCAGTTTCCTGTTAATGAGCGCCTCCATCACCTTGGTCAAACGTTTAGTTGTTTCAACCAATACCGCTTCTTCTTTATAACAGGGAACAACAATGGCAAGTCTCATTTCTTCTTTACTTTTCCGGTTAATCAATCAACAGACCTTCCACTTTACTTATTATCTGCTCTGGTTTAATATTTCTCATACAAGCATAATCCCCGCGAAAACAGGGTTTCTGCCCATATACCGAACAGGGACGGCAAGATAAATCAAGCTGTACTGTATTGATTGGCAACTGTTTCCAGCCCATAAAACCAGCGTAAGGATGAGTTGCTCCCCAAACGGAAACCACCGGAGTATTTACCAATGAAGCCAAATGCATATTAGCCGAATCCATAGAGAGCATCACATCCAGATGGCTCATCAGATTCAGTTCCGTATTCATATTTAATTTACCGATCATAGACGTCACAGATGGGTACTTTGACATCCATGAATCAAAAACATTCTGTTCGTCCATGCCTCCACCAAACAGGAAAACTTTAACATCCGAACGTTGAGCGAAATGGGCGATCACCTTCTCTTGCAGTTCTATGGGATATATTTTCCCTTCATGCTTGGCAAAGGGAGCAATACCGATCCATTTTATCCCTTTCTCTTTTTCTCCGGTTACAGGTTCTATTAAAGAAAAATCTCCTTTTCCTTCACCATAGATTGAAGTAAAATTCAACAAAACCGGAAAGCCTAACTCCTCCAATACATCTGCATAGTGCCTGAAAGAGCTTTTCTGATTTTCCAATACCTTGTTATGACGCCGTACTAACTTCTTTTTTCCTTTTCGGCCCTTATCAATAAATGCTACCGGAACTCCGGACATTCTAAACCTTAAACGGATATATTTCGTACGCAGCACATTATGAAAATCAGCCACATAGTCGAAATGAAGTTTTTTCAACTCCGAATAAAGTATATTCAATCCCCAAAGTCCCTTATGTTTACCGGTAAGATCTGCACTTATAAAATGTACATTGGCTGGTAAACCTTGAAAAAGAGGCTGTAGCACCCCACGGCTCAACACAGTAATTTCATGCTGAGGATACTGGGTTGCCAACGAATAGACTACCGGAATAGTCATAGCAACATCACCAAGTGCTGAGAAACGAATGATAAGGATACGGGCCATCGTTTATTTTTTAGCATAAAGCACCGGATTCAAAGCCGGATCATTATACATCTTCATCTGCTTATATACCTTCATGTATTTTCTGCCGGCCTCAATATCAGTCAACAATTGGTCAATAGCCGTTGACAGATCTTTCTGTTGTTCCAACAGAATAGAAAGTTTAGCAAGACATTGGTCATGATGTTCTTTCGTTGTATCCGTGCGATCTACTTCCTGCTGCATATGGTAGATTTTCAAAGCAAGTATGGAGAGACGATCAACGGCCCAAGCAGGACTTTCCGTATTAATCGTAGCGTTTGGCAGAGAAACAACATCTTTATATTTATCAAAGAAATAACTGTCAATCAATTCCACCAAATCCGTACGATCCTGGTTGGACTTATCAATTCTGCGTTTCAACTTCAATGCTTCTACCGGGTCAATCTGAGGATCACGGATTATATCTTCAAAATGCCATTGCACAGCATCAATCCAGTTCTTTAAATACAAATAATATTCAATCGTTTTCAACTCATATGGGTTATTCATCGGAGCATCCACACTATCTGTAATATGATAATCGCTGGTCGATTTCCCAAAAATGTCATTGCAAAGGTTACTAAATGTCATAGTTATAATCATTTTAATGAATGTACAATAAGACAAAGCTAAAGAATTTTTCTCAGACGAACAATCCTTTCTTACTTTTAATTATACATCCATACTATAAACGCGCATTATAGCTTCATAGAACTTATCATAAGTCAATTCTTCCTGAAAATATTTTTTAGCCTGATCCCCCAAACGATTACGTGTTTCAGAATCCGAAATCAGCGTTGACAACGCCTGAGACAAAGCATCAACATCACCTGGTGCCACTAACCAGCCATTACTTCCATGCTTAATAAATTCCACTTGTGCCCCATTATCCGTCGTTACAATACATTTTCCTGCCTGCATAAATTCTATAGCAGTCAATCCGAAAGCCTCTTGACACAAAGAAGGAGCAACTCCGATATCAGCATCTGCAATAAGTGCACGCACTTTATCCGAATGTCCCAGAAATGCAACTTTATCAGCCAGCCCTTCTGAAGCCACAAGTGCTTTCAATCGCTCGACAAAATCATCCTGTCCCTTACCTATAATTACTGAAAAGAAATTAAGATGATGAAGTTTGCCTAATGCTGCAATCAGCTGAAGTATGCCTTTCGCCGGAACAACTCTCCCTACAAAAACAATCAACGGACACTCTTTAGCAATATGAAACCTTTCACGAAGGGTTTCCGACTTAACTATAGGTTCTATATAAGAAGGAATACTGTTGTGAACAACGATACTGCGTTCTTTAGGGAAACCGGGAACTGAACCTAAGAAAGTTTGTTCACCAAGCCGTGATACGAACACGATACGATTTATATGACGATAGGCCCAAAGATAGAGAGGATTATTTTTCCCTTTTTTAATAAGATGCCTCGTGAGAACAATCTTTGCTTTACTTCCGGAAATACGTTTGGCAAGAATAACAGTAAACATCTCTTTAAAGCAATGGATATGTATAATATCCGTAGGATGGCTTTTCAAATACTTACTTAACCGGATAACCGAGTAAAAATCTATAATTCCTTTGAAAGGTAACTGGTAATACTCCCCATCGATTCCTGCAACTCTCTGAGCTATAACAGAACTTTTCCGTGAGAAAAAGGTGACAGCATGCCTGTGACTCGTAGAAGCTACAGCCAAGTCATATATATATTGTTCACCTCCTCCCCAAACAGGAGATGCAAAAATCTGAATGATATTCATATTTATTTCTATCTTACAGCTTTAAAGCGAGTCGTCTTTGCCATCAGGCAGTAGTTTTTTACCTATCAAGTCCCGACAAAGATACTATTTTTTTTGTATTTTTGCCAAAAATGAAAAATGATATGAAAATTATTATAGACGACAAGATTCCTTATATACAAGAGGCTATCAAAAAAATAGCGGAGGAAGTTGTTTACATATCAGGAAAAGACTTTACACCAGAACTCATACGGGATGCTGACGCACTAATTGTCCGTACAAGAACTTATTGCAACCGCGAACTGCTTGAAGGTAGCCAGGTTAAATTCATTGCAACTGCAACCATCGGATTCGATCACATTGATACAGAATACTGTCGTACAGCTGGCATTACCTGGACCAATGCTCCCGGATGTAATTCTGCTTCTGTAGCACAATACATTGAATCCGTACTCTCGTTTCTGAAGATCACCAAAGACAAGAATCTCAGTGAAATGTGTATAGGCATTGTAGGAGTTGGAAATGTGGGAAGTAAAATTATTGAAGTAGCAAAGACACAAGGGATGCGCATATTGCTGAATGATCTTCCCAGAGAAGAGAAAGAAGGGAATAGTGAATTTTGTTCTTTAGAACAAATAGCGCAAGAATGTGACATAATAACTTTCCACGTCCCTCTATACAAAGACGGAAAATACAAAACCTACCATTTGGCAAACGAATCATTTTTCCGTACTCTCAAACGCAAACCCATAATTATCAACACTTCCCGTGGAGAAGTTATTGATACAAAAGCATTACTGGAAGCCTTGCAAACAGGAGTCATTTCTGAAGCAATCATTGATGTATGGGAAAATGAACCCGCTATTAATCTTGAGTTATTGAATAAAGTAATAATAGGAACCCCTCACATCGCAGGATATTCAGCAGATGGAAAAGCCAATGCAACACGGATGTCATTAGACGCTCTCTGCCGGCATTTTGGTATAAAAGCCAACTATACCATCTCACCTATGCAACCAGAAAACAAGCTGATACAAGCTGCAACTTTAGAGGAAGCTTTACTAAAAATATACGATCCGCGCCAAGATAGTAACCGATTAAAATCACACCCTGAACAGTTTGAACAACTTCGGGGAGATTATCCTCTGAGAAGAGAAAAAGAGGCATATATTATATCGGTTAAAATGGCGGAATAAAGTACGTATTTAACTATGCGTTAATTAGTATACTTTATATACAAAAAGTACGTACTTTTACAGGTATAAAGTACGTACTTCTGTTAGCATAAAAATGATAGTTAAGAAATTATGTTAATAAAGTTGTAAGGTTATGAGGAAATAAAGCA
Organism: Bacteroides sp. HPS0048; assembly: GCF_964240755.1. Taxonomy (NCBI): domain Bacteria; kingdom Pseudomonadati; phylum Bacteroidota; class Bacteroidia; order Bacteroidales; family Bacteroidaceae; genus Bacteroides; species Bacteroides sp. HPS0048. The sequence goes on along the minus strand of NZ_CAXSVC010000001.1, from coordinate 213,172 downwards.
TAGAATCATTATATAGTTAATAAAATAAGCATTCACCACTTTTAATAAATCCGGAAATTATAATCTATTTAAATATCATGAAAAAACTTTTTTTACTTGCTTTTCTTCTTCTGAGCACTCTATCTGCAAACAGTAAGAAAGCCGGAGAATTTACTGTTTTGCAATGGAATGTCTGGCAAGAAGGAACTTCTGTACCAGGTGGTTACGACGCTATCATTAACGAAATTGTCCGTTTGAAACCAGACTTTGTCACCTTTAGTGAGGTCAGAAACTATAACAAAAGCAATTTTAGTGCCCGCGTCCTGTCTTCTTTGCGAGAAAAGGGATTAGCCTACTACTCTTTTTATAGCTATGACACCGGCCTACTAAGTAAACATCCCATTACAGATTCTCTGACTGTTTTTCCCGAAAACGGAGATCACGGTAGTATTTACAGACTATTGGCCACCGTTAACGGACGCAAGGTAGCCGTATACACAGCTCATTTGGATTATCTGGATTGTGCATACTACAATGTACGTGGATATGACGGTTCTACCTGGAAAGAAATTCCCAAACCTCAAACAGTGGAAGAGGTGTTAAAAGTTAATACAGACTCGCAACGTGATGATGCCATCAAACTATTCATTGACCAAGCCCATAAGGATATGGCCAACGGATATAGCATTATTTTAGGAGGGGATTTCAACGAACCTTCTCACCGTGACTGGTTGGAAACAAACAAGGATATGTACGACCACAATGGTATGGTTATCCCCTGGACAGTAACCACTCTACTTGAAGAGGCCGGATTCATTGACAGCTATCGTGAAATTTATCCTGATCCGCTTACACACCCCGGCTTTACTTATCCTTCGGACAATCTGTTAATAGCCCCCGAAAAGTTAACCTGGGCACCGAAAGCAGATGAACGTGAACGAATCGACTTCATTTTTTATCAAGGGAAAGGGCTACAAGCAGAAAAAGCAATTATATTCGGCCCTAAAAGTTCTATTGTGCGCAGTCAAAGAGTAAAGGAAACAACCAAAGATAAATTCCTCCTTCCTAAAGGAGTATGGCCTACCGATCACAAAGGATTACTGGTCACATTCCGCTTCACGGAATAAACAGAACAACAATCATATTATATATGCGAATCAGTAGTTGGTTATTGAGTTCAAAAACAGAAACGAGTCAAATGGCTTTGTATTTTCTACGTCACACAGAGTAATATTTATCTGATGAACGCAAATTAAAAGACTGTAGTTATTTACTATCTATTGGTTCCCTTTGCGAAAATCTGCATTAATCTGTGTTTCAATAAAGATTTAAACTCGGTGTTACTCTGTGATAAGTTTTGCTCATTTCCGATCAGAAATGAATAAAACTAACTCTTAACTGGTTTCAACTACTGATTCGCATTATATAATAATGTATATAAAATAACTATGCCAAGCACCTCAATAGATATTTTTTCAACAACTCAAAAGTTTCTCTATTACCTGCGGATAATATTCATATTCTAAAGAATGCACTTTCTTTGCCACATCGGCAGGTGAATCTTCGGGCAATACCGGGCATTTTGCCTGAAAAATAGTATTGCCTTCATCATAGTGTTCATTTATATAATGTATAGTAATACCACTTTCTTTTTCTCCGGCGGTCACCACTGCTTCGTGTACACGATCGCCATACATCCCCTTTCCTCCAAACTTCGGAAGCAAAGCAGGATGTATATTTATGATTTTATCGGGATAAGCATGCAAAAGTACATCAGGTACACGCACCAGAAATCCGGCCAAAACAATAAAATCAATATTATATTCACGCAATAAAGCTAAAATCTGCTCACCGGAAATCCAATCATCCTTCAAAAACACCTTAGAAGGTACTTTCAGGCGGTTTGCACGCTCTAAAACATACGCATCGCTCCTGTTAGAAAGTACCAATGCCACTCTAATAAAATCATTCTCCTGCAAATACCGGATGATATTTTCGGCATTTGTGCCAGAACCGGAAGCAAAAATTGCGATGTTTTTCTTCATAATCAGCCTATTCTCTGCACAAAACAGTGAAAAATGTGCAAAAGAATGCATTTATTTAATCAAATATTTGCGCAGAACGATAAATATTTATTCCTTTGCACCGCAAAATTAAAGAAATAAAACTAATTATTAATTAAAAACTTAAAGTTATGTCTGAAATTGCATCAAGAGTGAAAGCGATTATCGTTGATAAATTAGGCGTTGAAGAATCAGAAGTTACAACTGAAGCAAGCTTCACCAATGACCTGGGAGCTGATTCTCTTGACACTGTAGAACTTATCATGGAATTCGAAAAAGAATTCGGTATCTCTATTCCAGATGACCAAGCTGAAAAGATTGGTACTGTAGGTGACGCTGTATCTTATATCGAAGAACACGCTAAGTAATCGGATTTCATCAATATGGAATTAAAAAGAGTTGTAGTAACAGGCCTCGGCGCCATTACTCCCGTTGGCAATAGTGTACCCGAATTTTGGGAAAACCTGGTGAACGGGGTTAGTGGAGCAGGGCCTATTACTCATTTCGATGCTTCGCTATTCAAGACCCAATTTGCATGTGAAGTAAAAAACTTCGATGCGACCCAATATATCGACCGTAAAGAAGCACGCAAAATGGACCTGTATACACAATATGCTGTAGCAGTAGCCAAAGAAGCAGTTGCTGACTCTGGTCTTGATGTCGAAAATGAAGATTTAAATAGAATCGGCGTTATTTTCGGTGCAGGTATCGGTGGTATTCGTACATTTGAAGAAGAAGTAGGTAACTACGCCCTTCGTCAGGAAAATGGTCCAAAGTTCAATCCGTTTTTCATTCCTAAGATGATTTCGGACATTGCTGCCGGACAGATTTCTATTATGTATGGTTTCCACGGTCCTAACTATGCAACATGTTCTGCATGTGCTACTTCTACCAATGCCATCGCTGATGCATTCAATCTGATCCGTCTGGGCAAAGCGAATGTAATCGTATCCGGCGGTTCGGAAGCTGCTATCGCTGCTGCCGGTGTAGGAGGTTTTAATGCAATGCATGCATTGTCTACCCGCAATGACTCTCCGGAGAGTGCATCTCGTCCGTTCAGCGCAAGCCGTGACGGATTCGTTATGGGTGAAGGTGGCGGTTGTCTTATTCTTGAAGAATTAGAGCATGCCAAAGCACGTGGTGCAAAGATCTATGCAGAAGTTGCCGGTGTAGGTATGTCAGCTGATGCTCATCACCTCACAGCTTCACATCCGGAAGGATTAGGTGCAAAACTGGTGATGTTGAACGCATTGGAAGATGCAGAAATGGATCCGAAAGAAGTTGATTACATCAACGTACACGGAACATCTACTCCTGTAGGTGATATCTCGGAAGCTAAAGCTATTAAAGAAGTATTTGGTGACCATGCATTTGAGTTGAACATCAGTTCAACCAAATCAATGACAGGCCATTTATTAGGTGCTGCCGGTGCGGTAGAATCTATTGCAAGTATTCTTGCTATCAAAAATGGTATCGTTCCTCCGACTATCAACCACGAAGAAGGTGACAATGACGAGAACATAGACTATAACCTTAATTTCACTTTCAACAAAGCACAGAAACGTGAAGTTAACGTTGCCTTGTCCAATACATTTGGATTTGGTGGTCATAACGCCTGTGTTATCTTCAAGAAATACGCAGAGTAAAGCCGTGCTACGAAATCAAATAGACAAGATAAGACTGCTGTTCTGTAAGGACAGAGAGTCTTATCTTTGTTTTTATAGAATACTTGGATTCTATCCTCGCAACATCCATCTCTACGAACAAGCTCTTCTACACAAATCAACCTCTCTCCGTTCAGAAAAAGGACGGCCTTTAAATAATGAACGCCTGGAATTCTTGGGCGATGCTATTCTTGACGCCATTGTAGGAGATATCGTATATAAACACTTCGAGGGAAAAAGGGAAGGTTTCCTGACCAACACCCGTTCAAAAATCGTTCAACGCGAAACGCTGAACAAACTGGCCGTACAAATTGGCCTTGACAAACTCATAAAATACTCCACTCGCTCTTCGTCTCACAACAGTTATATGTATGGCAATGCCTTTGAAGCTTTTATCGGGGCCATCTATCTTGATCAGGGATACGAACGTTGTAAGTTATTTCTTGAAGAGAAAATAATACATCCGTATATTGATCTGGACAAACTGTCACGCAAAGAAGTAAACTTCAAATCTAAACTGATTGAATGGAGCCAAAAAAATAAGATGGAAGTCTCCTTTGAACTTATAGAACAATTTTTCGACAAAGAGAGCAATCCTGTATTCCAGACAGAAGTACGTATTGAGGGTATACCTGCCGGAACCGGAACCGGTTATTCTAAAAAAGAGTCCCAACAAAATGCTGCACAAATGGCGCTAAAAAAAATAAAGACGCCTGAACTCATGGCAAGTATAGAAGAAGCCAAAATACAAGCAATAACAGTTGTAACAGAGGCAGAAGAGAAGACGAAAGAAGAAATAGCAGAAATACCAGAACAAGAACCAGAAGTAATTACAGTAACAGAAAGTATAACGCAGAAAGAGCTCACCGAAGAGCATGAATTATCCGAAACAATATGAAAACTATAAAAGTAAAATTCGTTGATTTCTGGGAAAACTTTGATCCCCAACACAACTTCATAGCAAATATAATTTCTAAGAAATATCGGATTGAGCTTAGTGATACTCCTGATTATCTGTTCTTTTCAGTCTTTGGATATGAAAATATAGATTATCACAATTGTACTAAAATATTCTACTCCGGTGAAAACATCACGCCAGATTTCAATATCTGCGACTATGCCATTGGCTTTAACTTCCTATCATTCGGTGACAGATATATACGTATACCTTTTTACACAGCATATGGTGTACAGCAATTAGCAGCTCCCAAAGTGATAGTTCCCGAAGTGGTTCTTAACCGTAAATTCTGTAGTTTCGTAGTTTCTAATGCCAAAGGAGCTCCCGAAAGAGAACGTTTTTTCCAACTATTGTCAGAATACAAACAAGTGGATTCGGGAGGCCGCTATAAAAATAATGTAGGAGGTCCGGTTCCCGATAAAACTGCTTTTATCAAGGATTACAAATTCAATATTGCATTTGAAAATAGCATGTGTGACGGTTATACCACTGAAAAAATCATGGAGCCGATGCTTGTTAACTCCGTACCTATCTACTGGGGTAATAAACTTATTGACCGAGATTTCAACCCGGCTTCTTTCATCAATGTCTCCAGCTATTCTTCTTTGGAAGAAGCAGTAGAGCACATTGTCCGACTGGATCAGAATGATGATGAGTACCTTTCTTTATTATCTGCTCCCTGGTTTAATGAAGAGAATTACCTGAACTGGGAAGAGCAATTGATAGTTTTCTTCGATAATATCTTCGAAAAGCCTCTATCCGAAAGCAGATATATTCCAACTCACGGGTATATCCAAACTTATCAATACAGATTGCACCGCATGATGAGAGATAAATTATTTCGCAAACGGATCAATCCGCTGAAATGGTTTTCTTCGAAGTGAATATTTTATCCGAAACAGATTCCCATATGCCGTCCCTGAATCACCAGATCATGATCTTCTGTGACCAGCTTTAATTTCCCGGCTACCTCTTCCAAAGGAATAGATGAAATTTCATCACCTTTTAAGGATATCATACGTCCGAACTGTCCGTTGGCTATCAACTCTGTAGCATGTCCCCCCATACGTGTTGATAAATTACGATCGAAAGGAGTAGGCGAACCACCACGTTGGATATATCCTAAAACAGTTTCACGCGTTTCGATACCCGTTTCATATTCTATTTCCTGCGCAATATACTCCGCAGCACGTTTACGTCCATCAGTCTGGATGCCCTCTGCAACCACAACAATAGAGTAAGGCTTTCCTTTCTTCAGACGATTCAGGATCACCTCACCAATATTCTTTATGTTATAAGGAATTTCGGGTAAAAGAATAACATCACCACCACCAGCCATCCCGGAGTACAGGGCAATCCAGCCGGCCTTATGTCCCATTACCTCAATTACCATCACACGTTTGTGTGAACTGGCTGTAGAATGCAGACGGTCAATAGCATCTGTAGCGATGCTTACTGCAGAATCAAAACCAAAGGAAATATCCGTTCCCCAGATATCATTATCAATAGTTTTGGGCACAGAAACGATATTCAACCCCATAGCGGCAAATTTGGCAGCAGTTTTTTGTGTACCATTACCTCCGATACAAACCACACAATCAAGCCCCATCTCTTTTATATTCTGCTCAATCAAAGCCGGTTTATTAACATTCTCGGCTACTACCCCTCCCTTTTTGAATGGTTTCTCACGGGAAGTTCCCAAAATGGTACCTCCCATATTCAGTAAACCTGAAAGGGATTTATCGGTTATTAGTTCCACATCCTTAGTCAGAAGACCCTGAAAACCACTGTGAATACCGACGACTTCCATACCATAGTAGTTTATGGCAGTTTTACACACGCCACGAATCGTAGCATTAATGCCGGGACAATCGCCCCCCGAAGTTAAAATACCAATTCTCATCGCCGTTTTTTGTTCTAAAGTTCGGAACTAATCTCCCGTCTTTTAACTTTTAACTATTATTTCCGTCGTAAAGATAGAAAAAAAAGATAAATAAGGTTACATTTGTAGGCTTAAACATTACCCATTTAAAAGAGAAATGAATATCACAAAGATTATAAAGCAGGCGTTCAATTCCCGTTTAAAAGAAATAGACCTCTATGCCAGTCAGGCTGGCGAAATACAGCACCGTGTCATGACACGTCTCGTAACCCAGGCCGCTAACACTGAATGGGGAAAGAAGTATGATTATAAATCTATCCGAAATTACGAAGACTTCAAAAGCCGCATACCTGTACAGACCTACGAAGAGATAAAACCCTACGTAGAACGTCTTCGCGCAGGAGAACAGAATCTGCTCTGGCCTTCGGAAATTCGTTGGTTTGCCAAGTCTTCGGGAACCACCAACGACAAGAGTAAATTTCTTCCCGTAAGCAAAGAGGCCCTTCAAGACATTCACTACCGCGGAGGAAAAGATGCAGCCGCCCTCTACTTCCGGATAAATCCGGATAGCCGTTTCTTTTCAGGCAAAGGATTAATTCTCGGTGGAAGCCATAGTCCCAATCTAAACTCCAACCACAGCCTTGTAGGCGATTTATCTGCCATCCTCATACAAAATGTAAGCCCTCTCATCAACCTGATACGTGTTCCCAGCAAGAAAATAGCTCTGATGAGTGAATGGGAAAGCAAAATAGAGGCGATTGCCAACAGTACAATTCCCGTCAATGTGACTAATCTCTCCGGAGTACCGTCATGGATGCTGGTATTGATTAAAAACATCCTTCAAAAGACAGGGAAACAATCATTGGAAGAAGTATGGCCCAATCTGGAAGTGTTCTTCCATGGCGGCGTAGCTTTCAACCCTTATCGTGAGCAATACAAGCAGGTCATCCAATCTCCGAAAATGCATTACGTAGAGACTTATAACGCCTCTGAGGGATATTTCGGGACACAAAATGACCTCTCCGATCCCGCCATGCTATTGATGATTGATTACGGAATATTCTATGAATTCATGCCTCTCGAAGAGGTTGGCAAAGAATTTCCACGTACCTGTTGCCTGGAAGAAGTAGAACTGAACAAGAATTATGCAATGATAATCTCCACTTCCTGCGGATTATGGAGATACATGATCGGTGACACAGTAAAATTCACCAGTAAGAATCCTTATAAATTCATTATTACCGGACGGACCAAACATTTCATCAATGCCTTTGGAGAAGAGTTAATAGTAGACAATGCAGAAAAGGGATTGATAAAGGCCTGTGCAATGACAGGAGCACAAGTAAGTGATTATTCCGCAGCACCGGTATTCATGGACGAGCACGCCAAGTGCCGCCACCAATGGCTGATAGAATTTGCAAAAATGCCCGATTCCATCGAGAATTTTGCTGCTATACTGGATACTACTCTCAAAGAGGTGAACTCTGATTACGAAGCAAAACGCTGGAAGGACATTGCTTTGCAACCACTGGAAGTAATTGTAGCCCGCAAAGGATTATTCCATGATTGGTTGGCTAAAAAAGGCAAATTAGGTGGACAGCATAAAATCCCCCGGCTAAGCAATACGAGGGAATATATAGAAGAAATGCTGGAACTGAATAAAGCATAACACATAGAATTGCGTGCATCCGGGATGTACGCAATTTTTGTATACGGCAAGCAATTCTTTTCCCGGTAAAGAGCAATGTCCGAGATGTACATGTGGTACAGCACGAGATGCACATGTCGTACTGTACCACATGTGCATGTCAGACAGTACGACATGCACATCTCGTCCATCATTCTGTTACGGCATTCTATAAGTTCAATACATACTTATCTTACAAAAGCCTTAGAAAGGTAACTGCCTCATCTATTTGGAGTCTACGATAATTCCCCCACCTAACAATAAGCCATCTTTATAGAAAGCAGCAGCCTGACCAGGCGCAATGGCTGTAAGAGGCTCATACAAATGTATATACAGGAGTCCTTTCTCTGTGATTTGCACTTTACAATGATTCTCTTGTTTCCGATAGCGAATCTTCACTATAATATCTTCCGGCCCAATCAAGCGGGATTCATCCACCATATTCCAATCTTTCAACCACATCTCCGTTTTTGCGAGACCTTGCAATGAAGATAACACCACTGTATTCTCCACCGGATGTATCTCTTTTACAAATACGGCACGATTCAAATCAATCCCTAAGCCACGACGTTGCCCGATCGTATAAAACGGATATCCTTCGTGCCAAGCAATAAAATTGCCCTTTTCATCGATAAACTTTCCTTTTTCAACCTTTATAGGAGCAGAGTTATGACCCAGATATTGCTTTAAAAAGCTTCGATAATCCATCGGACAAAAACAAACTCCCAGACTGTCTTTCTTGGTCGCTGCCTTTTCAAAACCCCGTGCTGCAGCCAGGGCACGGGCTCCAGGCTTTGTCATCTCTCCCATCGGGAGTAACATGCGTTGTAATATTTCCTGTTTCAACCCCCACAAGAAGAATGACTGGTCTTTATCGGAATCAATAGCGGGAACGATATAATATTTTTCTCCCAAGAGCATCTTTCGCACATAATGTCCGGTAGCAATATAAAAAATCCCCATTTCATCGGCTAACTTTGCTAATAAAGGCCATTTTAAATAATTGTTGCAAAGCGTACAGGGTACCGGGGTATGCCCTGACAGATACTCATCAATGAAATAAGTAATAATCTGTTCACGAAAAACTTCACGGGCATCATAAGTTATATGCTCAATACCTAAACGTTCTGCCAACATACGGGCATCTTCCAGATATTCAACCGAGTCATTCAGTTCATAAAAGCGAAAAGTCACCCCAGTCACTTCATAGCCGGCTTCCTGTAGCAATATAGCGGCTACCGAACTATCGGTTCCACCGCTCATTCCCAACAACACACGTTTCTTTTGATCCATCATGCCGCAAAATTAAACAAAATCCCGTATCTTTACCCTTTCAAACTAAACAGAATGAGAGAATCGTCGTCACATAACCTATTCATCATTGTCCTTTCAGAACATCCGACATTAGGTATGCTCCTCCTCCCATACATTGCCGAAAGTTCTCCTGAAAGAGAGGAACTCTGTTTAGTAGAACAAGCTTTCCACCTGTCTCCCAAGACTGTGGCACAAATGAGTAAAACGGAACAGAAGGCCATAGAAATAGCTTCGCACTATACAGAGAAATACCTGATGACTGTCTACTCGAAGGATAAAACTATTCCCAAATTTCTGCGCCGACTGACCGAAGAACCGGAAAAGTTGAGAAATGTCCGCCTTTTCATCGAGAAGAAGTTACAGGAGATGATGGAATTGATACGCACCTGTAACCTACCCTTGTATCAAAAACAAAGCCGTAGCAAACTACTCTATCCACATCATGCATATCATGTGAACCAAAAGGATGTAGAAGTTCACTTTTCATTTGAGGTCAACAACCAGTCCTTCAACTATCAGTTGCAATGTTACAGTGAAGGTAAAGCAATACCTCTCACCGAATTAAAACCAGTCACCACGCTCACTTCCAATCCGGCTATATTATTATTAGGTATGGAAGTCTATATATTTCAACACATTGAGAGTTCACGCCTTCTACCTTTCACAAAAAAAACACACATTAGCGTAGATGCCTCGCTTACAGAGAAGTACATCGACAACATTCTCATTCCTGTAGCCCGTTATCATAATATCGATGTACAAGGATTAGATGTTAAAAAAGAAAAGAGAATATGCGAATGCTTGCTATATATAGAAGATACCATCTATCATACACCACTCTTACGATTAAACTTCCGCTATGGAGATCAGGTATTCAGTCCGCAACCTACTGACGGAATAAAGAGATTCATTTTTCGGGAAACACAGGAAGGGAGAAGCGTCATACGTTATTTCAGGAGAACTCCGGATATTGAAAAGGAAGCAATATTCCTGTTACAGAATGCAGGACTGGAAGCAATCAGCGATTCACACTTCAAACTATCCGAAAATGCACCGGAAAAAAGCATCAACGAATGGGTAGCTCATCACCGTACCATGTTACAGGAATCATTCGTACTGACAAGTGGTATTCAGGACAAGCCATATAGTCTGGATGAAATCCGTATTGAGCAAAGTTTTGATGATGGTCCGGATTGGTTTGAACTTCACATCACAGCTGTCATCGATGAGCTACGTATCCCTTTCAGTCGCTTTCGCAAGCACATTCTTGAAGACAGGCATGAATATACACTCCCCGACGGACGTATCATTTTACTTCCGGAAGAGTGGTTCAGTAAGTATGCCAATCTGATGGAGTTAGGCATGACGCGTGGTAAAACAATCTATGTCAAACACCCCTATATAGGGGTTGTCCATTCTATTCTGGAAAGTGATACCCGCAAAGAATTCCTCCCTCTCCAACCTCAACAGGAATATCCGATCCCCAGAGGGCTGAAAGCCCAGTTACGCCCCTATCAATATAAAGGATATACATGGATGATGCATCTCTACGAGCAAGGATTCGGAGGATGCCTTGCAGACGATATGGGATTGGGGAAAACACTCCAGACACTCACCTTATTGCAACAAATATATCATACTGACAGCAAAAAGAGTAATCCGGCAGAAGGTGACGAATATGTTAATCTACCACAAGACAGTGTAATCGGAGCCAAACAAGAGTGTAATTTTATATTAAAAAAGGCTTCACATACTTCCGATGAAATGGGGCAATTTAATCTTTTCGATGATTTGACAGTGGAAAATACGCTTCCAGGTTGTGTAATTCCGGTAAGTGGAAGCAAGGTCACCAGAAAGCCAGGAACATTAATCGTCGTACCCACCTCCCTATTACACAATTGGAAACGTGAAGCTGCCCGTTTCACCAATCTGTCCTTGGCAGAATTCAACAGTAGCAGTTATTTTAAAACAGGACATCCGGAACAATTTTTCGACCGCTTCCAACTGATATTCATATCATATGGTACTATGCGAAATAAAATAGATATTCTTCGCCAGTATAACTTTGAATACATCGTACTGGACGAAAGCCAGAATATAAAAAACAGCGACTCACTGACTTTCCGATGTGCCATTCAACTACGCAGCCATCACCGGCTGGTACTGACCGGCACACCTATCGAAAACTCACTAAAAGATCTATGGGCACAGTTTCATTTCCTTCAGCCGGAGCTCTTAGGAAATGAAAATGCATTTACCAAACAATTCATCAACCCCATTAAACAAGGAGACAATCGTATGGAATTACGCCTGCGCCAACTTATCAGTCCATTTATCCTGCGCAGAAGTAAAAATGAAGTTGCCCCCGAGTTACCACCACTCACAGAAGAAATCATCTACTGTGACATGACCGAAAAGCAAAACGAAATTTACCAACAGGAGAAAAACAGCCTGCGCAATACATTGTTACAGTTTAATAAAAAGCAGCGCCTGCAACTCACCGTACTCAATGGTATCTCCCGGCTACGTCAATTGTCATGTCATCCCAGAATGATATTCCCCGACTCTAAAACAGAATCGGGCAAAATGGAACAGATTATCGATACCTATGAAACTCTTTACAGCGAAGGACATAAGGTGTTGATATTCTCATCCTTCGTAAAGCATCTGGAACTGATTGCTGAAGAATTCCGTAAACGTGGCTGGCAATATGCCCTCCTCACCGGTTCGTCCACCAATCGTCCGGAAGAAATAACCCGCTTCTCTCAGACAGAGGAGATACGTGCTTTTCTCATCTCTCTCAAAGCCGGAGGAGTGGGACTCAATCTTACACAGGCGGACTATGTGTTTATCGTTGATCCCTGGTGGAATCCCGCTGCCGAAGCACAAGCCATTGCCCGTGCACATAGAATCGGGCAAAACAAGCAGGTCATTGCTTACCGTTTTATTACCAAAGACAGCATTGAAGAGAAAATCATCCGGTTGCAGGAAGACAAACGTAAACTTGCCGAGACGTTTATCACCGACAGTGGGGCGATGCCTGTACTGACAGATCAGGAGTGGATCGGGCTTCTGGAATGAACCAAACTTGTATTTTTTAACCTGACAGATAGACAAACTGTTCTATCTTGTGTAATATCTGACTTAATCGAAAAACAGGTAACCGCCTTATTTACAGTTTGTACTATATTCGTCCCTCAGAAATATAGTATTAACTTTAATCCATTCTTGTATTATGAGAAATGTATATTACACCATTCTTGTATTCGTATGCCTTATAAGCAGTTTATCTGCAAAGGCTTCAACGAGGGCAGAAGGAGATTCCGGTTTTAAAGACATCAAGCTGAATTTGATGAACGGTAATTTCCTATCCGACGAAGAAATCAACAACAAAACTCAGGTAACATTCGGTATCGCCATTGCCGAAGACGGCACCCCAACCCGTGTGGCAGCAGACGACGCAACTGCCAATATCATACTGAACAACTACAAATACCATAGCAACGAACATGGTTTCAATCCGGGTACAGCCACCGTAAAAGTGCAAGGCCCGGTGAAAATATCTATCGGTGCTTGTGCTTACGGAAATAATGTTACAGTTAAGAACGAAGCAGGCGATGTAATTACTACCATCGCTATCAACTCTTTAGGAAGTTGCTACCACAACAATGGCAACCCTTGTGTAGAAGGATATTATACAGGCAAGGAAGCAACGACCCTCTCAATCAGTGGTGGCGGATACATCCCGTATATTGGCATCGAAGCCATCAGCGAAGCCCCGAAAGAATCAACTATCAAATATGCATTAGGAGAATATACCGATGCCGGTACAGTACCAGCCTCCGATAAAGTGCTTACAGGTAATAAGTATACATTACCTCTCAACCGTACTCTATACGTAGAGAGTAAAACACTTACTGCATGGACAGACGGAACGAACAACTATACGCCAGGAGAAGAAATTACAGTAATTGAGGATCTGTCTCTGACACCTGTATTTACAGATAACACAGTATCATTGGATGATCGTAATGAAGAAGTTATTATTACCTGGGATTTCCAGCAGAAAAATGGTGCTCCCAAAATAGCATACGAAGGAATAACAGGTTTCTACGTTTCACAAGCCGTTGTAAATGGGAATACGATTGATGTAAAAACAGACTTCAACACTAAACCCGGTAAGATCAATAATGGAAGCTGGACAGACTGGGCACAAATGAATGAAGGTACTACTTTCACTTTCCCGGCAGCCAAAAACTGTATCATTACTACCGAAGCTTATAATCCGCTTTCCACAACAACTATTGCCGGTTCAACAGACTATACCAGTGGCAAAATAGTGACTTATACTTATGGTGGAACTGACCCAACAATTGATATCGTTATTGGTAAAGATGGTACTTATTTCCGCTATTTTACCATCGTATATCCGAAAGCTGAATCCAATATTCAGGAACGCCCTGTTATTGCTACAGATTTCACTGACTGGGAAGCCGTTTCTTCTAATTCCGGTGATGTAAGCGTAGAAAAAACAACTACTTTCAGTAACGAAGCAGTAACTTTCACATTCAATGGTGTTACCGTTTCGCCACAAGGACAGAATGTAGAAAAATTCGGTGACCTGACAGGCTATGCAATGGCCGAAAAGAATCTGCCCGGAATAATCACGACATCCGCATTAAGCAATATCACTAAAGTACGTTATTTCCACGGAGCTACCGGTGGTAAACGTGGATACAAACTGGAAAAGAAAAGTACGACTGATACCGATTGGGTAGTACTCTCCGACGCTTTTGCCGATCCAGCGAAAGGAGTATGGGTAGAATGTGCCATAAATGAGGAAAACGTACAACTCCGCTGGACCAACCTCGCTCCTACTCAGAATGCGTATATGTTCGAACTGGAGATTTACTCAAATGTTGAAATTACTGCCAAACAAGTAACATTAGCAACGAAAGTCTCTCCCGAAGAAGCCGGAAGTGTATCCGTTTCTCCCTCCAGCAGCCAGTATGACGAAGGTACGGAAGTAACACTAACAGCCAAAAAGAACTTCGGCTACAAATTTGTGAAATGGACAGATGCAACAGGAAACACTCTTTCCGCAGAAGCATCCTACAAGCAAACATTAAACGAAGATATGATCATTACGGCCGTATTTGAACCGGTAGCTACTTATTCACTTACAACCAGTACAGAAGGTGGAGCAAACAATTACATGGTAACAGCCACTCCTGATGCCACCGTTGTAAATGGTAAGAACATGTATGAAGAAGGTACTCTGGTCACTCTTACTGCTACAGAAAACCGCATTCTTACATTCCTGAACTGGAAAAGCGGAGAGATGGGTTACGAACTTCCTGTAAGAATGGATAGCGATAAAGAATTCGTAGCAGTATATAGTGCTGCCGATTATATTGTAGGATGGGATTTTGTTCGGAAAGGAAATAACAGTCGTCCGGCAGACTTCGCTTCTACAGGTGAGAATGAAGCTACAACGCTCATTCTACGCAAAGAAGACGGGACAACCCAGGCATGGCTCGACAAATCAAAAGAATCAGGGAACTATGAAGGTGAATCTGCTGCTGTAAACTGGAAGAACATCTCTGAGAAATATTACTATGAAACCCGTATAAATGCTTCTGAATTTATTGATATTAAGGTAACTTCCAGAATGTTATACAACTATAATGCATATTCTGTACAGAAGTTAGAATACTCTTTGGACGGAACTAACTATACAGAAGTAGCCCGCATTACTCTACCGGGGGCTAAGGCATGGACACCATTGGAAGCCACACTTCCCGAATCATGTAATAATGCCGAATCATTGTATCTCCGTTGGATTCCCGATTATAGCTCTGAGATTGTAGGTACCGCATCAGAAAATGATGGTACTGCAATCGGTTCTATCTATATCACCGGAGTACAAAAAGGAGTTGATCCGGGAAGAGCACCCCTATTACTCTCTTCTCTCCCCGCAAACAATGCTGAGGAGGTTTCTGCTACAGGACGTATCGTATTGACATTTGACGCTAAGGTAAAAATAGCAGAAGGAACAGTAGTTACTTTAGGAAACAAAACATTGGTACCATCTGTGGCAGGCAAAACAATTACATTCCCATACATGGGCTTAGACTACAATACAACTTACACCTTCACATTACCGGGCAATAGCGTATCCGACTTTTATGGTAATAAGATAAAGGAGAATATCACACTCAAATTCACAACGATAGCACCTCCGGTAGTAACTCCGGGTATGTACGATGCTATCGCCAGCAATGCGGAAGAACTGCTCGAAGCACTGGCTAAAGGGAATGAAGCCTCCACATCAGGAGAGCGTTTCCGCATCTTCCTGCACGATGGAATTTACGATTTAGGAGAACTTTGCCTGACAGACGTGAAATCTAACATTTCACTGATCGGTGAAAGTATGGAAAATACAATTATCGTAAATAAAGCACCGGTAGAAGGTATCTCCGTGTCAGCTACTCTACGCCCCACAGGAGAAAATATCTATATGCAGGACCTCACTCTGAAAAACGATTATGATTATCAGGGAAGCACCGGACGTGCTGTCTGCCTGCAAGACAAAGGAAACAAAAACGTATATAAAAACATACGTATGTTGAGTTATCAGGATACATACTACTCAAACAACAATCGCATGCGTTCGTATTTTGAAGACAGTGAAATTCATGGTACGGTAGACTTTATCTGCGGTGGTGGTGACGTTTTCTTCAATCGTACACTGCTTTATCTGGAAGACCGTTCAGGCAACTGTATCACGGCTCCGGCAGGTGATACCGAATGGGGATACGTATTCAATGATTGTACGATTGACGGATACGATGCAAACAAAGGTTCTTATGCCTTAGGACGTCCCTGGCAAGGTGCTCCGATGAGTGTATGGATTAACACAACCATGAAGGTTCTTCCGAAAGCAGAAGGATGGAGTGATATGAGTGAAACGATTATCCCGAAACTATTTGCTGAATACAATAGCCATACCGAAAGCGGAATGGCCGTTGATTGCAGTGCCCGTAAAACTAAATACACAGGAGGAACCATACCTTACAGTCCGGTACTGACTCAGGAAGAGGCATCCCGCTTTACCCTCGAGAATGTATTGAGTGGCAGTGACTCTTGGCAACCGGCTTTATTAACCGAACAGGCAGCAGCTCCGGTACTGACGGTCAATGGTACTACTCTCTCCTGGAATGCCAGCGATTATGTATTCTGCTATGCTATCTGCAAAAACGGAAAAGTGATCGACTTTACGAATGAGACCAGCTATACCATTCCGGCAGATGCAACCGATAATGATGTATTTACTGTACGCGCCGCCAATCAAATGGGTGGATTGGGACAACCTTCCAATAACAGTAATGCTACTGGTATCGAACAGAGTACTGTAGCTAAAGAGATAGTAGAACGTCAGTACTTCAACGTGAACGGTATCCGCCTTAACAAGGCTGAAAAGGGACTAAACATCCTCCGTACCATCTATAGCGACGGTTCAATAGAAACAGTGAAAGAATTTGTAAAATAGTGGTGCTTGCCGCACCGGAAGGTGCGGCAAACGATGGTTAATTGAAACGTGGATTAACACAAATGAACGCAGAGTAAAAGACTGTAGTTTTTTATCATACATTTGTTTTCCTTTGCGATAATCTGCGTTCATCTGCGTTTCAATAAAAATTTAAACTCTGTGGAACTCTGTGTTACTCTGTGGTGAATTTTGCTCCTTTCTAATCAGAAAACATTATCTTTGCATTCTCAAATCAAACACTGAGCATAAAGATGGACTATAAAATCCTCGTACTCGACCTTGACGGTACACTAACCAATACCCGGAAAGAAATAACGCCCAGCAACCGGGAAGCATTGATACAGACACAACAACAAGGCACACGACTGGTATTGGCTTCGGGCAGACCGACTTATGGTATTGCGCCATTAGCCGATGAACTACAAATGAGTCAGTTCGACGGTTATATACTCTCCTACAACGGCGGAGAAATCATTGACTGGAAAAGCAAAGAGATACTCTACGCCAATGTACTACCGAATGCTGTCATCCCTCAGCTATACGAATGTGCCAAAAGAAATAAACTTGCCATCCTGACCTATGACAAAGAATGTATTGTGACCGAAAACCCGGAAGACGAATATGTAAAGAAAGAAGCCTTTCTTAACAGAATGGAAGTACGGAAAAGTACAAACTTCCTGACCGATATCCATCTTCCTGTTCCTAAATGCCTGATCGTAGGCGACCCGGACAAACTCATAGCCGTCGAGTCCGAGCTTTCCATCCGGTTACAAGGCCAGATCAGTGCCTACCGTTCCGAACCCTATTTTTTAGAACTTGTTCCGTTAGGTATCGACAAAGCACAATCACTCACCGTATTGTTAGAAAAGCTCGATATGAAACGGGAAGAAATGGTGGCTGTGGGCGATGGTTATAATGACCTTAGCATGATTAAGTTTGCCGGGCTTGGAGTAGCAATGGCCAATGCTCAGGAACCGGTAAAGAAAGCAGCAGACTACATCACTCTCTCCAACGACGAAGACGGCGTAGCTGCTGTCGTAGAAAGATACTTTTCAGCAGCAAAATAAGAAATATCAATTATTTATTCTAACTTTGTGGTTTCAAACTGAATAAATCTCAAACGTTATGGAACATCAACTGACCATTTACAACACTTTAGATAGGAAAAAGGAGCTGTTCGTACCCTTACACGCTCCGCATGTAGGGATGTACGTTTGCGGACCAACCGTATATGGCGATGCCCATCTGGGACATGCCCGCCCGGCTATCACATTCGATGTACTTTTCCGCTACCTTACACATCTGGGATACAAAGTACGTTATGTGCGTAATATCACTGACGTAGGCCATCTGGAGCACGATGCCGATGAAGGTGAAGATAAAATAGCCAAGAAAGCCCGCCTGGAAGAGTTAGAACCGATGGAAGTGGTGCAGTACTACCTGAATCGTTATCACAAAGCGATGGATGCATTGAACGTCCTTCCGCCAAGTATTGAGCCGCACGCATCGGGACATATTATAGAGCAGATTGAACTGGTAAGCAAAATCTTGGAAGCCGGCTATGCTTACGAAAGCGAAGGTTCCGTCTACTTTGATGTAGCCAAATACAATAAAGATTATCATTACGGTAAACTCTCCGGACGCAATCTGGACGATGTACTGAATACCACCCGTGACCTCGACGGACAAAGCGAAAAGCGTAATCCGGCCGACTTTGCCCTCTGGAAGAAAGCACAACCGGAACATATCATGCGCTGGCCTTCACCCTGGAGTGACGGTTTCCCCGGATGGCACGCAGAGTGTACAGCTATGGGACGCAAGTATCTGGGAGAACATTTCGATATCCACGGAGGAGGTATGGACCTGATATTCCCGCACCACGAATGTGAGATTGCTCAGTCCGTTGCTTCACAAGGTGACGACATGGTACACTACTGGATGCATAACAACATGATTACCATCAACGGGACGAAGATGGGTAAATCTCTCGGCAACTTCATCACGCTGGATGAATTCTTTACCGGTAGCCACAAATTACTGGCACAGGCATATACACCTATGACCATTCGTTTCTTCATCTTGCAGGCACACTATCGCAGTACGGTAGACTTCAGCAATGAGGCTCTGCAAGCATCAGAAAAAGGATTACAGCGATTGATGGAAGCGATCGACAATCTGGAAAAGATTGTTCCCGCAAGTGGTTCTTCTGTAAATGTAAAAGAACTGCGTACCAAATGCTACGAGGCCATGAACGATGATATGAACACCCCAATTGTCATTGCCAACCTGTTTGAAGGGGCCAGGATGATCAACAATATCATTGCCGGCAACGACACTATATCTGCCGAAGACCTGAAAGAGCTGAAAGAAACATTCCATCTGTTCAGTTTTGAAGTTCTTGGCCTGAAAGAAGAAGCAGGGGCGTCAGATAGCCGCGAAGCCGCCTACGGGAAAGTAGTTGATATGCTGTTGGAACAACGTGTGAAGGCGAAAGCCAACAAAGACTGGGCTACTTCGGACTTTATCCGCAATGAACTCACGGCATTAGGATTTGAAGTGAAAGATACCAAAGACGGATTTGAGTGGAGATTGAATAAGTAATCACTCTTACCCCTTATATAAGCAAAAGAAAGAGGTCAGAACCGTGATAACTTCCGGTTCTGACCTCTTTCTTATACCTATCAATAAATGTTTCAATACATATGAAACAACACTTTCAATCGATATGAAACAAAATGAAACACTTCATCATTGATAAGAAATCAGTTCAGAAAGTACCTGTCCCCTATACCAGGGATCATCAATCTCCTTCAACATAGCTCCCATCTCAGTACAAAGTTGTTTCACTATTTCCTGATTCTCTTCCAGCGGAAGGTTATTCATCTGATAAGGATCCTTCAAGTCATCAAAGAGTAAGCTCTTTTTCAACTGCTTTGTATCACGGTCGATATAGAGAGCCAGTGTATAATGTGCTGTTTTAATACCTCTTGATGATGGGAAATATGACATAACCAGTCCGTTCTCATCTTTCTCTCCATCCAGATTCTGAATATAAAGAGCTCCTGTGGGACGTACAATATCCGCCTTTTCATCGAAGAACAACGGAGCAAAATTACGTCCTTGTACCTCAACCGGAATAGAGTCTCCAAGACCACACAATCCCAACAAAGTAGGCATGATATCCGGCGAGGAGATCATCAGATCATCTACACGCGGCTGAATCTTACCCGGGTAACGTACCAGGAACGGAACGTTCATCGATTCCGCATAAGGAGAGTTCTTAGGATCATCCGTACGCTGACTGCACATTGTTTCACCATGATCGGAAGTAAATACGACAACTGTATTCTTATCCAGCCCCATTTCTTTCAATGCCTCCAGTATCTCACCAAAGGCCCGGTCTACTCCCGTCACCGAGGCGAAATAATAGCGGGCGGACTCTGCCTTCTTCATCTTTGTATCCGCATTGGGACGAATCAAAAGGCTATCCAAAGGCTGATCTTTATACAAATCAAAATCTTCTTCCATACAATCATTGAGTGAACGATACGGACTGTGGGGCGGATTCATCCCGACCATAATAAAGAATGGTTTCTTTGTATCACGCACATTACCTTCATTTTTCAGATACGAAACAACCCTTTTGGCTTCGTGCAAGGGCGACCACTCTTTAGGGTCGTGTCTCTTACCATCCGTATCCCAGTAATGAGGATTTTTATGTTCATCAAACGTACCGTATGAATACCAGTAATTGAAACCGTGACGCCGTTCTTTGGGAGTATAAGCATCCCATACCGGACGCTGCTCTTCTACATATTTTCCCGGATGCTCCGGATCATTAGGTGTGGGAAAATCAGCATGTAGCTTGCCAAAGTAAGCACAGTCATATCCGGCATTATAGAATACATCACCTATACACTCTGCATCTTCACGCAGTGAACTGATAGGACGACTGGAGTTACAATTCAATGGTACGCCGCTTTTATTAGGATACATGCCCGTCAGCAAACTACCCCGGTGCGGGCTACTCAGCGGACAGTTACTCTGTGCAGAAGTCAGCACTACCGATTCGCGGGCAAAAGCATTCAGGTTGGGGGTATGTACAGGATCACCTTTGAAGTTTACTTTCTCCCGGAATCCATCCTGATTCCAAAACTCCATAGCCTGGTTACGATACTGGTCTGGAAAAACATAGATAATATTGGGATGTCCGGCTTGCTCTACTTGCGGGGCTTTGCAACCCTGTAAAGCAAGCAAACCCAATCCACCAAATAATAAGTTTACTCGAGTGTTCATAGCTCTATAAGTCGTTAATAAGTAGTAAGCAGTTAATAAGTAGTAAGTAGTCAAGTAGTAAGTATGATACTATTTTCTACTTAATTGTTAATGAGTAAGTAGTAAGTAATGATACTATCTTCTACTTACTACTTAACTACTTGACTACTTAACTACTTATTAATTCCTCCCTTCCATTTCTCTTTTACGTATCAACGCTTCGAGGAAGTAGTAGTCGGCATAATTCAACGGAACATCAATCTCGGCACCGTGAGGAATACTGCCTACAGAGTGCATCAGGATAAAATTACCGTTTGTGCCCACTGCTGCACGATAAGCCGGTGAGCCAAGACTTTCCATGATCTTATCGGCTGTTGCCTTATAGTTATTCCCCGGGAGATAAGTTTCCAGCTCATACAACGCTGAGGCCGTACAGGAAGCAGCAGAAGCATCGCGTGGTTCATTCGGAATATTAGGAGCATCAAAGTCCCAGTACGGTACAAGATCTTCCGGCATATTCTTATTGGTAAAGATAAAATTATACACCTTTTGCGCCTGATCAAGATACTTTTTATCATGTGTATAACGATAACAAGTAGTATACCCATAAAGCGCCCATGCCTGTCCACGAGCCCATGCCGATTCGTCAGCATATCCTTGTGCAGTTTGTCTTTTACGCACTTCACCTGTCTCCGGATCATAATCAACCACATGATAACAACTATTATCTGGACGGAAATGATGAGCCATGGTAGTATCGGCATGTTTCACTGCTATATTATAGAAAGTAGAATCACCCGAAAGCGCAGTTGCCTCAAACAACAGTTCCAGATTCATCATATTGTCAATGATAACCGGGCATTTCCAGCCACGCGTTCCTTGCCAACCTCTGTCAGCATCCCATGATTGAATTACACCGGCATTCGGACGGAAGCGGGTAGACAATGACCGGGCTGCCTCAACAATCACATCTTTATACGCTTTCTTATCAGCCAGACGATAACCATTCAGATAGCTGCAACCAATCATAAAGCCTACATCATGATGCCATTTCAAATGCTTTATTGAATCAAGGGCTTCTGTATATTTCTCTGCAAGGGGCAACCATTTCTTGTCTCCGGTCAGCTCATAAGTAAGCCACATACTTCCGGGATAAAACCCCGAACACCAGTCGTCAATAGGGATATAGACAATATTTCCCTTTTCATCAATTGTACGGGGATTTAAGATCTTACCCGACTTTTCGATGATATCGGTCTGGATTGTGTTCTGTGCTACCGCATTGTCAATGTTATCCTGAATAAAGTCCTTTTCAACCGGCTTTTGGCTGTTGCAACTCGTCAAGACCAGAAGGGAAATCCCCAATGCACTCAAAATAGTTCTCATAATACATGGATTTATTAGTAAAGTAATTAATTTCATGGTGGCAAAAATAAGGCAATCTTACAGATTTGACCGACCTAAATCATCCAATTAAGAGACATTTTTGGTACATTTGCAGAAAATAATGTGCCAATATACTAAAATATGCCGATATGCCAATTCCCATACGGTGTTATTGCGCAGGCAATTGGCATATTGACACATTGAATAATTAGTTATTATGACACCACAGGAGTTTTTCAAAAATGACCTATTTGCCGAAAAAGCAGGTATTGTACTAATGGAAGTACGCGAAGGATACAGTAAAGCCAGACTGGAAATAAAAAAAGAACATCTCAATGCAGGCAACCGTACGCAAGGAGGGGCCATCTTCACACTTGCCGACCTCGCCTTGGCAGCTGCTGCCAATTCACATGGGCAACTTGCTTTCT
The DNA here is from genome assembly GCF_964240755.1 of Bacteroides sp. HPS0048. Classification (NCBI taxonomy): domain Bacteria; kingdom Pseudomonadati; phylum Bacteroidota; class Bacteroidia; order Bacteroidales; family Bacteroidaceae; genus Bacteroides; species Bacteroides sp. HPS0048. The sequence goes on along the minus strand of NZ_CAXSVC010000001.1, from coordinate 189,984 downwards.
CTCTGTCCTCCAATATCACATTCTTACGCGCCAGTGGTGAAGGTGACACACTCTACGCCGAAGCCCGCGAACGCTACATCGGACGAAGCACCGGATACTATCAGATAGATATTACCAATCAGCAGAATGAACTAATTGCCACCTTTGAATCAAGTGTATTCCGCAAAGATCAACAAGTACCTTTTACTTTGAAATAATTGAAGTCAACGGATAGCGATTCCCGGAAACACTCTTCAGAAAAGCTTTGGCCGATCCGATATTCAAAAACATATCTAAACGGACAGGGAGATGATTCTTATCATCCGTAATATAAAAAGTAATGACCTCCTTCTCCTTGCCTTTGTCTGTGTATTCTACAAACGAAAAGACAAGGCAGCGATACGTAGTATCATTTTCTGCTGTGATATTCTTCATCCCACGATAGATCAGCGTTTGCTCCTCTACCCTACGTCCTGTAGCCATCGGGAAGTTGATCTTTTGCCCCACTTTATAATCTTTTGGATCGTAGGAACGAGCCTGTGCCAGAATACTAAGCATATCAAAAACACAACGGCTGTCACTATATTCCGTCTCCACTACCTCACCATCCCGGTAAGTCCGCTTCTGATTGACAAAGCATAAGCCGTCTTTGTAAGAGAACCAAGCCTCATCCACTGTATAGCGCTTACCTTCTTCAGCACCCTTCCGGAAATAACGGGGTTCGAGCTTCTCGCCGACAATGCACGTCAGCGTATCACGCATTTTAAAAAAGAAATCGACCTTCTTACTGCTTATGGATAAAAGATTAAACCGGTAGGCAGGTTTGGAATGATAAGTGGTCGCATTCGTTGTAAGACTGGCTATCCCTGCCTTGATCCATACAAATTTCCAGTTAAAGAATAAATCGTACATCACATGCTCGCCAGATTTAAATGCTTCATTGGGTGCTTCACACTGGGCCTTAGCAGGCATAGAGCAACACAGCCCTACCAACAGCACAAGCCATGCTAAATTTATCCGTTTACTAATTGCGGCGATTGTTATTTCTATCTTTCTTTTTCTTGTCTTCATCTGGTTTTTGCTTTTTAAGTTCATCCGGCCTCTGTTTGTCTAATGGAAGAGCCTTTACATCCCAGGTCTGTTCAACCTCCCAATTGGCTTTAGGTTCGAGTATCTGAGGATAGTAATACACCATTTCCGGCTGACGCTTTGTCTCGTATTCACCGCTATCCCACACGCCATTCCCATTCGTATCATTTATCAAACGGGCACAATACTTACCCGGGTTCAAGAAATAGAAGTCGGCCTGTCCATTGATAACCGGAACTTTTCGCACTACTTTATCCTGCGTATCAAGCAATTCTACAAATGCAATAGAGTCACATCCTGAAACATTAAAATAAATGGCTCCGTATTCTTCCAGCGAACGAACTTTTATATTCTGTTTTATCTTATCTGTAAACAAACCGTAGATACCATGAAAAGCTGTAGAATCTACAGAGAACTCATATTCCCGCGTTGGCTCCCATTCATAATACAAGTTATACTTACGCAATTGCAACGAATCTTGCTCAAAGGTAAAGGGGATATCTTCCCATAAGGTATCTACCTTCTGTTTCAAATGAATAGCTGCGCTATCAAAGGAAGCTATCGGCTCGTCAAAAGAGAGTGAGATATAATCATATACATCCATTGTAGACGGGATATACGTAGATACATGCAGGAACTTGGTTGGCTCCGGCTCCTCTTCTTCACCTTTCTTTTTCTTCTTTTTCTTAGGTTCGTCCACAGCCTTTTTCACAGTCTTCGCCACCAGGTTAAGAGTATCCGTACGGGGTACTAACTGGTTAAGTGTATCTGTATACAAATAATTCAGACTTAAAGATAAAGTGTCCTGTTTATAAAGTAACGAATCTTTCACCCAATAATGAATGGTATCATTAGTCAGATTCTTCTCTATAATAAAGGCATCCCTCTCATCAAAATTCAATCCTTTCAACACAGGCAGCGTATCTGCTCTTGCTGCAAAGTAGAGCGTAAACTTCTCAGGAGTCAACCGTTCGTTTTTCACAAGATATTGTGAAAACAAATCTTCCTTAAAAGAACGCAGAATCACATTGTCCGGCAAATAATAAGTGTATTTCCTTTCTACGACCGTGTCGATGGTAAGAGAATCCACCCAGGTAGTATCCTGACGTATACGTTCTTCCCAGCGGGGAATAACCAGCGAATCATTAAAAGCAAGTGCTTCACTCTTCTGGCTGAAAGCAAAGTTCTGGTCGGCATCCATCAAACCAAAAATACGATATTTCCCCGGGGCAACGCCACGAATCGTAAAATGTCCACGGCTATCCGTACGGGCTACTCTGTCAAAAGGCAGTTTCGTAAATGCAGTATCAGACAGATTGGAGTGCATACCCACCAGCATTCCTTTAACAGGCTCCAGGTTGGAGGCTTCGAGCAATGTTCCGGATACTTCCATCGTATCAATCGCACTTCCGGTAGAGAAAGTAAAGGCAAAATTACCTAACGGATTTCCTTCATTGTTATCAACAATAGCATCCGAGAAATCAATTGTATAAGTTGTGTTAGGCTTCAAAGAATCAAGCAGGTTGACACTTATCTTCTTTCCTGATGCTTTTATCTCCGGTTGCTGCACCTGAGGAGGAGAGATCACCACCTTTTCATTGGCTTTCTCAAGCTTAATGAATTCGTCAAAGGAAAGTGATACTTTCGTTTTTGTATTATTAAGTGCCCCCGCAGCAGGCGTGCTGCCAATAAAACGGGGAGGAGTCTCATCAAGTGGTCCTCCATCGGGCCTTCCTATACTGGCACACGAATAGAGAGCGGCTATCACCGTAACCACAGCCAATACCTTGCGAATAAGCCTCTTCATATTATATTCTTTTCTTAACATGATGCAAAAATAAAGGTTCTCAGAGAATAAATACTATACTTTACACTTATTTAAAGGAAAATGTTCAAGTAATAGTGCTTCCCGCACGGGGAGGAACGACAAGCGATGATTCATTGAAACGCAGATAAATGCAGATTTTCACAAAGGGAAACGAATGTATGATAAAGATCTACAGTCTTTTAATCTGCGTTTATCCTGGTTTCTTTTAAACTCTGTACCCTCTGTATCCTCTGCGGTTAAATACACTTAAAACTGTACAGTGACGAAGCTTATGGCCCAATCTTTTCGGTAGCGGAAGTATCCATAGACGATATCGATCCCTTTGTTCGGTATTGTACTTTGTCTTTCTCAGGAAGGAACACTCCTTTCCCCGGTGAGTAGTCTTGTTTTAGATGTACATGTAAAGCAGTACGACATGTGCATGTGGGACAGCACGACATGTGCATCTCATGCTGCTTTACATGTACATCTAAAACAATGTTACCCACCGAGGCTTCCTACGTTACTCTACGGGATAGAGCTTTATCAATACCGGAGAAAGAGACTGATGGCAATGACAAACGCCATTAAGTTCGAAACCGTACAGGAATGAATAAATTTACGATTAGACGATTGACGATGTACGATTGGGCTTACTCTGTCTCTAATAGGGCTGAAACAGGCTTTTAAAAAAGCAACTTCAATCGTACATCGTCAATCGTCTAATCGTAAATTTATTCATATTCGATCAATAATGAACAATTTGCCAATGTGTTAATTTGGCAATGTCTTTCAGCAATACAGTATAGCCAATTGGCGCATTGACATATTGGCACATAACTTTATTGTTTTATTAACAAAGAATCAAAGTAATACAATCCCCACAGGTCTTTAAATGTTATAATTTACCAATGAATGTACCATTCAGACAACACCTATATTAATAAGAGAAAAACATAGTTAAAAAAGAACCGGTTATCGAACATTTATATAAGAATTTAAAGTACTTTTGCAGCGAAAAACTAAAGAGAAGAGTCTCAGTTTTCTCCTTCTATCCCTAATAATACTTATGAGCACACTATTTGTAGAAAATTTATCAATAAACACTGAATATAGAAGTATGAAAAGTAGAATTGTATTATTTGCATTTTGTTTGGCCCTCTTGTCGAGTTGTGGCAAAAAGGGTTTTGACTTGGGAGGAACCCCGGAATGTGCAGTGCAGGCATTGCAACCGACAACAGTTAATCTGACGAGTTCTTATCCGGCTACTATTAAAGGAAAACAAGATGTTGAAATCCGGCCGCAGGTGTCTGGTTTCATCACTCAACTTTGTATCGACGAAGGTTCAATGGTAAAAAAAGGACAAGTGTTGTTCATCATCGACCCGGTACAATACGAATCAGCCGCACGTGCTGCCAAGGCAGCAGTACAAACTGCAAAAGCAAACGTAGCGACCCAGGAAATCACAGTTAAGAATAAACGGGAATTAAACAAGAAGAATATCATCAGTGATTATGACCTGGAAATGGCCGAAAACACATTGGCTTCTGCCAAAGCACAACTGGCTTCTGCCGAAGCACAGTTAATCAGTGCCAATCAAAACCTGGCATATACCCGTGTCACCAGCCCGTCCAATGGTGTAGCAGGCTCTATCCCCTTCCGTGTAGGAAGTTTGGTTAGCGGTTCCAGCGCAACTCCATTAACCACTGTTTCGGATATTTCTGAAATGTACGTCTACTTCTCACTTACAGAAAAAGAATTGCTCAACTTAATCCGCAAAGATGGCTCTCAACAGGAAGCATTGAACAACTTCCCACCCGTTCAATTGACTTTGGCAGACGGTACCCTGTATGGTGACAGTGGAAAAATAGAAACGGTCAGTGGTGTTATTGACCAGAATACCGGTGCGGTAAGCATTCGTGCTACTTTCCCCAACAAAGGCCACTTGCTGAGAACCGGAGGAACAGGTAGTATCCTTATCCCTTATAGTTCACCCAACGCGCTTGTAGTTCCGCAAAAGGCAACTTATGAAATTCAGGATAAGAAATTTGTGTATGTACTGCAAGACGACAACACGGTTAAGAATACAGAAATCAAAGTACTCAATCTTGATGACGGACAAAACTACATTGTAACTTCAGGACTGAATGCGGGCGATAAAATCGTACTGGAGAACGTAAGTACACTAAAAGACGGCGCAACTATCAAGCCGCTTACTCCACAAGAGTCTGCCGAACATTTCAAAGCATCATTAGAGCAGAAGAAATAAGTAAACATGTAAAATCAGAAGATTAAAATATGAAATTAGATAGATTTATTAACCGTCCGGTACTATCAACGGTCATCTCCATCCTGATAGTAATTTTGGGTATCTTAGGCCTTATATCACTGCCTATCTCCCAATATCCGGACATCGCACCTCCTACTGTACGCGTCAGTACAACTTATCAGGGAGCCAATGCACAGACTGTATTGAACAGTGTGATTGCTCCACTTGAGGAGCAGATCAATGGTGTGGAGAACATGATGTACATGACTTCTACGGCAACCAACACCGGAGATGCCTCCATTGAAGTTTACTTTAAACAGGGAACCGACCCGGATATGGCTGCCGTTAACGTGCAGAACCGTGTTGCCAAAGCTCAGGGTTTCCTCCCTGCAGAGGTTACCAAGGTAGGTGTTATCACCTCTAAACGGCAAACCAGTATGTTGCTTGTCTTCTCTCTCTACAGTTCTGACGACAAGTACGACAATGAATTTCTTGAAAACTATGCCAAAATCAACGTTATCCCGGAAGTACAACGTGTACCGGGTGTAGGTGACGCCATGGTAATGGGATCTGATTACTCCATGCGTATCTGGCTGAAACCAGAAATAATGGCTCAATATCACTTAATGCCGACTGACATCTCTACCGCCCTGGCAGAACAAAATATCGAAGCTGCTCCGGGTTCACTGGGCGAACGTGGCAACCAGACTTTCCAATATACATTGAAGTATAAAGGCCGTCTGCAAAGCCAGGAAGAATTTGAGAACATCGTCATTCGCGCCACTGCCGATGGTGAAGTATTACGCCTCAAGGATGTAGCCAACGTCGAATTGGGACGTCTGACTTACGGGTTTGCCAATAAAACAAATGGTCATCCGAGTGTAACTGCCATTATCTTCCAGACAGCGGGTTCCAATGCGACACAAATTATCAAGGATTGCGAAACCTTGTTGAAAAATGCAGAAAAAACAATGCCTCCGGGCGTAAAAGTAAGTATTTCGCAGAATGCCAATGACTTCTTATTCGCTTCTATCCATGAAGTAATCAAAACACTGATTGAAGCCTTTATTCTGGTGTTCATTGTAGTGTACATTTTCTTACAAGACTTACGCTCTACATTGATTCCGGCCATTGCTATCCCTGTAGCCCTGATCGGTACATTCTTCGTACTTTATATCATCGGTTTCAGTATCAACTTGCTGACCCTTTGTGCCATGGTGCTTGCCATTGCCATAGTGGTCGACGACGCCATCGTCGTCGTCGAGGGCGTCCATGCCAAGCTGGACCAGGGTTACAAATCGGCCCGTCTTGCTTCCATTGACGCCATGAGTGAATTGGGTGGTGCCATTGTTTCTATTACGTTGGTAATGATGTCCGTGTTTATCCCTGTTAGTTTTATGTCGGGAACCTCCGGTGTATTCTATCGCCAGTTCGGTCTTACCATGGCAATTGCAATCGGACTTTCTGCTGTAAACGCATTAACACTGACTCCGGCATTATGTGCTATCTTGTTGAAGCCTCATGATCCGGAAGAAAGAAAGAAGTCTACTTTCGTCAGCCGTTTCCATACTGCATTCAATGTTTATTACGACGGGATATTAAAGAAGTACAAGAAGGGTACGCTGAACTTCATCCATAAGCCCTGGCTGACGATAGGATCCGTAGTAGCCGGCATCGCCTTGTTGCTCTTCTTTATGAAGATCACTCCTACCGGACTGGTTCCAAATGAAGATACCGGTACCATTATGGCAGTTGTCGATCTTCCTCCCGGTACATCACAAGACCGTACCGAACAGGTATTGATGCAAATAGACAGTCTGCTTGCTTCCGAACCCGCTATCGAAAGCCGTACGATGATTTCCGGATACAGCTTCATGGCAGGTCAAGGACCAGGATATGGTTCATTTATCTGTAAGTTGAAAAACTGGGATGACCGTACCATTGAGCAGCGTTCCGACTTTGTCTCTGGTATGCTTTACCTCAAAGCCCGTAAGGTAATAAAAGATGCACGCGTTTTGCTGTTTGCACCTCCTATGATCCCCGGATATAGTGTATCCAACGGTTTTGAGTTGAACTTGCAGGACAAGACCGGTGGTAGTCTGGACAAATTCTATGAAGTGGCACAAGACTTTATAACCAAGTTGACAGAGCGCCCTGAAATTGCTTCGGCACAAACTTCATTCAACCCGAACTTCCCGCAATACATGATTGATATTGACGCGGCAGCTTGTAAAAAAGCAGGTTTGACTCCGAATGCGATCCTAACGACCCTACAAGGATATTATGGTGGTTTATACTCATCCAACTTCAACCGTTTTGGTAAGTTGTACCGTGTAATGATCCAGGCCGATCCTAACAGCCGTACCAATCTGGAGTCTTTGAAATCAATCAAAGTGCGTAACGGAAACGAAATGGCTCCTATCACCCAGTTCATGACTATCAAGAAAGTATACGGACCGGATAATATCACCCGTTTCAACATGTTTACGTCTATGAAGATCAACGGTAACCCGGCTGATGGTTATAGTAGCGGTCAGGCTATTCAAGCTATGCAGGAAGTAGCAGAACAGACCCTGCCTACCGGATTCGGTTATGAGTTCTCCGGTATGACCCGTGAAGAGCAGAGTTCAAGCGGCAGTACAACGGCAATGATCTTTATCCTTTGCTTCGTATTCGTTTACTTGCTGTTGAGTGCCCAGTATGAAAGTTATATCCTGCCATTGTCAGTATTGCTTTCTGTACCATTCGGTCTGGCCGGTAGTTTCATCTTCGTACATCTGATGGGACTTGCCAACAACATTGTCCCGATACTTGGAGCGGCGACCAACAATATCTATATGCAGATTGCCTTGATTATGTTGATCGGTCTGTTGGCAAAGAACGCCATTTTGATTGTAGAGTTTGCCCTCGACCGTCGTAAAATGGGTATGAGTATTACCTGGGCTGCCGTATTAGGTGCCGGTGCGCGTCTTCGTCCTATCCTGATGACCTCATTGGCTATGGTAGTAGGTTTGCTTCCTATGATGTTCGCTTTTGGTGTGGGTGCCAATGGTAACCGTGCATTAGGTGCTTCTGCCGTAGGTGGTATGTTGATTGGTATGATTTGCCAGATATTTGTGGTACCTGCATTGTTCGTAATCTTCCAGTACTTACAGGAGAAAATCAAACCAATGGAATGGGAAGATATCGACAATTCAGATGCTGAAACAGAAATTGAACAATATGCTAAATAAGATTAGAAGTTAGAAGTTAGTAGCTAGAAGTTAGAAGAGTGAGATTCTTCTAACTACTAAATTCCAACTACTAACTACTAAATTCCAACTACTAAATAAGATTAGAATGAAGAAACAAATTATATATATGTTGTGTACAACTGCTCTTCTGAGCAGCTGCCACATCTATAAATCATATGACAGACCCGAAGACATACTGACTGCCGGTTTGTATCGCGACACGGTAGCTACCGGTGATACACTGGCCTCAGATACTGCCAACTTCGGCAATCTGCCTTGGAGAGAAGTGTTTACTGACCCTCAGTTGCAAACACTTATCGAGCAAGGGTTAGCCAATAATACCGACCTTCAGACAGCCATCCTGAAAGTAGAAGAAGCAAAAAATGCACTAATGACTTCACGTCTGGCTTATGCTCCTTCACTGGCACTGTCACCACAGGGAACAATCAGCAGCTTTGATAAAAGTGCTGCCACCAAGACGTATTCGCTGCCGGTAACAGCCAGTTGGGAAATAGACTTGTTTGGAAAATTGCTGAATGCCAAACGCGGTGCACAGGCTACCCTATTACAAACCAAAGCTTATCGTCAGGCTGTACAGACACAAATTATAGCCGGTATCGCCAATACGTACTATACATTGCTAATGCTCGACCGTCAGATGGATATCTCCGAACAAACAGCCGACATCATGAAGCGCAATGTAGAAACGATGCGTGCCATGAAAGATGCAGCAATGACCAATGCTGCTGCTGTGTCACAAAGCGAAACAGCTTATGCACAAGTATTGGCATCCCTTCCCGCTATTCGTCAGAGCATTCGTGAGACAGAAAATGCACTCTGCATGTTGCTCAGACAAGCTCCGCAAACCATCAAACGCAGTACGCTTGAAGAACAGCAACTGCCTTCTGAGTTTTCAGTAGGAATACCTCTCCAGTTATTGTCCAACCGTCCCGACGTGAAAGCTGCTGAAATGGCATTGGCCAATACTTACTATAATACCAATTCAGCCCGTGCTGCATTCTATCCACAAATCACAATCAGCGGTTCTGCCGGTTGGACTAACAGTGCAGGTAGCATGATTGTCAATCCGGGTAAACTTCTTGCTTCAGCTCTTGGTTCGCTGACACAGCCTCTATTCTATCGTGGTAGTAATATTGCCCGTTTGAAAATAGCCAAAGCACAACAGGAAGAAGCGAAACTTGCCTTTCAACAGTCTCTTTTGAATGCCGGAAGCGAAGTTAGTAATGCCCTCTCTTTGTATCAGACAACAGCCGAAAAGACCTCTGCACGTAAATTTCAGGTAGAATCTGCAGAGAAAGGTGCCGAATATACAAAAGAATTGTTTAAATTAGGCACGTCTACCTACCTCGAAGTACTGTCAGCAGAGCAGTCACTGCTTAGCGCACGCCTGTCACAGGTATCCGACAGCTTCGATAGCATGCAGGCGGTAGTAAGCCTTTACCGTGCATTGGGTGGTGGAAGAGAAGATTGAGAGGTATTAAATTGTAAATCGTAAATCGTAAAATTGTAAAATATCATGATTAGTCCGTTAGCTTATGTAGACCCCGAGGCAAAAATTGGAAAGAATGTCACTATCGAACCTTTTGCCTATATCGAAAAGGATGTCGAAATCGGGGACGACTGTGTAATCATGGCCTATGCCAGTGTTCTGAAAGGTACACGTATGGGTAAAGGTAATAAGATACACCACCATGCAGTGCTTGGTGCAGAACCTCAGGACTTCCACTACACGGGAGAAGAAACCAATCTGATTATTGGTGACAACAATCATATCCGTGAAAATGTAGTGATCAGCCGTGCCACCTTTGCAGGCAATGCTACAAAAATTGGAAATGAGAACTTCCTTATGGATAAGGTTCACATCTGTCACGATGTTCAGATAGGCAACCATTGCGTAGCAGGAATTGCAACAACAATAGCCGGTGAATGTACACTTGACGATTGTGTGATCCTAAGCGGCAATGTTATCCTCCATCAGTATTGTCATGTGGGTAGCTGGACATTGATCCAGAGCGGATGCCGCATCTCAAAAGATGTTCCTCCATATATTATTATGTCGGGCAACCCAACTACTTATCATGGGGTGAATGCAGTTGTACTGACTCAACACCACAATGCTTCGGAGAGAATCTTACGCCACATTGCCAATGCCTACCGTTTGATTTATCAAGGTAATTTCAGTCTGACTGATGCTGTACAGAAAATCATAGACCAGGTACCGATGAGCGAAGAAATCGAAAACATCGTAAGCTTTGTGAAGGGATCGGAACGAGGTATTGTAAAGTAAATTTCGAAAAATATACTTAAAAGAAGAAGGTTCTGCTTGCCCTTAAAAGGGTAGACAGAACCTTCTTCTTTTATTCACCAACCATCCATATAAACTTACCACCATAGGATCCTCCATCAAAATTCCTCAACTCTCCTCTCTGATACAGATATATTATATCAAATAAAAGTTAACAAGCCCTCTTCGTTAGCTAAGGAGTCTGAAAAATAAGAATAACTTCCATCTGAATTTGTTCTCTACACTCTTTTATCTATGTAATATGTAAATATATACAGCAAAAATTAAAAGAAGAACAGAAGAGATATTTTACTGATCATTTATAAACTAATAATCAAAAAGAATGAAACAAAATGATTTCGTATTTTTCATGCGCTCTGTAATCTGTAACTTTGAGAATAACAATAATCACGGGACCGCGCATATATACAAAAACAGCTTAAATAGTTTTATCACATTTTGCCATAGCAGCACAATACCTTTCAGAAAAATAACACCGGAATTATTGAAAGGCTTTGAGGCATATTTAAGGCAAAAACAAAGGAGTTGGAATACAGTGTCTACATACTTACGTGCATTGCGTGCCACCTACAACCGTGCTGTCGATAAACATCTGGCTCCCTACATTCCACGCTTGTTCAAGCAGGTTTATACAGGAACACGGGCAGACAGAAAAAAAGCATTGAATATCAAAGATATGTCTCGGATACTTCATAGTTGGGATACGGATGAAATACCACACAGCCTTTCCCGTACGCATGGTTTATTCATTCTTATGTTTATGTTGCGCGGTTTACCCTTTGTAGATTTGGTGAACTTACACAAAAAAGACTTGAATGGCAATATTATCACCTACCGCCGCCGTAAGACGGGTAAACAACTAATCGTAGAAGTACCTCAGGAAGCACTAACCATTCTGGAGAAATATATGGATACAAATCCACATTCCCCTTACCTGTTTCCATTTCTGACCCATAGAGAAGGTACAGCAGAGGCTTACCATGAATATCAATGGACGCTACGCATATTCAATCAGCAGCTTTCCCTTCTGACAAAAGCACTTCAATTAAAGACCCCTCTAAGTTCATATACCGCAAGGCACACATGGGCTACTCTGGCTTATTATAATGAAATCCATCCCGGAATTATTTCAGAAGCAATGGGGCATTCATCAATTACGGTTACTGAGACTTATTTAAAACCTTTTAATATTGAAAGAATAGATGCGGCAAACAGGAAAATTATCTCGTCAGTAATACACCTCAATCCATGAACTACTGACCTTATTACTTTGTAGGTAACAGAAGATATATATTGGTGCAAAGATTAAAATATTTTTCCTATGAACAAAATAATCATCCTATTTTTTTATCAAAACAATGGAATATAAATCAAAAATTAAGAATAGAGGAACATTTCACCCAAACTACTGAAAAATCAACCCCCTAATGTAAAAGAATAACATCACCATATTTATCCGAATAAATATGGACTACATTACTATTGCATTTACTTCCATGCAAACGATAAATCATTTATAAAAACAGCTGCTCAAAACACTTTAGAGCTCCTAATTTACCTTTTTTCTGTTACCTACAAAGTAACAGAGCTATAATCTGAAAACAACATTATTAACAGAAAAAGCAAAACAGGCAGAAGTTATGGTAACATGGTTTGGTAGTTTTTTATTTTCGAGCAACAGAAAGGAGTATATTAACATCGCAACTACATTTAATACTACTCCCTGGCGGGTTTATAGTCTTGCTCACAGATCCAGAGCCCGCAGTAGTAAAGAGGCTAAAATATTAACAGAGCTAAAAGAAAGAGGGATAATCACAACCGTCCGGCTCTTCTAAGCAGAAAAAAAGAAGATGCTTACATAGTCGGATGCATCTTCTTATCAATTCTATTTTAGTACTATTCGATTATATTTCTCAATACAAATCCAAAATGTTTCTCCCTATATAATAGAGATCCAACCTATACTATATTTCCTACCACTAACAGTACACTTGTATACATACAAACAGTAACTTTAATATGAAAAGAACTCAAGGATCGGAATATTAGAACATCCGGATGTTTCCCATAAGAACACCCGGATGTTTTCAGATACAACACCCGGGTGTTTTTAGCAAAAACATCCGGATGTTATGAATACAGCAAAAGCATATCAATATCCACATCACATTAATAAACAGCACATTAAATGTATGCATTTATAGACATAATAATATACTATTTTTATGTTTTAGATTATATGCTATATAGATACCATTAGCAATTTCAGAAGAATAAATAAATGCAGAACAAAAAAATTCCACCTGTTATGAACTTTAAGGGAAGTAGCCGTTTCGTTCAAAACAGGTGGAAGAAGATAAACACTCTTGTTTATTCCATTTCCAATGTACCGAAGAAATCGGGACGATGAAAATCTGGTTTCTCTATCTCGATAGGATTCCAGGAAAGGAAATGCGGAGTTTGAAGTTCGTCACCACATTTGTAGAAGTTCGCCTTTATTGTTCTACCATCCAATGAGGTTAACTGATGCTTAAAAAATGCAGTATAAGGAATGACCAAAGCAACCTCCCAGGTTACTTCTCCTACCTGTTCTTCAAAAGGCACACGACCAAGACTTGACCAACGCTGCACCTGAGCCGTTACATCTACCGGCGCATGCTCACGGTTGTTACGCTGAGGACCGGCCCCTATCAAAACAGTCCCAATACAATTACATTCAATATTATAGTAGATTCCGTCGCCGGCAGGAATGGAAAAGAACTCCACACAGGAATCAGTCCACACCGAACCGTTATCTTCGCCATAGCGGGCACGCACGCTGGCCTCTGTTACTTTAAAATGCAGCAAAATGGCACTCTCTGTATGAGCTACCCGAAATTCTACTTTCGGACAATAAGGATATTCAGTCCAATTCACTTGATTAATAGGCTGGAATCCAATCTTTTCTTCATCCAGCAATTTAGGAAGTGAACTGACTTCCACGTTGGCTACACTAATTTTTTTTACTTTCATAGCTTCATGTATTTCTATAAGTCAAACAAAAGTAATATATTTGTGGTTAGTTTCACCTTAAACCCGGCAAAAAGTGAAAAAATTCATCCTTTTATTCTTAGTTATACTTAATACAGTCACCGTTCTTGCTCAGAAACAAAACATAACTTTCAGTCATCTGACTACTGATGACGGGTTATCTCAGTTTTCTGTGAACAGTCTCTATGTAGACGAAGAAGGGGGAATCTGGATAGGTACACGTGAAGGGCTGAACCGTTACAATGGTAATAATATAAAAACATTCAAACTACAGAAAAACAATCCTAACAGTTTGTTCTGTAATACCATTCTTCGTATTACAGGAGATCAGAAAGGAAAAGTCTATGTGCTATGTACGGAAGGTGTAGCCGAATTCGACCTTACGACGCAGAAGTTTACCACCTTATTGCAAGGAAAAGTCACAAGTATCTATTTTAACGAACGTCTTTTTATCGGTAAAAAGGACGAAGTATATGTATTCAACAAGGAGACACGGAATTTTGACCTTACCTACCACCTGGCAGGAAAAGATATCTCTATCGCTTGCCTCCATCTTGACGATAAAGGCAATCTGTGGATGGGAACCGAAAATAGCGGCGTTTATAAACTGGATAAAGACAAAACACTTACCCACCCCATTGAAAAGGGAAATATAACAAGCATTTATCAGGATTCTTCGAAAGAGCTATGGATCGGAAGCTGGGAATACGGATTATATCACATCGATAGAGAGGGGATAATACACAATATGCGTCATGACCCGTCAAATCCCAATAGTGTTTCTTCTGATTTTGTCAGAGATTGTTGCGAGGACAACAATGGAAACATTTGGATCGGTACATTTAACGGGCTGAATCGTTATCAAAAGAGTAATGGCCGTTTTGACGTTTATACGGCAGGACATGAAACAGAAAGCCTCACGCACTCTTCTATTTGGTGCATTGTAAAGGACGCCCAGGGTACCTTGTGGCTCGGCACCTATTTCGGAGGAGTAAATTATTTCAATCCGGAATACGAAATTTACACCCGTTACAAAGCTTCCGATACGGAACGGGATGGCCTAAGTAGTTCTATCATCGGACGTATGATAGAAGATAAGGATGGAAATTTATGGATATGTACAGAAGGAGGTGGGGTAAATGTCTATTACCGAAAAGAAGGGACTTTCCGGTGGTTACGTCACGAAGAAGGACGCAACAGTATTTCGCACAATAATGTAAAAGCGATCTATTATGATGAAAAAGGTGAAAGAATGTGGTTCGGAACCCACTTAGGCGGACTTAATAAACTGGATTTACGTACGAACCGCTTCACTCATTACAGAATGAAAGAAGATGATCCGCACTCATTACCCTCAGACATCATCCGGGACATAACTCCTTTCCATGATCAACTCATTGTGGGTACACAAAACGGAGTATGCCTATTTGATCCGGAAACAGAAACCTGCCAACAACTCTTCAAAGACACCAGAGAAGGACAAGCTATGAAAATGGTAGCCGATTTATTTGTCGATAGGGACAGCACGCTCTGGATTGCCGCAACAGGCGAAGGCGTTTATTCCTATCGGTTTGACACGGATAAACTAATCAATTACCGGCATGATTCAACAATTCCGAATGATGTCGACAATCATACAAACAGTATCAGTAATAACAATGTAAACAGTATCATGCAGGACAGCCAGGGTAACTTATGGTTTTCTACATCCGGTAGCGGGCTCGATCTGTATCACAAGGAAACGGACAGTTTCGAAAACTTCGATATGCAGAAAAACGGACTATCCAGCGATTGTATCTACGAAATACATGAATCGTCTTTTGAGAAAAGCTGCCTGCTGCTCATTACTAATCAAGGATTCTCCCAATTTGATGTTCCTAACCGAAAATTCCACAATTACAGTATTGAAAACGGATTTCCCTTAACTGCCGTTAATGAGAATGCATTGTACATTACCCGTGACGGAGAAGTATTCCTGGGTGGTGTACAGGGAATGATATCCTTTCACGAAAAAGCTTTGTTTTTTACTCCCAAATCATACAATATCCTTCTGTCGCGTCTTATCGTCAATGGAAAAGAGATTACTCCGGACGACGAAACCGGTATCTTGCAATACTCTTTATCCTATACTCCCGAGATTACCCTACAGGCGAATCAGAACATGTTTAGTATCGAATATACCACCTCAAACTATATTCCTGCCAACCGGGATAAAATACTTTATTGCCTCGAAGGGTTCTCCAATGAATGGAACAGTGTACAACGCGGTCAAAACTTCATCACATATACCAACCTGAATCCCGGTACGTATACTTTTATAGTAAAGACTCAGCGGGAAGACATCAAAGCAGTCCGACTGAAGATCCATATTCTTCCGCCATGGTATGAAACCTGGTGGGCTTATCTTATCTATGTCGTATTTACAGGTAGTCTACTGCTATATCTTATTCAGGTTTACAAATCAAGAATCAGACTGCGCGAGTCTCTCAAATACGAGCAGAAACATATTGAAGACCTGGAATCATTAAATCAGTCCAAACTAAGGTTCTTCACCAATATTTCTCATGAATTCCGTACACCACTCACGCTTATTGTAGGTCAGATAGAAACGCTGTTACAAGTACAGACGTTTACTCCAACTGTGTATAATAAAATTCTGAGGATTTACAAAAGCAGTTTGCAACTGCGCGAATTAATTGGAGAGTTACTCGATTTCCGTAAACAGGAACAGGGACATATGAAGATCAAGGTAAGCAGGCATAATCTGGTTACTTTCCTTTATGAAAACTATTTGCTGTTCTTAGAGTATGCCAGCAGTAAAAAAATCAACTTCAAATTTAAAAAAGAAGAAGAAGACATTGAAGTATGGTATGACCAGAAGCAGATGCAAAAAGTCATCAACAATTTACTCTCCAACGCATTAAAGCATACCAAGGAAGAAGACACGATCTCTATCTGTGTAAAAAAACAGAACGGAAATGCTGTCATCGTAATACAAGATACCGGTTCGGGTATTGATGCTGCCGAAATAGATAAAATATTCGACCGCTTCTATCAGACTGAGCAACTTGACACTTTAGCAGTAGGTGCCGGAACCGGAATAGGACTGGCATTAACCAAAGGTATCATTGAGTTACATCACGGCACAATATCCGTAGAAAGTGAGAAAGGTAAAGGCAGTAGCTTTATTATCACATTAAAATTAGGCAACGGGCACTTTGAACAAGAGCAGATTTCCCTGAAAGAAGAGATCATACAACAGCAGGAACCCGCACAGCCGGGCACTGCCGCCATAATGGCAGAAGCTGCTTTAGACAACGACATCGTTCCGACTCACCCATCAGATACCAAGATGTTGATTGTAGAAGATGACGCATCTATTCGCGAGATGTTGGCAGAGCTCTTCCGGACTTTCTATCAGGTTATTACCGCATCGGACGGTGTAGAAGCATTGGAACTGGTACAAAAAGAGATGCCAAGTATCGTGTTAAGTGACGTGGTTATGCCCCGTATGTCCGGAACGGAATTGTGCAAACAGATTAAAGGCGAGTTTAACACCTGCCACATCCCGGTAGTTTTGCTTACAGCAAGAACTGCTGTGGAGCATACTGTGGAAGGATTGCGTCTTGGAGCAGATGACTATATCACAAAACCATTCAATATCAACATATTAGTTTCACGTTGCAATAATCTTGTTAATTCACGCATTCAGTTGCAAGAAAAGTTTACAAAGCAACCCCAGGCATTTGCACAAATTTTGGCCACAAACCCTATGGATAAGGAGATGTTGGACCGTGCTATGGAAATTATAGAAAAATATCTGGATGATTCAACTTTCAATGTCAACACTTTTGCCCGTGAAATGGGAATGGCACGTACCAATCTGTTCAGTAAGTTAAAAGCTGTAACAGGACAAACTCCCAATGATTTTATACTAACCATCCGTCTGAAAAAAGGTGCCGTTATGTTACGAAACAATCCGGAGCTGAACATTACGGAAATCTCAGACAAAGTAGGATTCTCTTCATCGCGATATTTCAGCAAATGTTTTAAAGATGTATATCACGTCAGTCCGATGAATTATCGAAAAGGAGAAGAGGGAGAAGACGACGAAGAAGAAGAGTGATTAGTGGTTAGTGATTAGTGATAAGTGATTAGTATCATACAGGAAAATTGCGCAGCCTACTAATCACTTATCACTAACCACTAATCACCCATCCCTAATCGCTTATCACTCCCCATTATGTACTTTTCTTGCCTTTATCCGTACAACATTATCCATTATCTTGTTTCATGAGGACTATCTTTGCACAATAGAAATCCTTAAATAATAAAAACCATGAAACAGGTATTGTATACTTTGCCTCTACTATCCGGTATCACTTTGATAACAAGTTGTGGAGTCAGTGCCCAAAAAGAAACAGGAAATAACAAACAACAGAAACCTAATATTATCTATATTTTTGCAGACGATCTTGGTATTGGTGATCTCAGTTGTTATGGGGCAACCAAGGTTAGTACCCCCAACATTGACCGACTGGCGGGACAAGGTGTACAGTTCACCAATGCCTATGCAATTTCCGCCACCAGTACCCCTTCCCGCTTCGGACTATTAACAGGTATGTATCCCTGGCGACAGGAAAACACAGGAATTGCTCCAGGCAACTCCGAATTAATTATTGATACTACTTGTGTCACGATGGCCGATATGATGAAAGACGCAGGATATGCCACTGGTGTAGTGGGGAAATGGCATCTCGGATTAGGTCCCAAAGGAGGAACCAATTTCAATCAACAGATATCTCCCAATGCACAAGACATCGGTTTCGATTATGAATTTGTGATTCCTGCTACTGTAGATCGCGTACCTTGTGTGTTCGTAGAGAATGGACGTGTTGTAAGACTCGACCCGAATGACCCGATTACAGTCAGCTATAATCACAAAGTGGGCAACTGGCCTACAGGTGAAGAAAATCCGGAGTTGGTTACACTCAAACCCAGCCAAGGCCACAACAATACAATCATTAATGGTATTCCCCGCATCGGATGGATGACAGGAGGAAAATCGGCTCTCTGGAAAGACGAAGATATAGCCGATATCATCACCAATAAGGCTAAAAACTTCATTTCACAACACAAAAATGAACCGTTCTTCCTGTATATGGGTACACAGGATGTACATGTTCCCCGCATTCCACATCCCCGTTTTGCAGGCAAAAGCGGATTAGGTACCCGTGGTGATGTTATTCTGCAATTAGATTGGACAATCGGTGAAATCATGAATACACTGGATAGCCTGAACCTTACAGAAAATACAATGCTAATCTTCACAAGCGATAATGGTCCGGTCATTGATGACGGTTATCAGGACCAGGCTCTCGAACTGCTGAACGGTCATACCCCTATGGGGATTTACAGAGGTGGCAAATACAGTGCTTATGAAGCTGGTACACGCATTCCATTCATCGTTCGCTGGCCGGCAGGTATCAAACCAAGTAAACAACAAGCCCTTTTCTCCCAAATAGACGTTTATGCCTCTCTTGCTTCTTTACTGAAACAACCTTTGCGAAAGGGGGCAGCTCCCGATAGCCAGGAACATTTAAGAGTACTATTAGGTAAAGAAGCTGCCAATCGTGACTACGTTGTGCAACAGAACCTGAATAACACGCTTGCTATCATCAAGGGACAATGGAAATATATTGAACCCAGTGATGGACCAGCCATCGAGTACTGGACAAAAATGGAATTAGGCAATGATAAACGTGCTCAACTATACAATCTGTCATCTGATCCTTCCGAAAGACAGAATGTGGCAAACGAACATCCCAAAATAGTACAAGAGTTATCTGCTTTATTAGAAGAAGTAAAGAAATAAATATCTTATTTTTAATACACAATTCATATGACAAAATACAAATCTATCAGAAATGGTATCTGTGCTACCATAATGGCGGTTACACCTATCCTGCTTTCAGCACAAATAGTGAAACATGACAGACTTCTGTCTTTCGAATCGGCAGAAGTACCTTCATTTATTTCCGGTACAAACTCCGGTCTATCCATCTCCGACCAACATTATAAAGACGGTACGCACTCCCTGCAATGGAAATTCCAGCCAGGGAGCAGTATCACCATTGATAAAGATCTGAAATTCGAAAAAAAAGATCCGACAGGAGTTGATAAATATCTGTCAGTCTTTGTGGTATGGATATACAATGAAAAGCCAATAGCCCAAACTATGCAATTCGAATTTCTGAAAGATGGGAAAGTATGTACTTCGTTCCCTTTCGGATTGAATTTCCATGGATGGCGGGCTGCCTGGGTATCTTATGAACGGGATATGCAAGGGACCCCCGAAGAGGGAATGAACAAAATACGCATTACCGCTCCCGATGTTCCGGGCGAAATATTCATTGATCATTTGCTCACAGCCGCTAAAATGGACCATCGTTATCAAACAGCCGATTTACAAGTGCCGTTTGTTAACAAAGAAACCGGTAATCATTGGTTATTTGCATTAAAATATTCTCAATTAACTCCGGATATCCCACTGGAAAAGACAGTTAGTAACCTGCAACATAAGGAAATAAAAGTAATAGAAAATCGTCTGCGGGAAATAATATGTCCTCCAAGTGAAGTTACTCCGCAAACGATAGCTAACCTGCGCAAAGCATACGAATCCTACGGTATAACATACAAAGATGGCAAAGTTTCCGGACTTCCTCTTTTTTACGGACGTGCAGGCGAAGCTTACGAACGCATTCTGCCCGATTGGAAAGGAAATATAATGGCCGCTAATAACATGGAAGTTAGCAATTTCTTTAGTTTAATGAACAGAATCGCCGTAGCATATAACAATGCAATAAATCCTCAGGACAAAGATGCGCTCAAGCAAATGTTTATTACAATGTATGATCATATTACCGATCAGGGGATAGCATATGGCAGTTGTCTGGGTAATATCACCCATTACGGTTATAGTTTCCGTCCTTTCTTTACTGCCTATTTTCTGATGAAAGAAGTGTTCCGGGAAATAGGGAAACAAGAAGAAGCAGAAAAAGCAATGCTTTGGTATTCGACTGTAAACGATGTATATAATAAACCGAAAACAGCAGGTATCGATATCGATTTCTTCAATACACTCAGTACCGGGCGTATCGCCAGCATCCTGTTCATGGAAGATACTCCTGAGAAAGTACAGTATCTGAAATCCTACTCACGATGGCTCAATAATGGTTGTCTACCGGCTGAAGGGTTGAATGATGCCTTCAAAGCAGATGGTTCCGCCTATCACCATTGTAACAATTATCCGGCTTATGCAACAGGCGGTCTGACAGGAGCTACCAACATGATTTATCTACTGAGCCATACCGGTTTTGCAGTATCAGAGCTGGCTCATCAGACAGTGAAAGAAGTACTCCTCACCATGCGTTTCTATTGTAACAAACGTAGTTTCCCTCTCTCAATGTCCGGACGTCATCCCAATGGGAAAGGAGAGTTAATCCCCGAGCATTATATTCTAATGGCTCTGGCAGGCTCCCCTGACCGGAAACAAGATATAGACACAGACATGACCAATGCCTATTTACGCCTGACAGAAGCACCGTATAAGTGCAACAAACGAGAAGAATCTTTCAGAAATCTATTTTCTGCTAAAGGATTTAGTCCGGAACAGGATCCCGAAGGGAATAAGGCAATGGGATACGCTTGTGTGTCCATACAACGTCGTAATAACTGGTCGGCAGTGGCCCGCGGTCATTCGCGTTATCTATGGGCTGCCGAGCACTATCGTGGTGCAAACCTTTTCGGACGTTATCTGGCCCATGGTAGCCTGCAAATCATGACTGCCCCTCAGGGAGAAGAGGTATCGTCTACCAGCGGCGGATGGCAGGAAGAAGGTTTTGACTGGGGACGTATCCCAGGAACTACAGCCATTCATCTCCCGGTAGATCAGTTGGAAGCCAATATTCTCAATGTAGACGTGTTTTCGGGATATGAAGAAATGCTATATTCGGACGAAGCATTTGCAGGAGGTATCTCACAGGAACACAGGAACGGAGCATTCGGAATGAAGCTGCACGAACATGATAAATACAATGGCTCACACCGCGCCCGTAAATCTTTTCATTTCTTTGACGAAGTGATTGTGTGTCTTGGCTCGGATATTGAAAATACAAACAATGAATATCCTACAGAAACAACCATCTTCCAGCTTGCAGTAAAAGATGATGCCGGACATAACTATTGGAAAGATTATCAAGGCAACGGAAAGTACTGGATAGATCCCATCGGAACAGGTTATTATGTTCCCGTCGCTGCCAAGTTCGAAAAGAATTTTCCGCAATACTCACGTAAGCAAAATACCGGAGAGAAAACCGAAGGAGACTGGGTATCACTGACTGTCGATCATGGCAAAGCACCCAAAGGAGGCTCCTACGAATATGCGATTCTTCCGCAGACAACCCAAACAGAGATAAGCAGTTTCGCTAAAAAGCCATCTTATAAGGTACTTCAAAAGGATCGTAATGCACATATCGTACGCGATCTGAAGAGTAATACTACCTCTTATATCTTATTTGAAACTCCGGATGTGTTGCCGAAAGGCCTCATACAAAAAGTAGATACCTCCTGCCTCATCATGTTACGTGAGCATAAGCAGGAAGCCGTACTTACCGTATGCCAACCCGACCTGGCACTCTATCGGGGTCCTTCGGATGATATATACGATGAACAGGGAAAACGCATCGAACGCAGTATTTACTCCCGTCCCTGGATAGGAAATCCAAGCCAATCGATCCCCGTCCGTATCGAGCTAAAAGGCAAATGGGAAATCGATGAAACTCCCGAATGCAAAACAGTCTCCTCAGATACTAAAAAAACAGTATTAGAGTTTACCTGTACAGATGCAGCAAGCCTGGAAGTAAAACTTCATAAGAAATAAAACGAAGGAGATTAAAGTATGAAAAACAGCATTCTATTTATTATATATCTTTTGTTGGGAACTACAATGTACGCCCAAACATTGCAAGAGGTACAACAAAAGAAAATAAAGTCCCAAAATCCATTATTCCGGAAACTTGGAAAAGCTTATAAAGCACCGGCCTTCGAATGTGAAGGCTGGTGGGTATGGGGAAGTTCTGTCATTAAAGGAGATGACGGTAAATATCACATGTTCGTATCCCGTTTTCCGAAATCTCTTCCTTTCCATCCGGGATGGATGGTAGCATCGGAAATTGTACACGCCACCAGTGATGTTCCACAAGGACCTTATAAACTATCAGACATCGCGTTGGCAGAAAGAGGGGCACAATACTGGGACGGACGTTCGGCACATAACCCACGTATCTTAAAAGAGGGAGATACTTATTATCTGATTTACATGGGATCCACTCACCCCTTCGATACGCCTACTGCAGAACAACTTACCTTGGAAAGTCCGTGGTGTATAGTAGCCCGTAGCAATAAAAGAGTGGGTATTGCCAAATCCAAATCTCTCTACGGTCCGTGGACACGCCTTGACGAACCTATCCTAAAAACCAAGCCCAATACTTTTTATAGTTTTCTGACGTCAAACCCCTCTCCTATTGTAGAAGAAGATGGTTCGGTTACAATGATATTCAAAGCCCGGGAATACATCGGTAATGACAAATACTCCGATATGGCTTTAGGAATTGCCAAAGCAAAGCATATAGAAGGTCCTTATGAAGTACAGAACAACAATCAGCCCATCTTTCAGGTAAACGGTCAAGGAGAGGCAGAAGATCCGTTCTTATGGAAAGACAAAGATGGATATCACATCATCTTTAAAGATCATGTAGGAAAATACACCATCGAGGCCAAAGCCGGAGCTATGGCACACTCAAAAGATGCGACTCACTGGACAGTAGATAAAGACGCACAGGCCTACTCCAAAACATTGGAATGGGAAGATGGCACAGTAACTACCCAGGGACAACTGGAACGCCCCTTCATCTTTTTTGAAAACGGTGAACCTGCTTATATATTCTTTGCAACGATGGATGGGCCCGGAGGGTTTGAAAATGCAACGCGGTCATGGAATATGGTAATTCCGATTATGAAGTAAAAATGTATAAAAAGGAAACCGGTATTCCTGCTCTTTCCCTTATCCTTTTCATACTTATGAGAGTCAGGAATAAAACTTGCTTTTCTTCCTGAAAGAAGTTCTCCTTCTTATAGAATGAACTATAACCGCAACTTTTGGTTGTATAAACAAAACTTTTAGTTATATAATCAAAACTTTTGGTTTTATAACCAAAAGTTACGGTTATAGATTTATTAGGAAGAAAGATATCTTTTTATTGGGAGAAAATACTTTATTTTCAGGAAGAAAAGAGAATTATTATTGAAAGATGATGGTGAGAGAAAATAGATATAAATAAAATGCCTGACCGATAAACAAGCCTGCTTAAAAAACATAACTTGTGACAGCTTTCTCAGAAAGAGAGGGTAAAAGTCAAAAGCCGGACCAAGCTATCCGTAGGTCTCTTTAGAAACACAGATGAACGCAAATTAACGCAGATTTCATTCAATCTTTGCGTAAATTCTAGCGTTCATCTGCGTTTTTATTACAATATTTTTCTTCATAAAATTATCTCTTCCTATATTTTGTATTCCAATTCAGTAAACTTTTTACAGTATATACAACCCCTGTTTCAGAATCATGTACATAAGGATATGGCTCCTTCGCATATCTCTTCAAATAGTTTGGTCCATTATTTATTTTACTTCGCATATATATCATTGTAGACCTTTGCCCTGATGTTATATTTCTTCCACTACCTTGTTTCATTAAATTATTTAAACCTGTAGCGGTACCATGAGTTAGTCCTGCAGCATGTCCAAATTCATGTAGGGCAGTCTGAATATTATTTGAAAAAAACGTATTAGAGAACCAATTATCATTTGTATAGTCGCTTGATGCTAAGTTTAGAACTTTTCCCCCTAGCATGTTAACTGCTCCTCTTGCACTCTGTCCATCAGCATCACGGAGAACAAATAAATGATCTGAATCCATAACATCATCCATTGAACTAACTGCATCTAATTGGACATCTGTTTGCAAAGTATAAGTTTGTCCTTCAAATTTAAATACTCCACTAAATACATCTGAAATACCAGAAGCAATATCCGAAGCAGCTCGATTTACGTTAATACCATCACTTGAACTATCAATAATCTTGCCTGTCACATGCATTGTAACTACATCTTTATCAATAGTATACCAGATACTATCTCCATTTAAATCAATCGCATTTATCGGATTATTCGCACAATACGCATAGGGAGAAATTGAATAAATGCATATTTTCATCTGCAGTTAGTTCTTCTTTCATGTAAAATTTCCCTTTTCTTTTTTTATATACATGTATTGTAAAACATTATTTGTTAAGCTATAAAAAGCATTGGAGATTTGTGAACACTTATATTAAAGTGTTGCCCTCTATACTCACCTGGAATATCCAAAATATCTCCATAATACTCTATAGTCATAAAAGTAACTAAAAATGTATTTAATTCCACTTCTTCAGCAAGCTCTCCATTCATTCTAACAGCTATTTTATGATTACCAGATGTCGTTTTAGCAGAATATCGTTTATACCAATGAAATCCGTTTTCAATTTCCTCATCTATGATTTTAATTCCGTCTATAAAAATCTCCAATTGGGCAGGATCCACCAAAGATTCATTAGCTATATAAAATATCAAGTTTCCTTCATATTTTACTTTATAATACAATTGCTGTAAAATGCCACACACAAGTATCCCTAAAAAAACAATAAAAAATATTCTCTTTAGCTTTCTCATATAAATTCAAATTATTCTGTATAAAACGGATTAAAATTAGTCCATACCCCAAAACTGGACCGAGTACGAGAAGGAATTCTTTTGCTAAATACACCCGGAAAAGTTTCTATTATCGAATTATACTCTGCCAAAGCTTCTTCCCCCATACCTAATGTGTCTGCCCTAAAAAATTCAATATGGACGTATTGATTAGGAAAAAGAAAAACTTTATTTTCCTGATCAATGTCCGCTTTTTTAGATGATATATTAATTTTATGAAACCCATATCTTAATTTCTCATTGAGTATAGTAGGGAAAAAAGGAGAACTATGCAAAGAATCATCGAGAACTAATTTATCATCAATTTTCAGTTGAACATCAATAACCATAGGAGAATAAGAATAATCTCCTACATAAATATTGGTACTAACTTTTATAGAAAAGAAAGATATGACTAAAAGAATCCCAAACAATATTACTACAATATTTTTCTTCATAAAAATTACCTCCTTCCATAAATATCTACCACCCTTCATGAACTATAGTTTAGAATAAAGAGTTATCTTTCTTCCTACACCTTATTCATATTGCAGAGCAAAATAAGTTATTGAGTATAAAATGGATTAAATTTACTTTCTATTAAAAACTCAGGCTGACGATAACCTGGCATTTTCTTTATAAGTAATTTTTGTGAAACATCTACTGAATCATTCCCTTCTTTAAATACTTTCTTTTTCAAGGTTAATATATCGGTTCCAGAAAATCCAACAAAAATGTACTGGTTAGGAAAAAGTAAAATTTTACTTTTTTGATTAATATCTGCTTTCTTAGACAACACATCAATTTTATGTACCCCATATCTTAACTTCTTACAGATTATGGTAGGGAAAAATGAAGAGCTACGCAAAGAGTCCTTAAAAATTAGCTTATCATCAATTTTTAGTTGAATATCAATGGGTGTGGAAGAACCAGAGTAGTTCCAAACATAAATATTGGTATTAACTCTCATAAAAAGGAGAACAAAAAAAGACACAATGAAAAGCCCCCCAAATAGTTTTATTACAATATTTTTCTTCATAAAATTACCTCTTCCTATATTTTGTATTCCAATTCAGTAAACTTGTTATAGTATATACAACACCTGCTTCAGAATCATGTACATAAGGATATGGTTCTCTCTTATATCTCATCAAATAGTTTGATCCGCCATTTATGCGACTTCGCATATTCATCATTGTAGCCCTTTGCTCCGATGTTATATTTGTTCTACTTCCACCTGGTTCCATTAAGTTATTTGAACGGGGATCAGTATGAATTAGTCCTGCGGTATGCCCAAATTCATGTAGGGCAGTCTGAATATTATTTGAAAAAACGTATTAGAGAACCAATTATCATTTGTATAGTCGCTTGATGCTAAGTTTATAACTTTTCCCCCTATCATGTTAACTGCTCCTCTTGCACTCTGTCCATCAGCATCACGGAGAACAAATAAATGATCTGAATCCATAACATCATCCATTGAACTAACTGCATCTAATTGGACATCTGTTTGCAAAGTATAAGTTTGTCCTTCAAATTTAAATACTCCACTAAATACATCTGAAATACCAGAAGTAATATCCGAAGCAGCTCGATTTACGTTAATACCATCACTTGAACTATCAATAATCTTGCCTGTCACATACATTATAACTACATCTTTATCAATAGTATAAGATGCTATCTCCATTTAAATCAATCGCATTTATCGGATTATTCGCACAATACGCATAGGGAGAAATTGAATAAATGCGTATTTTCATCTGTAGTTAGTTCTTCTTTCATGTAAAATTTCCCTTTTCTTCTTTTATGTATATGTATTGCAAAACACTATTTTATTAAGCGATAAAAAGCATTGGAGATTTGTGAACACCTATATAAAAGTACTTTCTATATTTATCAGTGCTATCCAAGATATCTCCATAATACTCTACAGACACAAAAGTAACTAAAAATGTATTTAACTTTATCTCTTCAATAAACTCCCCATCTATTTTAACAGTTATTACATGATTACCTAATGTTGTTTTAACAGAATACTGTTTTACCAACTGAAATACACTTCTTATTTTATCATCTACAACTTTTATTCCATCTATAAAAATCTCTAATCGGGCAGGATCCGCCGGAGATTCATTAGTTATATAAAATACTAAATTTCCTTCATATTTAACTCTATAATACAATTGCTGTAAAATGCCACACACAAATAATACTGAAAAAATAATCAAAAATATTCTCTTTAGCTTTCTCATATAAATTCTCATTAATTATTAATGCGAATCAGCAGTTGATAATCATCTACCTTTTTCGCTTGTTAAAATGTTATTATTCAGTTAATTATCTCATTAATTAGTTTTCTAATCTCCTTGAAAATCAGTATATTAGAAGAATAAAACCACTCATTGTTCTAATTATGATTCCCAAGGAGAAAGAATTAAAACTTATAAAAATATATATGTATATCTGCGATGTTTACGAGTCTTCACTCAAGTTCTACTGCCAGAGGTTCAGTAATAACAATCATCCAATCTTTACCGATCAGGAACTGCTTACTGTATATCTGTTCTGCGGAGCTTATCAGCAATACTTTAAAATCAAAGACATACATACCTTTACCAAAGAATACCTGCTTTCATGGTTCCCTGACTTGCCTTCTTACCAAACATTCAATTATAGATTGAATTTGATGCCGGAAGCAATCAGCGAACTCGTCAGGCAGTTAATCCATTCATTCAAACCTCAAGATTGTGACAGTATGAAATCATTAGTTGACTCGATGCCTATCATTACTTGCGCAGGAAAGAACAAAGTAGGAAAGGTCGCCACTGAGATTACTTCCAAAGGATATTGTTCGACAAAGAACATGTATTATTTCGGACTAAAACTCCATGCAGTGGCTTTCCGTAGAAAAGGAACTATACCTTTTCCTGAAATGCTCATACTTTCCGCTGCTGATGAAAATGACTCCACTGTATTCAAAAGAGAATGTGTGGGAAATCTGAACAATAGAGAAATATATGCCGATAAAATATATTCGGATATGCCATTCTATAAAGAGACGAAAGAATCCAAAAAACTCGAGCTATTTACTCCTGTAAAAGCTATCAAAGGAGAATCACCTGAAATAACAAAAAGGGAGAAAGCGGCAAGAGACTTGTTTTCAACGGCAGTCTCAAAAGTCAGACAACCCATTGAATCATTATTCAACTGGTTGAATGAAAAAACAAATATTCAAAGAGCGATGAAAGTCAGATCTACATCTGGACTTCTGATACATACGATGGGAAAAATTGCCATCGCATTAATTACTCTAATTTTTAACTAAGGAATCAAATACTGATTCGTATTATTAATATATAACATATAAACGGGCAGCTCCCAACCCTCTATTAGGCTTTTTCTTCCTTATTGCGCCTCCTGCTGAAGGACTACTATATCTAACATATTCCCAATTGTTTCCTTGATTTAAAAGACCTTTTCTATAACTACTATATATCGATTGTAATTGTTCATTATTCATTTTAGTACTTCTCATCCACAAAATTCCTCCAGGATTTTCCTTCATCAATCCAGAGGTATGCTTTAGACCAGCCAAATGCCCAAATTCATGAGCTGCGGTTCCTGGTCCTACATTACCGATGCTGGTATCCAAGAACCCAGTAAAATAATCGGCATTAATAAATGTAACTTTCCCTCCGGAAACATTAGCTACACCTTGCACAGTTTCGCCCAAAGGAGAGTCTATATCAGCTAAAGCAAACAAATGATCGCTTTCTGCAACATCATCCATTGAATTTGCTATAGATAAATCTACATTAGTTGAAAAAGTAATACCATTATCATCTTGTCCATTAAAAGAAGATTCTATTTGAGAAGAAATTCTTTTAGTTGCATTAACCATATTAATTCCTGAATTGGATGACACATTTATTACTTTACCGGTAACATTCATAATTACCCCTATCAAATTACGACCACCATCCTTGTTTATTACATACTTCCCATCTTCATCCTTCTCCCATTCATAAGAAAAAGAAATATCGCGGCCATCCGGATCTATAAACCGTATCGGATTATTCATACAATATGCATAAGGAGAAATTGAATAATATTTCTCACATAAAGGGTCTACACCAATCCAACTGGGAACATCATTACGTTGATATCTTGCTCCAAAATCATGCCAATCTAACCCATGCATCTTATCAAGTTCCTTCCCTCCAAACTTATAAGGCTGATTACTTATAACAGTTTCTTCCCCAAATGAACCTCCGAAAGGATAATAGTGGTTAATCTGCTTTATTGTTTCTCCATCTTGCTTTACCACCACACGATTATTGCCCAAATGATCCCTCAAATAATAATGATATGTATATTTAAATCGATTCTCAAAAGTTACATAACCTTCCGGAAGTAGTAGCATATAGTCAGTTCCAAAATGGACTAGATTTTGGCAGTATTCGTTCCAAGTTTCTTCTAACACCTCAGATGGATATAGTCCTTTCTCTTCCACCCCATCTTCAACAGTGATACGCCCTCCCATAGGTATAACTACCCCAGCTCTCGCAGTAGCATAATACGCTTTTCTTTTAGAGCCATCATTACCATATGAATAATCAATACTGTGTCCATTTTTAAAATGGATAAACGTAGGTTGATTCAGATAATTATATTGGATAAGAGCAATACCCTTATTATAGTCTTGAATTAAATTTCCATTCCCATCATATACATATTCTATTTCTCTATCGGAATCATTTACGAAGTTAGATACACCATAACGCAACGGATCTGTGGCTGCATCATCTACATATTTCAATTGATTACCATTATATTCTAATGTTAAATTATCTATCAACCCATACGATGTGGCATTTGATTTCCCGTAACGGCGTAGACGCTTGATGTTTCCATTTAAATCATATTCATCAATCAATTCACTAAAATGATTTTCATTTATATTATAAGCGA
Source organism: Bacteroides sp. HPS0048 (assembly GCF_964240755.1). Taxonomy (NCBI): domain Bacteria; kingdom Pseudomonadati; phylum Bacteroidota; class Bacteroidia; order Bacteroidales; family Bacteroidaceae; genus Bacteroides; species Bacteroides sp. HPS0048. Next base: position 159,433 of record NZ_CAXSVC010000001.1, on the reverse strand, counting down.
CACCTTCACTATATATGGCAGAAGTCATCCGATTTAAACCATCATAGCTCAATTTGTAATTACGTAAAGTTGAACTATTAGAAACTTCCCAATCAAAAGCACTTATGTTGCCATTGTAGCACGCCTTCGAAGGACCTGTATTATAATACAAATGCTCTTTAAAATGCTTATTTGTGATGTCACTTATCCAGTTACGAATATTGTAGGAATAGTTTATAGAAATTGCTCCATTATGTAACTTTTTCATTTGCAATCGCCCTATATCATCATATAAGTTTTCAGCAAGCGTAATAACAGGACTATCACTTGTTTGATTCTCAGCTATTATCTGATGTTCGATTTTATGTACCCGATCTTGCCCATCGTAATGATACATATAAATTTCGTGGGGATTAAGAATTCTCATAGGAAGTCTTATATGATAAACTCGTTCTACTTTTAAAGGCTGTCCAGTAAAAGAGTAATCTGTTGTTTCACTAATTTCAGAACCTGAAGATTGAATTAATTGACCTTTTGAATCATAATAATATGCCATAGCCTGCCAAACATTTTCTCCCGTAAGGAGTCCGGTAGCCTTGACTGTAGGTAATGGAAATCTGCTTCTATCAGTAAAACTTGGCAATTCAAGAAAATCATAATTATCATAATAATATACTTTCCTAACCGAAGGAGATATTAGACTGAAGTTACTATTATATCCGCTATTCCCAATAGTATTAGTTGTATTGGAAAACACTCCAGTGATAATATCATCTCTCGCTTCATCAATATTGTTATTTGAACATATACCATATAAAAGTGTACGCCCAAGTTTATCATAGACATAAAAGTCCCATTTTGGAGTATCCTGCGCACGTTGCAGGCTATCTTGAGAAAAAACCAATCGATCTGCCTTATCGTAAACATATATAACAGGGCCACATCCTGGGATTTTTTTCCAAATGCAACGACCACGATCGTCATAACGGTATTGATAAGCATATAAGTCAATATCCGCTTTTTGCTGGTACATAGGCGAAAGGACAAAACGTAGGTTATCCAAATCATCATATATATAATAAGTATCATGAGAAATGTTATCTGACAGTTGCCGAGTCAATATTTGTTTTCCTCGCATATCAGTAAAAACATATGATACATTTCCATCTTCATCAGTTTGCATTGTTACATATAAAGAAGCCGGCCTATAGTTGCCTTCAATTTCCAAATTACCACTACTATTGACTTTGTAATATTTGCAAGATAATACTCCATTTTCTTGATTCACCAAATAGTCTATTCTAACAGGATGCTCTCTCCACGCATCACCCACACCATACTGAGCTACCACCCTATTTAAAGGGGAAGATTCATAAAGAGGTTCGCTATAAGGACGTGAATCATTTTCGTAATATCCTGAAAGTTGCGCTTTAATAGCAGTAGGCTCCATATAATCGCTGCTTATAGGTAGTGGCAACCATGACTTTCCCTCACGCCCGGCACTATCATATTCTTGTAGTGTAGCTATGATGTTATCTGCCTTATTTACCTGAAGAAAAGGGCGTCCAAATCCATCTACATATTGTATCTGATCAACATACTTATCCCCCGCCTCATTCAGCATAGTACGTGTACGTACATAATTTTGCGTGGTAACTTGTCCAAACAAACAATTAGTAATGCCACAACACCAAACAGTAATGAGAATAAAAAGCAATTTACCTATCCTTATAAATAATGTTTTTCCCATAATAACTTATATTTTAGAAAAAAGGTTTCTACAAAACTAACAGATGAAATAGATAAAAGCAAATTTTATTATGAATATTTTCAAAAGAAATTACATATAGACCTATATAAAGAGGGAAATAGTATTTAAAATAATATTCTCTGTTATAGATTTATTTGTTTAATATTTTTTTTCAAAAAAGAAATCAATTAAAGAAAAACACCGACCCTTTCGAGCCGGTGTTCCAATCAAAGGTTAGAAAAATTACGAAATCGAAAGGTTATCTAATTACAACCTTCACTGTTTTATCACTGATCTTCACAATATAACATCCTTGCTGATCAAGAGTGAAACGTGCCGATCCGTCTACGTCAACAGATTTAATAACCTGTCCGGCAACATCATATACCATAGCTGTTCCCACAGCATTTACAACAAATACGTCGTGTCCGGCTGTATAAACGTGTGCCTGTTCTGACTGATCTACTGTGGTTATGCCTACAGCGTCTTTATCAACTAAGTCAATATATACAGGTTCTCCCTCAGTAAGAGTAAGATCAATCTTTGTAGTTTTATCACTTTGTGGAGTGATAGTAACACCGTCGATTGCATCACCATTCAGAACCCACTCTCCATCCAAAACAATGCTGGTTTGTGTAGGAGTAGCTACCCAACCGTAAACATTATCCGCTTGCGGACGTAAGTTAGGATTAGAAATAGCCAATGAAAGCATCTTATCATTAACACCGGGTTTCTCCATCAACAGCATTTCTGAAGCAGTAGATTTCAGACGACCGAAGTTCAAACCGTCTACAGCTGTAAAGATAGAATAAGCTGTAACTTTGGCAGGTTTGTAAGCCAGCGCGTGAAGTTTTTCATTCTGAGCTTTTATCTCAAAAATTTCACCTCCCTTGTTAGCCATCTTAGCTGCCAGTTCTGCCATATCAGTTACATTCGTTGCCGGAACAGCTACAAAGACATATTCTTTACCAGAAGTTTTTACACCATGATTAATATATGCTTTGGCAGCAGTTACAGTCACAGGATCATCTACATTATCACCGGTTTCATTCGGAGAACTTTGTTCACCATGCTTAATGATAATCGGATCATTGCCTTTGGGTACAAAATATCCGGTACCTTGTGGTGTAACCATCCATAAATCTGCTGACGAATCATTTGTTTTAGCTTCCGCACCAGCTGCCATTGTTTCACCGTTTACTACCAGATCACCACTTACTTCAGAGTCAATACCCTGGAATAAATTAGTTGCAGTAATCATGTCGTCACCATAAGCTCCGGATGCAGAGATATTGCTACCCAAACTGATCAACATTCCATCAAATGCATATACCGATTTCTTAAATGTCAGGTTTGTTGGTGTAAAACGTAGACTACCCCATGAATCATCCTGATCAAATTCAGCACCAAACATACCACAATCTTTCCATGCTAAAGCACCGGCAAAGTTGGTTGTTTTTGAATATTGATCAAAACGATCAGTCACATTCTTGTTAGGCATCATTTCTTTCCAGGAAGTATAATGTACAGTGGTTGCACCTGCTTCTACATTCCAATCCCATCCACCAGTCACTTTAGTACCAAGGCTTGCATTCTTTTTCGGGAAACCGGAGTTCTCCATTGCACCATCATACATCACTTCAAGAGTTCCGTGTGCCTGATAACGTCCAAAACGGTTCGTTTTACTATAAACCTCACCTCCCCAGAACTTAGTAGTCGGACAACGCATCGTAGCTACCCAATTATTCTGACGATAGATACCGGCAGGACTATAATTGAACTGATAGAATCCGTCTACATCAGCTTTATTGACTCCTGTATAGAAATCTTCCATAAAGAAGTAATTGTATTGAGCAGCCAGTTCAGCATCAATACCTGTACCAAGGATATCACCACCTGTTTCGATCAGCTTCTTAAATAAGTCTTTTTTGAATGTGATTTCAGTACCACCTATCAATGGATGACGTCCTGCCATGCTATTAGCAAAAAGATGGATATCATTTTCTGATTTAGTAGACATCATATACAATGTTACTACCGCTTTTTTGATACGTTCATAGGCATCTTTGTTAATACGGAAACTTGTACCTTTCAAATAGCTGATATATTCTACCCAAGTATTATATGCATACATATAATTATTATACTGCGTATTATGGTGGAACCCTGTACCGTCCGGTTTAAGGATATCATTACTACCTGGAGCATACTCACTTGCATTCTCCAACAATTGAGTCAGGCCTTTCAGATTTTCTACAGCCTCATTCTGATCAGCAGCATTGACTGCACATGTATACAGATTAGGCAAGAAGTTATAAATGTAGTCCGAACTAAATTGTGACAGGATATATTCCAGAGGAGCATAAGCCAAATTAAATTCTATCATCCATTTTACACCTTTCACAATTTCGGTTCTTTGTTCATCTGTATAAGCATTCATAGCATTGAGGAATCCAGCCGGAATGCCCTTCACATTCGTATAATCACTATAAGTGAGTCCACTAAAATTATACAAAATACCTTGATCAATGATCAGATCAACCAGATTATTGAATGCCGTCTTCACTTGCTGGTTATTGACAGATGCTGCCATAATCTCAATATCAGAAGATAACTCTTTCAAATAATCCAAAGTCAGTTCCTTAGGAGTTGGCATTACATTACCTGATACAGTACCATCGCTGTTTCTTACAATATTCATCGCAGACACTTTACTAAGCAATTCTCTGATTTTACCAGTATTTCCTACAGGTGTTCTCGCAAATTGAGGTTTCAATGTATTCAAATCTGCAATCTCTGCCTCTGTTGCTGTTCCTGGAACTACATCCGCACCGAAGTTGTATACTTTCAATAAGCGAGAATTGTCTGCATTCAGATATTCAGTATCCAATACCATCATATCGGGATACTGGCGTTTACTATCAACAACAGCATTAAAGTCTACATTATCAAGAAGAATCTTTTGTCCGTTACCTTCCTTAGCAGCATAGATAAAACGTACTTTCTTCACACTTGCATTCGCCTTATTAGCATATTCATCATATGCACGACTGAACTCACGCCAGCCTTTGAAATTTACCAGAATAGTAGCTTTCTTAACAACCTTATCATTAGCATCCAAGAATTCTGTGTAAATAGTATCATTATTAGCACTCGTACTATAAATATTGAAGAATGCAGCATTCTGAGGACTTACAGCCAAATTCTTACTGAACGGAAGTTCTAATGTTGCTTTATCAGCAGCATTCCAGCACAAAGCTTGTACTCCCTTCTTGAAATGTTCTTTAGTCAGACTAAGTTCACTACCGGTAGCTTTCCACTCTGAAGGTACTGTTGCTTCTTCAAAATCATACTGGATAATCAATTTCTGATCTTCTTCATCAATATCAGCTATCTTAGTAAAGCTCACATTATCAATATAAACCGTTGCATTTTCTTTGTTACCTAAGAAACAAATATTCATGTTAGTTAAATCAACGTCTGTAGCATTTTTAACAATACCCTGATCAAAGGTCCACTGATACATACTATTAGCTGTTTTTGATAGGTTAAAGTCAACATAATACTCTTTCCACGTACTAGTTAAAGTAAAGTTCTGCCAACATCCGTACCATTTTTGTGTCGGATCACTTGGTTTTCCAGTTTCTTTTATAAAGAAATTGTTCGTATTACTATTATCAGCATCCGTCGTACGTGTATAGATTCTCAATTGCCCACCATCATCTGAACGACCCAAGAAGGAGAAACGATAAATACCTTGAGGAATAGTTCCTTCAATACGTTGAGATAATACTGTTGTATACCAGGAGAATGTTTGTCCCGTGATAGCTACTACTTTTCCCTGAGTTGCATCGTCACTTACAGTAATAGTAACTGGTTTGGTTTCGTACTGTTGATCTTTATAAGCAACCCATTGCCCGAGAACCTTCGGTTCTTCCAATTGTAAGGTCAAATCCGGATTTGATTCAAAACCTGAATCTTTTACCAAATTCTCTCCCGGTTGATCGGGTTCCTCAGGATCCGATAAATCCTTCACAAGGATAAATGATACATTATCTATCAAGATAGTTTTATCTGCAACATCTCCCTGGAAACAAATACTGAAATTAGTTAAATCAATTTCATCAGCATCTTTTGCATCACTTAACGGTACACTATACATGCTGGTAATTGTCTTCGTAAGGTCAAATTCTACAGAATATTCTGCCCATTCGGTAGTTAAAGACGTGTTAAAATAAGAGCCATACCATTTTGATGCAGGATCAGACGGTTTTCCGGTTTCCTTAATAAAGAATTTCTGTACATCCTTACCACCAGCGTCAGTCAAACGAATAAAGACTTTTGCTTTACCACCATCTGCAGACTTACCCCAGAAAGAGAGTTTATAAATACCTTTTTTAGCTGTAGTCTCAATACGTTGTGCAAAGAATGATGTATACCATGAAGATGGTTTACCTGTGTAAGAAGCCACTTTACCTTTGGTAGCATCATCAACAACCGCATAACTTATTGCAGCTTTTTCGTTAGCAGGATCTTTATAAGTCAACCATTCACCAAAAATAGCAGGACTTGCATCAAACGTTTTTGTAAAATCAGCATCATTAAAATCGGCATCTTTTATTAGATCAGTCGGTTCTTCAGGTTCCGGCTCAGACAAATCCTTTACTAATTCCAATTTTACATCATCTATTAAAATAGTTTTAGCTTCAATATCACCTTGAAAACAAATACTAAAATTAGTCCAATCTACCTCGTCTGCATCTTTAGCGTCACTTAATGGTACACTATACATACTAGCAATTGTTTTCGTAAAGTCAAATTCTACAGAATATTCTGTCCATTCAGTAGTCAATGATGTACTATAAAAAGAACCATACCATTTCGATGCAGGATCAGACGGTTTTCCGGTTTCCTTAATAAAGAATTTCTGTACATCTCCTCCTGCAGCATCCGTTAGACGAATATAGGTTTTTACTTTACCACCATCAGTTGATTTACCCCAGAAAGAAAGTTTATAAATACCTTTTTTCGCAGTAGTTTCGATTCGTTGAGCAAAGAAAGAAGTATACCAAGAAGATGGTTTACCTGTATAAGAAGCAACTTTACCTTTAGTAGCATCATCAACAACCGCATAACTAACCTCATTTTTTTCATTCTTAGGGTCTTTATAAGTTACCCATTCACCGAAAACTGAAGGAGTTGTATCAAAGGTCTTAGCGAAATCTGCATTATCAAAACCTGAATCTTTTATTAAAGCATCTCCCGGTTCTTCCGGCTGCTCCGGTTCTGACAAATCTTTCACCAGTTCAAGTTTAACATCGTCAATCAGAATATTTTTATCAGCATTTTCACCTTGGAAGCAGAGAGTAAAATTAGTTAAATCCACATCAGTTGCATCGACAGCATCGTTCAATGTCATATCGTACATAGTCTTACCGACCTTTGTAAAATCAAACTCTACCGAATATTCTTTCCACTCCGTAGACAAACTTTGATTATAGTAAGTACCACGCCATTTTGCAGTGGGGTCAGTTGGCTGATCAGTATACTTTATAAAATAAGTTGAACCATCAGTATCACTAGCCGTGGTAGTTCTAAAAAAAGCTTTCACTTTACCGCCATTTGCAGATTTACCCCAGAAGGAGAGCTTATAAATACCTTTTTTAGCAGTGGTTTCAATACGTTGTGCGAAAAAAGAAGTATACCAAGAAAGTGATCTGCCAGTAAATGAACCGACTTTACCACGGACAGGATCGGTTACCACTTCATAAGATACAGTATTGGTTTCTTTCGCATCTGTATAAGTAACCCATGAACCATATACACGCGGTTCATCAGTAAATGTTTTTGAAAAATCTGCATTATCAAAGCCAGAATCCTTAATCAGATTCTCAGCTGTAGCCAAAATTTCCGTAGTCTGAATATTCTCTTCATACCACGTTATTGCAGCCGAAGCCAATCCGGCACAGCCCAGAAAGGACAGTGTTAAGAAAATGTTTTTCATAAATTTTATTGGTTTTGTGGAGAAGTTACTTTTAAAAAAGTAACTTCTCCGAATTATATTCTAACTAACAAAAAGCTATTAACGAGGATTTTGAGTGAATCCACAAGCTTGTACCTCTGCAGAAGGAAGGGGCATCAAATAGACATCTCTATTATTTTTAGTAACACCATATTTATCAATTCCCGCTTTCATGTCCGGATTGAGTTGATTAGCATCCCACACTTTTTCTGTCCTGACAAGTTGGAACCAACGCTTAAATTCACAGAAGAATTCCCAACCTCTTTCATCAAATACAGCTTTATCAAAATCTTCTTCACTCAAACCGGGAGTCAATGGGTTTTCAACACCACCCATAGCGCGTTTCCTAACATCATTAATACATTTGTAAGCCAATGTATTAGGAGTATGCTCTGCTTTATTCTGAGCCTCAGCATACATTAACAAAACATCTGCATAACGATAAATCGGAGTAATACCCAAAGACTGTGCAGAGCTCACACCACCATAATCACGATACTTATTAATAGCAGGAGACTTCATTGTAGTATTTTTATAACTGACTTTTCTTCTGTTAATTATAAATTCATCTATAAAATTAAACTCTTTACGTTCATCATCCGGATAGTTTTCATAGAAATAAGGATCAGCAACATAGTCAGACCAAGCTGCAGTAGACTCTTCAATAATAAAATATGATTTACCATAATTACTATACATGGTAGTAGAATGATTCAAAGCAAAAATATGTTCTGTATCATCACTTTTAGTAGCTTCTTTCCAAAGATCCTCATAATGTGGCAACAAATCATATCCACCCTTGTCAATTATTTCAAAAGCCTTATCTCTTGCATCAGCATAATACTGAGTTTGTTTCAGCGGCCAACCAGCCATTGTCAAATAAACCTCTGCCAAACAAGCTTTAGCAGCCCATTTAGATACTGTGGAATTAGGAGCAGTAGTACGCCCACGATTAGGCAATAGCATTTCAGCAAACTGCAAATCGGGAACAATCAGCTTTTTATAAATATCCTCTACTTTATTTCGAGTAATTGTTGTATTACCCAAGAAATCTTTCGCACATTTTGAATCAGTAAATGCAGGTACATCACCAAACCAACGGACTAAATTAAAATGAGCAAATGCTCTCATGAAATAAGCTTCACCCAAATATTGTTTTTTCTCCTCTGTAGTCATTGAAGATGTTGCCTCCAAACCCTCAATTAACTGATTACTTCCTTGTATAAGTTTATACATATTATCCCACATGGTCATAAAATCATTCTCCATGCTTCCCATATCAATATGTAATTGATCCCAATAAACACCACGTTTACTATAAGAACCACAAGCAACATCATCTGCCCCCAATCCCATCAATATGGTACGGCAATTGTATGCATAGTTACCTCCCCAAAGAGAAGTGTATAAACCATTTGTCAAACTTGTTACGTTCTCTTCTGTATATTCAATGTTCTCAGGTGTAGGAAAACTCAGAGGCTCCTGAGATAAATCTACACATCCAGCAAACAATATACCACTAATCCCCAATGTTATAATTAGTTTTTTCATACTTTGTGATTTTAATTTTAGAATGCAAAATTAAGTCCTATCAAATAGTTACGCCCATTAGGATAATATCCCCAATCAATACCAGAAGTCAATGGACTCTTCAAAGTTACTTCCGGATCGATACCAGAATATCCTGTAAACAGGAATGGATTCTGAATAGACGCATAAACTCTAAGTTTGCTAATCCCCGCTTTACTCAAAGTTGTGTTTGATAAAGAATATCCCAATGTTATACTTTTTACCTTTACAAAATCACCTTTTTCCACAAACTGAGAAGAAGGAGTCAAAGCATTAATCCCGTCTACAAAACCCACTATATCCGTATTCTCGTTTTCTGGTGTCCAACGATTTGCCCATTCCGGATTAGGTCCAAGAGAGATAAGGCCATTTGAAGCAAAACGAGCTTCACGCGTATAGTTATAAATATCAAACCCATGCACTCCCATAACAAATATACCCAAATCGAAATTCTTATAAGTCAGTGTATTATTCCATCCCCACTGGAAAGACGGTTGCCCATTACCAATAGCAGTCTGGTCATCTTCATTAATACCTTCTACACCATCAATGTCTTTAAATTTATACGAACCTGCCGCTGTCCCCTTAGGAGCATCCGCCAATTCCCATGACTTCCATACACCATCACTGACATATCCCCACATAGTACCTAGTTTTTGCCCCTTTACATTACGGAAGTATCTATTTTCATAATTTCCACTAATAACCATATAAGATTTGTCGCTATACAGTTCTTCAATAGTACCTTTATTATGAGACAAAGTGATATTGGTATTCCAATTAAAATCTCTGGTAGCAACTGGATCTGCCCCAATAGTTATTTCAAAGCCTTTATTCAAAATATGGGCAGCATTCTCCAGTCGGCTTGAGAAACCTGTATAATGCGGAGCATCTACCTCTAAGAGTACATCTTTACTCAACTTATGATAAACATCTAATGAAACAGTCAAACGGTTATTAAATGCACCAAAATCGATACCACCATTCCATTGTTGCGTTCTTTCCCATCTTAGATTAGGGGTTCCAATACGCTCAGTAGATAAAGCCAAATGATTCTGATCATTTCTTGTAGCTTTCAGTTTGGTATATTCTGAATAAGCTGCTACAGCCTGATTACCTGTTTCACCATATCCCAAACGTAATTTCAATTGACTTAATAAGTCCACATTTCGTAAGAAACTTTCCTGTTTTGCATTCCATGCCAAAGCAACAGAAGGAAATTGTTCCCATCTATTGTCTTTATTCAATCGGGAAGAACCGTCATAACGCCAAGAGGCCGTTAACATATAACGATCCATAAACACATAGTTTACACGTCCCATCCAAGACATCATCGTTGTTTTAGTTCTATCGCCAGAAGCATACATTATATCACCCAAAGCGGTATTATTTGCACCAATAACAGTCGATACCAATCCTCCTTTAGCCTCTGTCTTATGAATAAAGTCATCCGAATACATTTGTTCAAATACAGCTGTGGCATTAATTCTATGGTTTCTATTGAACTCTTTCACATAGGATAGTATATTCTGATTTGTCCAACTATAATTCTGCGTACTTGTAGCCGTAGCACTTGTCTTATCCCCATTAGCCATCACTGTAGTATAACTATCTCTACCATAAGTTGACCGAGCCACATAATCTCCAAAAGTAAATCCTTGCGTCATTCTAAAAGTCAGACCTTTAAGAATAGTAACATCAGCATAACCCTGAATACGAGAAGTATATCTATATCCATTACTATCTATCTCCCAAATATGTCCCATCGGATTATACTGAGGGCCAGTCAGATTTGCGTTATTGTATTTTCCGTTTTCATCTTTGGGTAAAATGGTATTCGGAAAAATCAAAGATTCTATCAAAACTCCACGATACTGACTAAAACGAGGCCCTTGGCTCTTAGAATAATTACCCCAAAGATTAGCACCAAATTTTAGCCAGGGTTTGATCTCTGTATCAACCTTTAAACGATAATTATAAGTGTCTGCACTTGAACTCTTAGCAGTACCTTGATTATTATTGTAACTTCCTGAGAATAAAAATTTAGTTTTTTCACTACCACCGGAAATTGAAAGTTCATGATTGTTCTCTATAGCAACATCACGGAAAATATTTCCTACATAATCATATACATTTTCACCTCTATCAAAAGCTTTGATTTGCTCGTCTGAATAAAAACGATATGGGGTACCATCCTCATTAGCCGGTCTAAGCGCTGCTCCATATTCATTTGCTAATCTTGCAAAATCACCTGGTTCCATTACATCCGGAAGATTATAAGGAGTTTTAAAATTTACATAACCACTGTATTCTACTCTTACTTTACCTGCTTCCGGATTACGAGTGGTTACTAATATTACACCATTCGCACCACGAGAACCATATATAGCAGTAGCAGAAGCATCTTTCAACACTTCAATAGATGCAATATCCGAAGGATTTAATGAACTAAGCGAGCCACCAATAAAACCATCAATAACTACCAACGGACCACTATCAGCTTGTATAGAGTTCATACCACGCACACGAATAGTAGAAGAAGAACCTGGCTGTCCAGAAGAGGATACGATACTTACACCAGCCAAACGTCCTTGAAGAGAAGAAGTGATATCTGCCGCAGGTGCACTCTTGATCACATCGCTTCCTTTTACAGAAGCAACAGAACCTGTAAGGTCAGACTTTCGCTGTACACCATATCCGACAACAACAACTTCATCCAAAGTTTGTGTATCATCAGCAAGTTTGACAGTAAAATTCTTCTTTCCTGCAACGGGAATTTCCTGTGTCTGATAACCGATATATGAGACTACCAACGTAGCATTAGAAGGAACATTATCCAGTTTAAAATTTCCATCAATATCGGTTATTGTACCGCTTGTAGTACCTTTCACTAAAACCGATGCCCCGATTACGCTTTCTCCAGTGCTGTCGAGGACCTTACCCATAATAGAGGAGACCGATTGTGCAAGAGTCGTTTGTGTCAATAAAAAACTGACAATGAAAAAGCAGACGAATTTCACTGACAATAAAATGACTTTCTTCATAGTGTTATAATTTTAAATTATTAAAAAAGGAAGATACGAAGAACGGTGTTACACCGTTCTTCGTATAGTATCAGTTATTACTTAATAACTACTTTAAAAGTTTTAACTTGATTACCTGTTATAACTTTAACCAAACAGAGCCCCTTCTGAGCTGCTGGGATAGAAGCATTGCCACCTACAATTTCTGTAGATGCAACCATTGCTCCATTTACATTATATAGAGTTACATAACCGTCTTTTTCAGATGATATATAAATCATACCTCCATCAACAATTACATTACAATTCATGCCTTCTTCAATGCTGGTATTGTTAATACCTGTGCCTTTTCCTCCTTGATAAGCACCCATATTGATTTTACCATCTACAATACGTTCATTACCTGCTATATCTTTGTTCATGAATTCATCAATCCATTCCTGAGTCATAAAAAACTCATCTATAAAGTCAACAGAACCTGTATTCACACATGCAGAGTTGCTGGTCAAAGAAAAATCTGCATCTTTTATGGCCTGAATATTAGCGGCATCCGTAGTAGATCCAACAAAAGTAGTAGACTTAACAAACGGAGCAGCTTCTATAATATTATCTTCAAAGAAAGCAGGGGTGTTACTATCTGTAGAACTGTTAGTAATCTCTATATCAGAAGCACAAAACCGCACTGCTGAGTTATCAATTGCATAAACTGCTTTGTTATTATGAGTTGCCTGATTATTCACCATAATTGAATTCATCACTGTTGCATAACTCTCACCTACATATACAGTACCTTTATTATTAGCAATTGTATTATTGTAGATTGTACTACCCTGCAAATCAATCAAGAGATTTTCCGAAGAATTATTTACAATTAAACAGTTCTCAATTTGTGCATTCTTTTTTGTAGCAATGATTGCATTTCTCCAGGATTCACCAGCAGGAGTAGCATTTGTGTTATTACGAATAATATTGAAGGCAAAATCATAATATACTTCTGAATTACCAGAAAGAACAGTGCCTATATTACTAGAAGTATTTCCCTCAAACAAACAGTGAGTAATTTTCAAATAACGTTTAGCCCACTGATTATTAATCTGGATACAAGAAGATACATTATTTCTAAAAATACAATTTGTTACCAATGTACCGTCTTGATCACTAACTTGCTCTGCTGTATTATAAATAGATAAACTGGGTACTTTATTACCTTCAAAAACACAATCGTATAACTGATTACCTGGGAAATACTCTGAGTGACATCCACGCAGCTGAAGAGTTACTGCCTCTTTTTCAGGATTACTGGTATTATTGCCAGAAAAATAGCAGTCACGAACTATTGTATTTTCTTCGCCATAAACCACTGTATTAGTACAAGCATTATCTAAAATCTGACAATTTTGAAGAGTTACAGAGTTTCTAAGATAGAGAACACGACCGTCTGTTGAAACATTGTTTTTGAAAGTAATACCGTCTATAATAGTATTAACCCAAAAATTATCTTTATCCACACGGTCTACCAGACGGAAAGTTTGATTTCCACTGGTAATTATAGTTTCGTTCGTAAACTTCCAAGGCTCTGTAGCAGCATTGGGACGTACACGATTTTCTATAGATGTTTCACCTTTGGCAAATCCACCATATACATGCACTCCTTCTACCATATTAATAGTAGTAGTAGTCATATAAGTACCACCTGCCATATAGATAACATCGCCTTTGGATGCTTTTGAATAAGCTGTACCGAGATCACTAATCGGAGAATTCCAGGACTCACCATTATTAGATGCAGAACCATCCGGGCTAACATAAATGTTTTTCGCATTTGCACCTGTTGCAAGCATTAGAGCTAAGACTGAAGTAATAATCACATTTTTCATAAGCGATAGTTTTTTTGTTTAAAGTTACTATTAGGCTTGTATTTTATCTGCACAAAAGTATGAATAAGGATTTTACCTGATACACATTTTTGTTCATCAATACTCCAATATTGTACAATTCTATTTTTTATAATTAAAGAGCTAAAAATAGACTATATCATGTACTATTTTGTAATAAATAGCTCTTTTATAGGCAGAAAGTTATGGAATGGACCGATTATCTTTGTGAACAGAATTACTCTTAATCTAATTTTAAATAATCATGAATAACAAATTCTTTAAGCTTATCTTTTGCCTTGCTTTACTGCTATCATGTACACCTTCATTCGGCGCTAAATGGAAAGCTAAACACGTAGTATTTATTGGATTAGACGGTTGGGGTGCTTACAGTATGGAAAAAGCTAATATGCCCACTGTAAAACAATTAATGAAAGATGGATCATACACCCTGGAAAAGCGATCTGTACTACCATCTTCAAGCGCTGTAAACTGGGCTTCTATGTTTATGGGTGCAGGTCCAGAATTACACGGATACACAGAATGGGGATCGAAAACGCCGGAATTACCCTCTCGTGTACTTAGCCATTATGGCATTTTCCCCAGCATCTGGGGGTTATTCAGAGATGCTAACCCTCAAGCTGAAATCGGATTCTTTTGTCAATGGAACGGATTAGAGTATCTGGCAGAAATGAAGGCTATGAGTAAAGAAATACATGTAAAAGCCGAAGATGATCCTTCAGGAAAGGCTGATAAAGCTGTTGCAACCCATTCTTGTGCATATATAAAAGAAAAGAAACCAGCTTTCGTAGGCATTTTCTTTGATGAGCCTGATCATGTAGGACATCAAAGTGGACATGATACAGAAACATATTATCAAAAATTAGAAGAATTGGATAGATATATAAGCGAAATACTAAATGCCGTAAAAGAAGCTGGTATTTGGGACGAAACGATCTTTATCTTAACTGCTGACCATGGGGGTATCAATAAAGGACACGGCGGTAAAACAATGGAAGAAATGCAAACTCCTTTTATCATCTCCGGTAAGAATATAAAAAAAGGCTATAACTTCACAGAGAGTATGATGCAATTTGATGTAGCCTCTACCATTGCTTATATCTTTAAACTCGAACAGCCTCAGGTATGGATCGGACGGCCAATGAAACAGGTATTTAAATAAATACGATATAACGATTTTTCTACCTTAATCAATTTTATATCTCTAAGCCTCATTCTTCCCCAAAACAAAGAATGAGGCTTTTTCATTTTATAGTTGACAATGAGAAATATTACCCTTACTTTTGCTTCCTAAAAAATATTGTATGCCAGCAACACTTCCAATTCATTTTGCCCCGTTACAAGGATATACCGACGCGATCTATCGTAACGCGCATTCCGCAATCTTTGGTGGAATAGATACTTATTATACCCCTTTTATCCGGCTCGACAAAGGAACGTTCCGGAATAGGGATGTTCGGGATATAGAACCGGGAACTAACGAAGTCCCCCACCTGATACCCCAACTTATCGGACATGAGGAAGAAAAAGTTGAGACCATTTTATCCCTTTTCACCGAAAAAGGATATAAGGAAGTAGATATAAATATGGGGTGTTCGTTTCCTATGTTAGCCAAACGTCACAACGGCTCCGGTATCCTTCCTTTTCCCGAAGAAGTAGAGAAACTATTAGAAATTACCCAAAGATATCCGGAAATAAGTTTCTCTGTGAAAATGCGTCTGGGATGGGAAAATGCTGAAGAGTGTCTGAAGTTAGCCCCCATATTGAATGTATATCCATTAAAACATATCACCATGCATCCACGATTGGGAAAGCAGCAATATAAAGGAGATGTCGATCCGAAAGGATTTGCCGCCTTTGCAGAAATTTGTCGCCACCCTTTGATTTATAATGGAGATATAAGTAATATTGAAGATATAGAACGTATTCACGATAGCTTTCCCACTCTATCCGGAATCATGATTGGAAGAGGGTTACTGATGAATCCGGCTTTAGCCATCGAATATAAAGAGAAAAAGTCCCTTTCCACCGAGGATATGAAAGAGAAACTATACCAAATGCACAAGATCGTATTTGCCCGTTATGAAGAACGGCTTGAAGGCGGCGAAGATCAATTACTCAACAAAATGAAAATTTTCTGGGAGTATCTTGAGCCACAAATTGGTCGTAAAGTATGGAAAGCAATACACAAAAGTACAAGCCTGGCAAAATATAATGCAGCAATAGGGTTGCTCTAAGCCAAAATGAACAAGACTTTAGCCGACTAATAAAGTTATATGCTGATTTTTGATCAAGAATCACACAATTGTTTCTCAGAATCTTAGCGATATAAAAGAGGATACCGGTATAAACTACATGATTATATTGGAGGACAGAATTGTTTTTCCTATTTTTGCCAAAAAGCGAAGATAAACAGCACCTTGGCTTAAAAAATGAACAAGCTCATTTTATTCTACTCTCGGTTTCCATTATCTTTGTAACTAATGAAAAAGAATCAAGCATCAACTTTATGACAAATGTAATAAACAAGATAAACTCTCTGTATCCGCTCTCTGATGATACCTTACAAATTTTAAAGGAAAATGTAACAATCTGTCATTTCCCCAAGAAGTATAAATTGATAGAGGCAAATAAATTTTGTAAATCGGCTTATTTCATAGAAAAAGGAATGACTCGCTCTTTCTGGCTGGTAAACGGAGAAGAAATAACAACCTCCTTTGCATACGAAGGAAGTATTGTTTTCAGTATGGATGAACTGTATTATAATAAAATAAGTGAGGAGTTTGTGGAAACGCTTGAAGAAGTTGTTGCGTATAAGATATCACTCACCGACTTGCTCCGGCTATTTCAAAACAATATCGAACTGGCCAATTGGGGAAGAATTATTCATCAAAACGAATACAGGCGCTTGCACCGTTCACACAAAGATCGCCTGACACTCTCGGCTAAAGAAAGGTACGAAGAGTTTAAGCAGCAGTTCCCTCAAGTATGCCAGCGGGTAAAATTAGGGTATATTGCATCTTATCTGGGCATAACACTTCCAACACTCAGCCGCCTTAGAGCACACAAATAATTTTCCTGTCCGGTAAGATTTTGTCGTAGGACAATTTTTTAGATGTATAAGTTCCGTAACTTTGGCGCGTCGTCAATAACACTACTACTAATAATAATTTGAATTATAGATTTAACATGAAAAACATCTCTGCTTCTGCATTTGCAGACTCTAAACCTCACTACGAACTCCTTGACGGGCTGAGAGGCGTTGCGGCTCTTGTAGTCATATTGTATCATATATTCGAAGGCTACGCTTTTGCCAGTAATGGTACTATTGACACCCTCAATCACGGATACTTAGCCGTAGACTTTTTCTTTATCCTTTCGGGGTTTGTTATCGGTTATGCTTATGATGACCGCTGGGGGAAAGGTCTTACTATGAAAAATTTCTTTAAACGTCGTTTGATACGTCTTCATCCTATGGTAATCATGGGTGCCGTTTTAGGCGCTGTTACATTCTATCTCCAAGGGTGCGTGCAATGGGATGGAACACATATTGCCATATCAATGGTAATGCTGTCTCTTCTCTGTACGATGTTCTTTATTCCTGCGATGCCGGGGGTGGGCTATGAAGTTCGTGGCAACGGTGAAATGTTTCCTTTGAACGGACCTTGCTGGTCGCTGTTCTTTGAGTATATAGGAAATATTCTTTATGCCTTGTTTATTCGCCGCCTGTCTAATAAGGCATTAGCTGTACTTGTAGCAGTGTTGGGAGTTGCCTTGGCATTATTCGCGGTACTTGATATATCTGGCTATGGAAATATAGGAGTGGGCTGGACATTGGACGGTGTAAACTTCATCGGCGGGACATTGAGAATGCTTTTCCCTTTCTCTATGGGTATGCTTTTGTCGCGTAACTTCAAGCCTGTAAAGTTGAAAGGTGCCTTCTGGATATGCACAATTATTATGATTGCTTTGTTCGCAGTGCCTTATCTGGAAGGTGCGAAGCCGTTTTGCGTAAATGGTGCTTATGAAGTATTTTGTGTTATTGTAGCTTTCCCTATTCTTGTCTGGCTGGGAGCATCGGGAACCACAACTGATAAGAAGTCAACCGTGATATGCAAGTTTTTGGGAGATATATCTTATCCTGTCTATGTGGTACATTATCCTATTATGTACTTATTCTATGCGTGGTTGATTAAAAATCAGCTCTATACTTTGGGTGAAACCTGGCAAGTTGCTTTGTGTGTTTACGCATTGAGTATTGTACTGGCTTATCTTTGCCTGAAGCTATATGATGAACCTGTAAGAAAATGGTTAACCAAAAAGTTTCTGGCTAAGAAATAAGACTATATCTTTTCTATCAGAAGATGAGACTGTATCAAAAGCCTGAGACGACTATCAACAGATAACCGTAGAAACGCAGATTTACGCTAATTAACGCAGATTTAATTGAATCTTTGCGTAAATTAGCGTTAATCTGCGTTTTAACAATAGTAAGTTTTACTATTGGCACAACCTCATTAAACATCAGTTTTTAAAAGGAATCAGTTCGGTATCTTGACTCATACCGTCTTTACAGATGAAACGAATCACCGTAGAATTCTTATCTGAAGATACAACCTGGCAGGCAGGCGTTTCTTTCACAGTCCAACATCCTTTTAATGTAACCGTCACTGGAATCTCTCCACTATCATTATTAATCCAGGGACGGGAATAGATGCTACGCTCTATACGTTTACCATTTTCATCAAAAGCTTCATCACTCGGACCACGATAAAAGGCAAGATCGGGCTGAGCTACCGTAAGCAGAGCTTTTCCTTTTTCTTCATGTACCATTACTAAACAGGAAGTATCTGCTTTCATCAACAATCCTTTGGGCAGATCGGCAGAAGGAGTTTCAAAGAGCACATACGAAGTGGTATTACTTTTCAGATCACGTACAATATGTGCATTACGATCCTTTTGCAATACTTTATACGAAGGTTTCTTTGCAAACTGCTTCATAACGGGTACAACGGTCTGGGGAAGAACAGCATATTCATAAGAAGCTCCTTTGGGCGACTTTCCATGATCTATAACCAGAGATACCCAATCTCCTTTTGTCTCTTTATTCACTTTTTGTGCACGTGAATACTGTGGAAATTTCTTCTCAAATTTAGCAGCAACAGGTACATAATACCCCGTACCAATATGATCTATCCAGACTTTACCATCCCCCTGATATGTCTTCCAATAGGCATGCCCTGCCGAATCTGTCACAGCAAGCTGAAAAATGGTAGTTTCCGTAGGATATTCACCATTCGTATTCTCAATGTCTGATCCGAGGCAGACAATCACTCCGTCAAAGAAATGAAAAGATTTACGCGCACGATGGGAACCATTGTATTTATCGTGTTCATGCAGTTTCATTCCAAAATTTCCATTCTGATGTTGTTGAGACAAGCCACCGGCAAATGCTTCATCCGAATAAAGCATCTCTTCCATACCAGAAAAGGTATCAACATTGTAAACTTTAGCCTGTAAATCATCAAATGGCAGATGAATAGAAGTCACACCGGGAATCCGGTTCCAGTCGAATCCGGCTTCCTGCCAACCGCTTGTATCTGGAGTCACAACCACCCCCGGAGCAGCAGTCAGTATCTGCATACTTCCATGAGCCAGATAACGTCCGTAAAGATTAGCGCCAAGATAATGTTCGGCTGCCCAAAGGTAACGCGAATGCCCACGGACTACTGCAGCCCAGTTACTACGACGCTGAACAGATACGCAGCCATATCCCATAGCAAGGTTTCCTTGCGGATCCGGTTCCGGTCGGAAACCTTTATCAGACAAAATTTTAGCCATACGCCTCTCTTCCTCATTGCTAAATTGAGGCATATATTCCGGATCTTCTCCTGTAGAAGATGTACCGGCTACCAAGCGAAGATAAGCTGCTGCCATATCAGCATCAAAATCAGCCTTTCCATCGGGCGTACCGGCAAGAGCCATCACTGCATATTGCATCGGAATAAGTTTTCCCTTTCCATCCGGATGACGTCCGGACATAGATAGTGGGAAATTGAGTTTATTACAGTAGAAACGCATCGTAAGTAATACTTTCTTCACTGTCTGGTGAGCCAGCTCAGATACAGCAAAATCAGTATGATTGAATAGGTAGATCATATTTGAAGCTCCTTCCAAACCTCCAACAGCATAAGCCGGATAATTATTCCGGTGATGAAAAGCTCCTCCATCCTTCTTGAAAGCTCCGGCTAACCCCAAAGCCGGACGACAGCCATAATCAATCCACCTTGAAAAAGATTTCAGATACTGAAGTTTTTCCGGCGTATCTTCCATCATCAAAATACTTGCAATACGTCCTGTTGTTTGCGTATTGAAAGAGTCCATATCAATACCATCAACTTCTGGTTTCGGATAGACTTCATTGGTTATGGCATACCAACGTAGTGTGCGCTCAGCCTCATTTAATTTCCCTGCCTCACGAAGCACATCTTTCATCAGGAAATAGGCCAGATATAAACCACGCACACTATAACCATAATGATGTATATTCCCCCAGCAACTGCCAAATGCTACTCCCTGATCGGTAATATGATCATACATGGCAAGAAACTTATCTTTCATCTCCGCTCTGACAGAATCATCCGAAGCATTGTTATAAGCTACGGCAATCTGTTTCATCAAGTCAAAATAAGCTCTCATTTCCACACCCTGTTTGGTAAGCATATCTTTGTCCCAATCGGGAAACATACGCTCATAAGCTTCAGAAGCACGTACCATAAAGATAGGTACACCCGTCACTTTTCCATCTTTATAAGAGATATTATAAAAATCATATTTTTTACGAATCACTTCAATCTCTTTCTGCGATAACATGGAAGATGTATATACCATATCACGGAAACGTTTCTCTATCAATTGCATATCCCGTCTTTGTTTTTCACTAACCGGAGTAAGCTCAATATCCGGTTTGAATAGCGAATGTTTATAGACAACAAGCCAATGATTCGTAGTTTCGGCATTCACAAAAGGCACCTGTAAATCTGCTGTCTGCTGGCGGGCATCTACTTTGATTGCTGTAATAAGATGATCGATAAAAAGCTGACCTTCTACATTCGGCGCAACCATACGAAGTTCGTTCATACCCTCTTCAGGGATACCCTGCATATCACGTTCATAACATACCCAGGCAGCACGCCAACCTTTGAAGTTAATCCCAAAAGGAAATGATGTACAAACCTTTCCATCTTTCAGAAATTCAAATTCTATTTTTTTATCTTGTGGCTGCTCATTATATATCCATACAATAAAAGCCGAAAGATAGAGATCTTTCCCGGTAGGATCTTTTTTCTCAAACTTCAGATCTTTTTTCAAAGAAAGTGTTGCATTCGGTTGAAAAGTCCATAGTAATGAATGCGTACCATCTTTATAATGTTCCGGTGAAATGGATAATTTTGAAGATTCGCTACTGATACAAGCAGGAACTTGCGACTCCTCAAAAGAAAACATACGATCATTCTTCACCAATTGTGCCAATAAGGTAACAGAGCCAAAAAGAGAGAGAAAAACTACAGCTCCCAATTTCATAAAAGATTGTTTCATCATTTAGAGTATTAATTGTGTGGTTATCACATTTGTTTGATTTGAAATCCGGTCATCAGGACATGATTCTGGAGCAAACGGAGGCCAAAATATCCATCCCCCTCTCCCGGTTTTAAAGAAGCGCGAAAAAGTTCCTCACCATTCACTGCATACGTGGTTTGTTTTTTCTCTACGCGAATCACAATATGATACCACTTTCCTGCTACCAGAAGATGGGCAGGATCAGTATATTCAGCAATTAAGGGTTTTACACGGGCATCATCGACTCCATAAAATTCAGCATAGTAGCGACGGAAACGGGTGGTTGTGTTTTCATTACCACCATAGCCCACATAGAATAGATTCAATGTATTATAATTTTTGAAAACTCCGTTTCTCCACTCACTGCGAGCAAAAATATCATCAGGATACTGCGGATCATTGGCAGCCCAGAAACAGTTCAGGTCACTCAGCCGATCCTGCTTTCCGTCTTCCATTAATATAGCTATGTGATAACTTATTTCATACTCACCGGTCAATGGCTCATTATACCATAAAGTGAGACCTGCAGGTACAACAATGTCCAAAGTATCCGACACCAATGATAATTGCATGGCGGCAGATTCATCCTCTGCAATCCAATTTTCAGCTAAAGAGGTATTATTTTTTCCGGAAGGCAGACAGGCTGTTACCAACCAGAGAAAAGTAAATAAAGCAGTGCTACGGATAAGAATTCGTTTCATTTATTTATGTATTAGTTTTAAAGATTACTACCGGATACAAAGAAACCCCTCTTTTCGGAAAAAGAGGGGCTTAAATCGTACAGAATAATACAATAATTATTCACGACTCCGTGGATAGAAGAACTTCTTGTAGAGGTACGAATCTATTTCACTACAGAGTAACACAAAGTATTATTTATCCGTTTTTGGCATCTTATTTTTCAAGTCAATCACCCTCGGTTCAAGTTTTTCTGTCAAGGGTGCAATTCTTTAAATGCTTTATTATCTTCCTGAACCTGAAGTATTGTTTCTTTAAGTTCACCAATCGGAAGGTCAAACCCATACCAACCGGTATAGCAATCGGTCACATACCATTTTCCTTCAATCAATTCAAATTCCACACGAAGATCTATTTCAGATTCCTCATACCCGGCTTCAAAAACTTTGTGAGCAGGTTCATTAAGCGTATATTTTGAAACATACACACCGCCTTCTTCCTGGCTAATACGTTCTTCTTTCAATACCTCACTATCCAACAATGGCCATTTCTCTTGGGTGAAAGGAAAAGTTTTCTCACTATTTCCATCATCAGTCATCAAAGTAATAGGAGTTTTCAGCGGAAACTTAATACGTGTATACTGATAAGCTGCACTGGAAGTGAACTTTTCTAAAAAAGCAGGGAAATCCTCCCCGTCTACATTGGCAGCAAGAGCCTCTGCTTTTCTTTTTGACATATTGCCACAGGACACACAGCAAACACCTGCTAACAGAACAGCTACCAACAGGTAAGACACAACTCTTTTTGTTTTCATAATTAACTGCATTTAAATTGGCTGCAAAGATAATGCAAACCGAGAGCAGAATAAAATGAACTTATTCATTTTTTATGCCAAGGTGCAGCTTATCTTCGTTTTTCGACAAAGATAAAAGAAGCTTGAATGCGTTGATTAAAAGAGGAAAAATATTTTAGTTGCCTGATAATTGGTTAGTTTTAGTTTTTATTTCTTTCGCAAATACTCATAACCAAAACGGCAATAAAGACACTTCTTTTTATCGCAATACTCTTTTTGAAGTTGCAGTAAAGCCTGACTATCAGCAGCTGTATGTACAGGCAGTCCTGCCCCACTCCACAAACGAGTCACATAATTATTTTCTGCCTTCAGCTCTTCCAGAAAATCAGTAGCACGATCACACAAACGTTCATCCGCTTTATGCAACCCGTAAGCATAAAGAAAAGGAACAACAGTATTGATAACTAACAGATTTTGTGCGCCTGCACCAATTCCCTTTTCTTTTTGGGGAGAGGATTTACCAAAAATAAAATGACTTTCCCAATAAGGAGAAGTCTTTGCTATCAATATCTGCCTGATCTCTTTTAATGTCTTAGCCTCCATCACACGCGAAAACAATGAACGTTCCTCTTGGTAAAGAGCTGCTAACTGCGCCAGACGAACATGCGGGAAATTACCCGGACGAATTCGCAAAAAACGCCATAAAGCATTATCCATTACAGCAGACAGTTCAAATTTATGTTGTAAATAACGGAACTCATTCTGCATCCGGGCCTGATAATCATCTGTAGCATCTTCCTCCAGCAAACCTGCCTGCCCAAAGAAGAAAGCTTCTATCTGTGTCAGATCATCCCGATGCTTATCTACTGCCCGAAAAGGGACCAGATTGGCCCATGTTTCAAAAGCATCTCCATTCAGACCAAAACCGAAATTACGGGCCAGGGTAATAAAAAAAGCATCTTCCCAATTATTATTACAAGAGTGCAACCGTTTGGCTATCACATCAGCCTTTTGCTGAAAACGTTCTGTCTGCAATGCACTAAGCCAGGAATGGATCGTCAACTTAGATAAAGCGGACAAAATAGAATAACAGGGAGGATAAATATCACTTGCATGAAGTTCTTCATAATGTTGCTTTACATGTTCCGGACACACAAGTAACAACTGGGAAACCTGCCCGCCATTGGAACAAAAAACCTCACAATCAGCTTGTTCAACAACATGTAAAATGACCGAATCATAAGCTTTATCATGATCGTGTCCATGACGATACCAATCAGAAGAAGTTGTGTGTATTTCTACATTACCTACCCAAAGAGTGCCGTCTATCTTTAGTTTGGCATTAAAAAAATCGGGACCGGCATGCGTATTTTGCAAACCGGTATCAATGACTTCTACCGGCAATCCTGAGGTTGTTTGCAATGGAGTAAGAGGGAATATTTTATGTTTCCAGACATAGTGCAAGAGTTGTTCCATGTTAACAAGACGTTAATGTGTTCGACAAATGTAATAAAAATCTTATCTTTGCGACTATTATTTTGAATATAAGTCAGTAAAACAATGAAAATAGCATTAATCGGTTATGGAAAGATGGGCAAAGAACTGGAAAAAGTTGCCCTTAGCCGCGGACATCAGATAGTCTGCATTATCGACGTCGACAATCAGGATGATTTTGAATCTGAAGCATTCCGCTCTGCGGACGTGGCTATTGAATTCACCAATCCGACAGTGGCATACAACAACTATATCAAGACATTCAACGCCGGCGTAAAGCTCGTTTCAGGCAGTACCGGATGGATGGCAGAACATGGTGACGAAATAAAAAAACTTTGCGAGAAAGAAGGGAAAACACTTTTCTGGTCTTCTAATTTCAGTCTGGGAGTCGTTATTTTCTCTGCTGTCAACAAATACCTGGCAAAGATAATGAATCAGTTCCCAATATATGATGTGACCATGAGCGAAACACATCATATACATAAACTCGACGCACCAAGTGGTACTGCTATCACACTGGCCGAAGGTATCCTTGAAAATCTGGACCGTAAAGACCATTGGGTAAAAGAAGTGGCTGTCACAGCCAACGAATTACCTATTCACTCCATTCGTGAAGGAGAGGTTTTCGGCATTCACACCATTCGTTACGATTCGGCAGCTGACAGTATCTCCATTACACACGATGCCAAAAACCGTGGTGGATTTGCCTTAGGTGCTATATTAGCTGCCGAATATACTATGGATAAACAAGGGTATTTAGGCATGAGTGACTTGTTTCCGTTTTTGAAAGAATAATTATAAATAAATTATATCATGGAAAAAGCAACGCGCGCACAATGGATTAAATGTGCCATCGTTATCCTCCTCTACCTGGCTTTTTTAGTATGGGTGAAAAGCTGGTGGGGACTCATCGTAGTTCCTTTTATCTTCGACATTTATATCACGAAGAAAGTCCCCTGGTCATTCTGGAAGAAATCGAAAAACTCTACAGTACGTAATGTCATGAGTTGGGTGGATGCCATTGTTTTTGCATTGGTAGCTGTATACTTCGTGAACATATATGTATTTCAAAACTATCAGATACCTTCTTCTTCTTTAGAGAAATCTCTGTTAGTAGGTGATTTTCTATATGTAAGTAAAATGAGCTATGGCCCTCGTGTTCCCAATACACCCCTCTCTATGCCGTTGGCGCAGCATACATTGCCTCTTGTAAACACTAAATCGTATATCGAGTGGCCACAATGGAAATATAAACGTGTTCCGGGATTTGGTAAAGTGAAAATGAACGATATTGTAGTATTCAACTTCCCGGCAGGAGATACTGTAGCTGTCACCTATCAACAAACTGACTTCTACGATAACATCATTTATCGGGAAGGAAAAGGGACTTTTTCCAATCCGATCAACATGGATAGTCTGAATCGTAAACAACAACGGATCGTATATGACCTTTATCGGGATGCCGGTAGAAAATACGTGTTTGCACACCCTGAAAAATTCGGTAACATAATCTATCGGCCGGTAGACCGCCGCGAAAACTATGTAAAACGTTGTGTCGGACTTCCGGGAGATACTCTTCAGATAAAAGACCGCATCATATACATCGACGGTAAAGCACAGGAAGAACCGGAAAACCTTCAGTTCCTCTATACCGTACATGCTACCGGTAAGATGATACCCAACGAATTCCTCCATGATGAGTTGGGATTAAGCAACGAAGATACAGAATACTACCAACCGGGAGCAACTGTTTTCTACTTGCCACTTACCCAAAAAGCACGCAACACATTGCTTGCACGCAAAGACCTTGTTACTTCGATAGAACCAATCTCAACAGAGAGACCCTCACACGATCTCTATCCACTAAACTTGTATACAGACTGGACAGTAGACAATTATGGTCCTATATGGATACCAGCCAAAGGTTCTACCATCACACTGACGATGGACAATCTTCCTATTTATGAGAGATGTATTGTTGCGTACGAAGGTAACAAGCTGGAAGTGAAAGACGATGGTATCTACATCAACGGACAAAAAACAGACAAATATACCTTCCAGATGGATTACTACTGGATGATGGGTGATAACCGCCATAATTCACAGGATTCCCGTTATTGGGGTTTTGTACCCGAAGATCATGTAGTAGGTAAGCCAATTGTAGTATGGTTATCTCTCGATAAAGACCGGGGGTGGTTTAACGGAAAGATCCGCTGGAACCGTATCTTTAAATGGGTGAAATGAGTGTGAGTTTGTGAGTTGGTAAGTTTGTAAGTTTGCGAGTCGATAAGTTTATGAGTTGGTAAGTTGGTAAGTTCTCAGTAGTTATCATAAATTGAAACTAAAGAACTAAAAAACTGAAAAACTAAAGAACTAAAACGCCATGAAGAGAAATCTAAAATGGATAATAGCATTAGCCGGAGCAATAATCATCGTATTATTGCTCCGCAGCTTTGTTTTTACCTCATGCCTTATCCCTTCGGCAGGTATGGAAAATTCTCTCTTCCGCGGTGAACGTATATTAGTAAACAAATGGAGTTATGGACTTCGCCTGCCACTGATGTCTCTTTTTTCTTATCACAGATGGAGAGAACGAAAAGTGGAAAAAGAGGATATTGTTGTATTCAATAATCCTGCGAGTACAACACAGCCCGTTATAGACAGGCGGGAGGTATTTATAAGCCGTTGTGCAGGTGTACCAGGAGATACCTTATTGATTGATTCACTATTTACGATAGTATCCTCCCAAACCGTAGCAGGACCTGACCGTAAAAGGTTGTATACCTACCCGAGAACCAGAGAAGAACAACTTGATTCGCTCCTGAGCATTTTATCCATAACTCCCAATGAACTGATGGGACAGGATTCCGTCAATAACGTACGAAGTTTCAGCCGTTACGAATATTACCTACTGGAACAGGCCATGAACGGATCAAACTGGATACAGCCACTTGAGTCAGACCGGGAAAAACAAGTAGTTAACCCGCTGATAATCCCCCGGAAAGGGATGGCTGTCCGGGTATACCCCTGGAACAGGACACTACTCCGTAACACACTTGTATTGCATGAGGGTAAACATGCAGAAATCAAACATGATACATTGTATGTAGACGGACACCCTGTACAACACTGTTATTTCAGTAAGGATTATTATTGGATGGTATCCAATAATTCTGTTAATTTATCCGATTCACGCCTTTTCGGACTTGTACCACAAGATCATATTATCGGAAAAGCCTCTCTTATCTGGTTCTCCAAAGAGAGTAATACAAATCTGTTTGAAGGTTACAGGTGGAATCGTTTCTTTCAACCTGTACGATGAGAATAAATGATGAATATTTAATGATGAATTACAAATGAAAACTGTTTTTCTCTCTTCAGCCTATCTGGCTCCCGTAGAATACTATAGCAAATTGGTTACCTATGATAAAGTTTTTATCGAGCAGCATGACCACTATATGAAGCAGACCTATCGTAATCGTTGTACTATTGCCGGTCCGGATGGTGATATTGCACTTTCTATCCCTACTGTAAAACCGGAAAATCCGAAATGCCCCATGAAGGATATCCGTATTTCCGATCATGGGAATTGGCGCCATATGCATTGGAATGCTATTGAATCGGCCTACAATAGTACTCCGTTTTTTGAATACTATAAAGATGATTTTCATCCGTTCTATGAGAAGAAATACGAGTTTTTAATCGATTTCAACGAAGAACTCTGCCGACTTATTTGTCAACTGACAGATATTGAAGTAGCCCTAAAACGAACTACAGAATATAAAATGGATTTTGCTCCGGATGAGTATGATTTCAGAGAAGCCATTCATCCCAAAAAAGATTTCCGGGAGACGGACCCGGAATTTATTCCCCATCCTTATTATCAGGTATTCGAAGCCCGGAATGGTTTTCGTCCGAATTTAAGTATGATAGACTTACTATTCAATATGGGGCCGGAAAGCTTATTAGTCCTACAACCACAAACAAGAAAATAGAGCAATAACCTTTTTTAAGATATTTCTAAACAAGAAAGCATCTTCAAACAATCTGTTTCTACTTCTTTTCGAGATAAAAAAGAAGTAGAAACAGACAGGCAAATTTATACTCAATCAACACATAGAAAAAGTATACTAAAAAAAAGCTTCTCCTTCCTTTTCCTAAACCATTATTTCGTGTTTTTATCACGAAGATACACCGGTACAAGCTTTTGAGATAAAATTTAAAAGTGCACCGGTACACTAAAAATAAAATTCCATCCGAATGATACCAGGCTTTGAAAAGTTTAGTAAATTCAAAACAAAAACACTATGAAAGCAAGAGTTACCTCATTTATTGTCGTTTTATTGTTCACAACCGGCAGTATGCATGCACAATCTATTTGGGATGCAGAGCATCTCAAAACCGTCAAACAATCTATACAGGAGCAACCTTATTCAGACATCTTTCAGGAGCTAAAATCAAGAGCTGATAAATTACTCAATGCAGTTCCTTATTCCGTCATGGATAAAGAAAAAACACCTGCCAGTGGAGATAAACACGACTACATGAGCCAGGCGCGTTATTACTGGCCCGATCCGACAAAGCCCGACGGCTTACCATACATCAGCCGCGACGGAGAATCAAATCCTGAACTGAACAAACTGGATCGTAACCGCCTGGGAAGTACTGCCAGCCGAATAACAACACTCAGTTTGGCATGGTATTTCAGCAACGACGAACGTTATGCACAAAAAGCAACGGAACTGATCCGTGTATGGTTCTTTAATAAAGATACCCGAATGAACCCTAACCTGGAATATGCCCAAATGATTCCGGGACGCCACAACAACAAAGGCCGCAGTTTTGGAGTGATTGACACTTATTCTTTTATAGAAATGCTCGATGCAGTGCAATTACTGGAACAATCGCAAGCATTCACAAGTAACGACTCCAAACAACTCAAAGCCTGGTTTGGGGAACTGTTAAACTGGATATTGACAAGCGAACAAGGAAAAGAAGAGCATGATGCCAAAAACAATCACAGTATAGCCTATGATGCACAAGTAATCGCTTTCGCTATGTATGCCGGAGATCAGGCCACTGCAGAACGGTTCGTTAAAGAATTCCCCGAAAAACGTATCTATAAACAAATTGAGCCGGACGGCAAACAACCTCAGGAGCTTCGCCGCACACTCGCTTTTGGTTATTCAGAATACAACTTACAACACATGCTTGACATCTTTGTAATGGGAAAGAAAATGGGACTTTCCCTCGACAACAGCACATCTTCCGACGGACGTAACTTCTACAAGGCAGCTGATTTTCTCGCAGCCTATCTGGGTAAAAATGTATCAGCATGGCCTTATCAACAAATCAGTGACTGGAATATGAAACAACAAGAGCTTTGCAAAGACCTGTATCGTATCTATCTGATGAATCCGGCACGTACAGATTACCTTAGCTTGTACAAAGCCAACAATAAAATAGATATCAAAAGTGAATTCATTCTACTCTATGTACGTCCCGAAGATATAAGTAACAAATAATACCTTATTCACAAAACACAGCAGCAAAAGCTCATCTGGCCGATGCTTTCTACCAGATGAGCTTTTTCATTATCTGATCTATATATCCCCCCTATCCTATTCAGTAAATCATTTTATCCACCTTTCTCTAAAGAAATCCCAATTTTTCCACTTTATAGGAAAATATGTACCCGTCTATTCTCTCTACATAAGATACTTTTGTGATAAGTTTTATGATGTGATACTTAAAAAACCAATCAATTATGAAAAACTATTGGAGACTTTTCCTCTCTTTACTCTTTTTGTGCAGCGCTTTATCCCTGCAGGCTGCCGTAAAATCGTTCACAGAATCTTTTGTCCTTTACACCAATTCAGAGGGGTTAACCGCCGCTTACAATGAAGGTTGGTGCCTCGATGGAAAAGGATCAGGAACTTTCGCTTATTATTCATCCCGCTCGGCTACATTTCCCGATGCACTTACTGACGGCACCGTCACTATGGAATCGGACTGGCTGGACGTTAAAGGAGCTAATAACAATAAAGGAGCTGTATTTACCGTCACTGGTATCTCCGGACTGAAATTAGCCTTTCAAAGTGGTAGCGCCGCAACCCGCTATGTGCGTGCCGTTATTTCCGGCAATTCAGGAACAAATATCACTCTGTTAGGAGGAAGCGATGCCAATGAGGCAGGTGTGCTTGAGACCTCTGATTTGATCCCTGCCGAACAGTATACCATCACTGTCACCTCCTGGGCAGAGGAAACTTGCACAAGTGGAGCCGACAGTCGCTTGTATTACGTAGCTTTCATTGCAAATTCTCAGAATCTTCCTAATGCCGCCTACGTCTACGATTCTCAATATTCCAATTACTCCATTACCAAAGATCCGGTCTATCTGACATTGGTAAAATCGTTTACAGTAACAACGATTGATGCAAACAACTATAACTCCATCCCGGGCACTTATTATAAAGAGAGCTTAAAAGAGTACGATCTGGTAGTTGCTTCTGAGTCTGTTGCCAGTACAAATAAATTTGGTATAGCCCTATCAGACCTGGTAGGAAAAGTTCCAATGTTAAATTTAAAAGCGTTTTATTATGGAAGTGCGTCCTGGAACTGGGCCAGTGCAATAAACCCCACAGCCGGTTCTACAGGATGGAATCAAATCATAGTATCCGATGCATTTAAAACACACTCTCTATTCAAAGGCATCAATTCTGACGGTACCATCACTCTCTTTGACGGTACAGCGAAAACAAGTAATAATGTACAGAGCTATACCTCTCCTAAAGAGATTATCGCTTCGGATGAAGTACTTGCTACCAATGCCTCAAACGGATATAATGCCATACATGAGCATAAACAGAGTAACGGAAAAAATAGCTATATACTCATTCCTCTCTCTTATGCCGCAATTGAAACATTAACCCCTGATGCGAAAACGCTGATCACAAATACAGCTTCTTATCTGGCTGCAACAAAAAGTGAATATACCGTGCCCGCACAAGTGGAAAATCCCGTTATCAGTTATGACACCGATAATAATGTAACAATCAGCTGTCCCACCCATGGAGCTACCATTTATTACAGTAAAGACGGCTCCGCCCTATCCTCTTCAGCCTCTGTATATACAGAAGGATTCTCTTTGAGTACAACCACCACACTTAAGGCAATCGCCGTAAAAGAAGGAATGCTCCCGTCGGAAGAAGTTTCCGAATACATTGTGATTGCCAGAGAATGTGGGCCGCAAGTACTCGATCCGGAGCGTCTGAACCGGGGAGCCATTGCAACCTACACCAACGATGGAATGCTGGTAAACTGGCGTTGGCTTGCCACAGATCCCGATGATATTGCTTTTAATATATATCGTGACGGTACAAAACTAAATACTCTGCCACTCTCATCACGTACCAATTATCTGGATGCTGAAGGATCAGTTAATTCAAACTATACAGTCGAAGCATTGAGTGCCGGTAAAGTAGTTGAAACCGCTGCAGCATTAGTTTTGGAAAAAGGATACCTGAACATTCCTCTCGACCGCCCTCAAGGAGGCACAGTTCAAGGCAGTAGTTATACCTACACCCCAGGAGACGCAAGTGTAGGTGATGTAGACGGAGACGGTGAATATGAAATTATCCTGAAATGGGACCCCACCAATCAATGCGACAATGGCCAGAATGGTAGCCAGAACTACACCGGCAATGTTTATCTTGATTGTTATAAACTGAATGGAACCAAATTATGGAGAATAGATCTGGGAGTTAATATCCGTGCCGGTGCTCACTATACTCAATTTATGGTCTATGATCTGGACGGTGACGGCAAAGCCGAAGTAGCTTGTAAGACAGCCCCGGGAACCATTGATGGACAGGGAAACCATGTAATAATGGGTAGTGACGATCCTACTGCCGATTATCGTGGAACCTATGGTGGTAAGAAAGGGGTCATAAAAACCGGTCCGGAGTACCTGACTGTTTTTGAAGGAAGCACCGGTAAAGAACTCTCTACCGTAGCTTATGAACCAAGTCGTAATATTATCTCAGACTCAGCATGGGGTGACAGTTATGGAAACCGAAGCGAACGCTATCTGGCATGTGTTGCCTATCTGGACGGGAAGAAACCAAGTCTTGTGATGTGCCGGGGATATTATACAGCCGCTTATCTCTGTGCCTGGGATTTTGATGGTAAGGAGTTGAAGAAAAAATGGATGCACGCATCCACCGTCAAAGGACAAGGTGCTTATGGTGAAGGTGCCCATAGCCTTGCCGTAGGAGATGTAGATGGTGACGGATGTGATGAGATAGTTTATGGCGCTTGCTGTATCGATCACGACGGTTCATTACTCTATCGTACGGGATTGGGACACGGAGACGCTCTTCATTTAGGGGACTTCATTCCGGATCGTGATGGCCTGGAAGTATTTATGGTACACGAAGAAAAGTCGGCTGCTTATGGTTTTGAAATGCGTGATGCCCGGACCGGAGAAATACTTTCGGGACGTAAAATGGGGGCAGACATCGGCCGTGGTCTTTGTGCAGATATCGATTCGCTTTCACGTGGTGCCGAATATTGGTCGTTAGCCAAATTCAATGTAACCGCTGATGGCAAGTACAATAACATCACCTTCGACTGCAATGGTGATTCTATCTCTACCAGACGACCACCTGTAAACTTCCGCACCTACTGGACAGGCAATTTATCCGAAGAATTACAGGAAAAAGGCATCATCTCACAATGGGTAAACAAAACCTCCAATTGCTCTACCCTTACGGATTTTGTATCGACTTATGGCTGCGGTGTAAACCTCATTAAAGATACCCCTTCGCTGCAAGCCGATATTTTCGGAGACTGGCGAGAGGAGTGTATCTATTATGATGAAGCCACCAAGAGTAATCTGATGATCTTCTCTACTCCATTTACCTCTCCGTATCGGGTTCCGTGCCTGATGCACGATCACATTTACAGAATGTCTATCTGCTGGCAGAATGTGGCATATAATCAGCCTCCTCATTTGGGATATTATTTGCGTGACTATGTAAAAAACCAACAATCCAACCCCACCGGCATATCACAACCCTCTATAACGGAAGAGCAAAGTAATATTGAAATACCTTTCACTCTTATTTCCGAGGGCATTGTTATCCGTTATACAGACATGAATAATACATCCTGCAACATTCGTGTTTATTCTCAGGATGGTTTGTGTGTATATCACGCAACAAATAAGTTTCAAGGAAACGGAGAAATTAAGCTTGAAGGTCTGGAAGAACTGAAAAAAGGCGTTTACCTGCTCTCTGTAGTTGCTGATGGAGTAAGAACTGTTAGGAAGATTATACGATAAAATAGAATAAAAACGAAATAAAGCCCATCATTGAAATACTGTTCATCAATGATGGGCTTACAAATTTTGTAAACTTGATTTAGAGATAAAATAGCCCAGTAACCAACCATTATCAGATAGTATAACTATAATACACTGATCTTTTTATTTCAATTCAAAAGGAACCACTCCTTTAATATCGGCGGCAGAGGCAGCTATTACAGCTTCAAACTTACCCGGTTCGGCCACCCATTCATGTTTGGCGTCATCGAAGAAACTCAGAGCATCTTTAGCAATCGTAAATGATACGGTCTTTTCCTCACCCGGAGCGAGCTTTACTTTATCAAAACTTTTCAACTCTTTAACAGGCCGGGGCAAAGATGATTTTTTATCACTGATATAGAGCTGGACTACTTCCTGACCTTCACGGGTGCCAGTGTTCTTTACAGATACCGTAAAAGTAATTGTATCATCGGCAGACATCGTTTTCTTATCGGCAACCGGTTTACCATATTCAAATGTAGTATAACTCAACCCATAACCAAACGGAAAGAGTGGCTTCACCTTCTTCTGTTTATCGGTCCAACGATACCCTACGAAAATACCTTCATTGTACTTTTCGTTGACAATGTTACCTACCTTTTCATTGCCGGGATACTCGCCCAGCTGATGTGCGGGCACGTCTTCCAACTTAGCAGGAAAGGTAAAAGGTAATTTACCGGACGGATTCACATCACCAGTCAATACAGCAGCAATAGCTGTCCCTGCCTCCGAACCTAAAAACCATGCCTGCAAAATAGCGGGGACTTCTTTCACCCAAGGCATTGCAACAGCATTGCCGGAGATATTGATTACAATCAGGTTCTTATTAGCTTTGACGAGTTCTGTAATAACTTTATCCTGATCGTACGGTAAACCAAGTCCGGCACGGTCAGAGTCCTCACAATCCTGATGCGCACTTTTGTTTAATCCTCCAATGAATATTACATAATCCGCTTCACCTGCCACACGTACAGCCTCAGCAATAAGTTCCTCTGGAGTACGGTCATCTTTCAGATTCTGCCCTGAAACGACGCCGTTGTACTCGCCACTTGCATCACCTACATAACCGCGCGCATAGACAACTTCTGCCTTATTACCAACGCGGTTGCGAATGCCATCCAGCGGAGATATTTCACGTTGCACTTTCAAAGAAGAAGAACCACCACCTACAGTCATCATCTTTACAGCATTCTCACCGATCACAGCAATTTTTTTTGTATTATCAAGATCGATAGGTAAGAGATCGTTGTTATTTTGTAACAATACAATTCCCGCTTCACCTATCTTACGGGCAGCTTCATAGTGTTCCGGTGATCTCATTGTGCCATAAGGACGGTTACGATCCATTGTTGTACGGAAGGCTAGACGAAGAATACGGCGTACCTTATCATCCAACTCTTTTGTACCTACCTTACCCGACTTTATACGTTCGAGATAAGGTTGCGCCAGGTAATAATTGTCATAAGCATTACTCGTACCGTTAGACAAACCATTGGTCCAGCTACCAAACTCCATGTCGAGTCCGTTGGTTATAGCCTGGTCTGTGTCATGTACACCTCCCCAATCGGATACAACTACACCATCGAATCCCCATTCACCTTTTAATATGTCATTCAGCAGGTATTGATTATGGCAAACATGTTGATCTTTGTACAAATTATAAGAACCCATGATGGCCCATGTGTTACCTTCCTGAACAGCTGCCTTAAAAGCAGGCAGATAGATTTCGTACAGAGTACGGTCATCTACTATCACATTTGTAGTGTGGCGATTCACTTCCTGGTTATTCAACGCATAATGCTTCACACAGGCAGCCACTCCATTCTTTTGTACTCCCTGTATATAAGGAACAACCATACGCCCAGCCAGATAAGGATCTTCGCCCATATATTCAAAATTACGCCCATTCAACGGTGTACGATAGATATTCACACCCGGTCCCAACAAAACGGTTTTATTACGATAGCGAGCTTCTTCTCCGATACTTTTTCCGTAGAGCATAGACACTGTCGGATCCCAGGTAGCAGCCAGACAAGTTAAAGCCGGAAAAGCCACACAAGAATCATTGGTCCAGCCAGCCTGATCCCATTCATCCCACAACACTTCGGGACGTATACCGTGAGGTCCGTCTGTCATCCAAAACTCCGGAATACCCAAACGCGCCACACCCGGGGAACTGAATTTTGACTGTGCATGCGTCATGGACACCTTCTCCTCTACTGTCATTCGGGATAGAGCATCCTCTACTCTCTCTTCTATCGGCTTGCTATCGTCAAGATAAACCGGGGTCTGCGCAAAAACAGGCAGAGCAGTCAGGGACAAGCCCAATAACATTGATCTTACTTTCATGATACTATTTACTTATTATACAAAAAAATTAAAACGAGACGTTTCGTCGTATACCAGTTATTTAGCTATAAATATATTAGTTAAACGACAAACAAGTTCCTTTTTATTAAACAAATTCACTAACATTAAGAATTGCATATACCTGCCGTTCCTCAATTAAGTGATACGACAAGCGCAAAACGCAACAATCGTACCGGTCTCATCCCTTAATCTATATGTGTCTCATTCTCTTCTATCATACATTATAATCAAACGAACGAAAGGTCGTAATTGAACGATGTACGACATGTGCATGTCGTGCTGTACGAGATGCACATGTCGGGATGTTCCACATGCACATCTCGTGCAGTACCAGATGTGCATGTCGTACATCGTTCTTCACCGGGATAAAAGAGATACCCCGGGAAGAAAAGCCGTAAGTGCTATAATATCATTTATAAATCAGCGTAGACAGATATTCCTCTGCAAACATCTCATTGGCTACTTCAAGAAGATTATCTGCCGTCAATGTCTCTATACGTTTACAGACTGTATCCAGATTCTCAAACTTATTGTAATGCAGGAAAGTTTTAGCCATACCCAAAGCATTGTTCTCAAAGTTATCCGAAGCTACACAGATTTGCCCTATCAACTGTTTTTTGGCAGCTTCAATTTGTGAGGAAGTCATCTTTACATCACGCATCCGCTTTAGTTCTTTATAAGTCAATCGCAGACAAGTATCCACATCCTCAAGGTCTGTACCAAAGTAGATGGAAAAAGCACCGGTATCCGTATAAGAAGTCAGATTGGATTCTACATTGTATACCAACCCACGGCGTTCACGTAAAGCAACATTCAGACGACTATTCATACCGGGACCACCCAAAATATTATTCAGCAGATAGAGAGCGGTACGTTTATCATCATAAGCATTATACCCCCGGCTCCCTAACATCACATGAGCTTGGTGAGTATCTTTCGGTATTACCAGGTGTTCCGGGACATATAATGGCGGTGGAGTACGCAAATTTTTCACCTCGCCAGCCGGTATATCCGCCATCAGTTTTTCCAACATATTCACTAACCTCTTAAAATCAATTTTTCCCTGAACAAAGAAAACCATATTAGAGGGTTGATACAGTCGTTGTGTAAATGCCAGAGCATCAGCTGTCCGGAATTGCCTCAGCAGCTCCGGGCGCCCCAAAATATTACGCCCCAATGGATGCCCACGGAATATCATATCTTCAAAGTCATCAAAGATCAATTCCGAAGGATTATCTTCATAAGATTGTATTTCGTCAATGATCACTTCTGTCTCTCTTTCTATCTCACGCTGCGGAAAAGTAGAACGGAATACAATATCGACCAGCAATTCTACTGCACGCGACAGGTCATCTGCCAGAAAAGCAGAGTAAACTACCATCTCTTCTTTATTGGTATAGGCATTCAAATCACCTCCCACAGCCTCCATACGGTTTAATATATGCCAGGCCTTCCGCTTTTGCGTGCCTTTAAAGATAAGATGTTCTACAAAATGAGCCATTCCCTGTTCATTTTCAGTCTCATCACGAGTACCGGCATTCACAGCAAAACCACAATAAGTCACATCGGAAACTACAGGTTTACAAATAATCCTCAAGCCATTTGACAGAGTATGCTCGACCTGCTCCGTTAGTAAATTCTTCATTATCAGTACTAAGTTTTATTGATGCTACAAAAATACAATAAAACTTATTGTCGTTTATAGAAAATTGCAGATATTTGTAGACTATAACAGTGACAACGTGTATGGAAAAGATAGGAATATTCTGTTCTGCATCAGAAAACATTGACAAAATGTATTCCGATGCTGCTGTCCGGGTAGGTAAATGGATAGGTGAAACAGGCAAAACTCTTATATATGGCGGTGCCAGTCTCGGACTTATGGAGTGTGTAGCACAGGCAGTAAAAACAAACGGTGGACACATTATTGGTGTAGTTCCTGCCAAACTTGAAGAGAACGGAAAAGTCAGCACGCTGCCGGATCGTATTATTCATACCCATAACCTCAGTGATCGTAAAGACATTATCGTAGAAGAATCAGATATATTACTGGCTCTTCCGGGAGGCGTAGGTACATTGGACGAGATATTCCACGTCATGGCAGCCGCATCCATCGGTTATCATCATAAGAAAGTGGTGTTTTACAATGTGAATGGTTTTTACGACACCTTATTAGCAGCACTCAAAGAGATAGAAAGTAAAGGGTTCGCCCGTCATCCGTTCTCTACATACTATGACATAGCCCACACACCGGAAGAATTAAAAGAAATAATGACCATATGATAGAATCCATTAAAGACCTTTTGCAGAAGGAAGCACAAGCTGTGCTGAATATCCCCGTAACAGACGCTTATGAAAAGGCTGTAGACCTTATCATAGAACAAATTTGTATCAAAAAGGGTAAGCTTGTAACCAGTGGCATGGGAAAAGCCGGGCAGATTGCCATGAACATTGCTACCACATTCTGTTCTACCGGTATTCCCTCTGTTTTTTTACATCCAAGTGAAGCACAGCATGGCGACCTGGGTATTTTGCAAGAGAATGATTTGCTATTACTCATTTCCAACTCAGGTAAAACACGTGAAATTGTGGAATTAACACAGCTGGCACACAACTTGAATCCCGGATTGAAATTTATTGTAATTACTGGTAATCCGGACAGTCCACTGGCCGATGAGTCAGATGTCTGCCTCAGTACAGGTAAACCGGCGGAAGTATGTACATTGGGAATGACCCCTACTACATCGACTACCGTAATGACTGTAATTGGAGACATTCTGGTGGTACAAACCATGAAAAAAACTCAATTTACGATTGAAGAATATTCCAAACGTCATCATGGCGGTTATCTGGGAGAAAAATCAAGAGAGTTATGCGTAAAGTAATCGGTATTGGCGAAACAATTCTCGATGTCATCTTTGAAGGAAACCGGCCCTCGGCTGCCGTACCGGGTGGCTCTGTCTTCAATGGTATCGTATCGCTAAGGCGTACGGGTATAAATGTATGCTTTATCAGTGAAACGGGAAATGATCATGTAGGTAACATCATTCTGCAATTCATGCAGGATAATGGGTTGCCAACAGAACATGTAAACGTTTTCCCCGACGGAAAATCGCCTGTATCCCTTGCCTTTCTGAACGAGCGTAACGATGCAGAATACATCTTCTACAAAGATTATCCCAAACAGCGCCTTGATGTATTATTTCCGGAAATACATGAAGACGATATCGTAGTTATCGGTTCTTACTATGCACTCAATCCTGTACTCCGCGAAAAAATAGTGGAGTTACTGGAAACAGCAAAAGAGAAAAAAGCGATTATATATTACGATCCCAACTTCCGTAGCTCACACAAAAACGAAGCTATGAAGCTCGCATCTACCATTATCGAAAATTTGGAGTACGCAGATATTGTACGTGGATCAATAGAAGACTTTTTCTATATGTACGGACTGAATGATACAGATAAAATATACAAAGATAAGATCCAGTTCTACTGCCCTAATTTTATTTGTACGGCAGGAGCAGAACAAATCGCACTGCGCACCAAAAACTTTCGGAAAGACTATCCGATAGAACCGCTGAATGCAGTAAGCACCATCGGAGCTGGGGACAACTTCAACGCCGGACTTATTTATGGTATGCTGAAGTATGATGTACGCTATCGCGACCTGAATGGCCTGAATGAAGAAATATGGGATAAAATCATCGGGTATGGCAAAGCTTTTGCTGCAGAGGTTTGTAAGAGCTTCAACAATTCAGTCTCAAAGGAATTCGCTGAAAAACTCATTGAGAAATAAGTTCCGGATATTCTACGTTCCAGAACGAGTATAGATATCTCCATGTGGATCTGTGTGAGTATTAAAAACTCTGTAGTTTGTCTAATAATAGCAAAGTAATAACAAAGTCTGCCAGTTATTCATATCTTTGCAATTAGAGTTTTAGACAATATACTATGTATAAGAACCTGATCAACTGGCTTGCTATTTTCCTTTTGTTCCCTTCATGTTCCAAAACACCACCGAATATCTCGGTTGTTTGTGAGGAAAACAATGTAGGAAACTGTATCATTAAGTGGGAAACGGCCCCTCTTATCCAGGGGCAGGTGAAAGTATACGCGTCTACCAATCCGGAAATGATACCGGAAACACTCCCAATTGCCGCTGCCCCTATTTCCGATGGTAGAATGACCATTGTCACAGACGACCCTTCCAGACGGTATTATTATATGATGGTATTTAACAATAAATACCGTGTAAAAATAGCGACCCGAAATGTGAATATCTCCGGTATACAAAACTTCCGCGATCTGGGTGGATATAAATCCTCTGCCACAGGAAAAAACGTTCGTTGGGGGATGCTCTATCGCTCGGCACAGATTGACAGCCTCGGTTGTGCTGCACTCAGGGAACTAAGAAATATAGGAATAAAAACCATTATCGATTTTCGTACTCCCGAAGAACGTAATAACTATCCGCAGATTCAAAAAGGCTTCAATGTCATTTACATTCCCATTGCAACAGGTAACATGGAAAAGGTGTTACAAGGCATACAAGAGGGAAAAATCAAGGGTGATACCATCAACCGTATCGTAGAGCAAATGAATCGTAAACTGGCAATAGATTATCGTAATGAGTATAAAAAGCTTTTCAGCATTTTGCAAGATCAAAGCAATTATCCCATTATCATTCACTGTACTTCCGGCAAGGGACGCACAGGTGTTTCCTCTGCCATCATTCTTGCCGCTCTGGGTGTAAACGAAGATATCATAATGCAGGATTATCGTCTGAGTAACGATTATTTTAATATACCCAAAGCCTCTAAATATGCCTACAAACTTCCGGTAAATTCGCAGGAAGCCATCACTACCGTTTATACGGCAAAAGAGGATTTTCTGAATGCTGCCAAAGAGGAAATAGAGCGGACATATGGAGATGTGCCGACTTACCTTGAAAAGGGACTCGATCTCACCACTAAGGACATCGAGCAATTACAAAGTATTTTGCTGGAATAATACTAATGAGAGGTATATATCCTCTTCAATATACTTCTGGCAACGTGTGGACGATAATGCGAGTCTTCGTAATAATTATGGTAATCAACCGTAATTTCATTTGTTCCCGAAAAATCAAAAACGTTTTCCTTTCCAAATATTTCCCTGAGAATGCCCAGATCCTGAGGATTCAATTTTATCTGATCAAATAAAGGATTTATCACGATCTTATAATCAGTGTGATGTTTTTTAAAAATTTGCACCATTTCTTCCAGCATTTCCCGTTGCTTAATCACTATGACAGGTCGTGACACAGAATCAGGAAAACTTTTATCCTCAAACACCTTCATTTTCTTTTCATTATAAAAAGTACCATCAGCTATCTCTCGTTCAAACTCCACAGATTTAGCCTCGTTAGTATTCTTGTCATATCGGAATCGCTCATCTGAAAGTAAATAACTCTCTGCCATATACTTCTTCACTTCACCACTCAGTTTAAAATCGGCTAAAGCATACAGAAACTTTGGACTAAAGAAAGCTTTAATAAATGAACAATGAAAACCAAAAATATTCGTATAATTCTCCAACTGAGGGGCAATACAATACAGATGTCCATCTTTACTTTTATCTTGTTCAAGAATTGACTTATCAAGTATTAGTAAAGCATTATGAATACTATTTCCACTTTTGTCTATATACATCACTTTTTTATACAATGCATACAATGACTCCAAAGACGCATCAAAATGAAAGCAACTACTACTATCCGGCAGATACTCTCTCCAATCGGCTATCTCGTAGTACATACTTCTTGAATTCCCGAAAACAAAAGAATCATAATGAAGAGCAACATGCCGTTTTTCAAAGGTAGTTGTACTTATATACCCGGCATTTAAACCGACACCGGGCTTTTCATCTT
This sequence comes from Bacteroides sp. HPS0048, assembly GCF_964240755.1. Lineage (NCBI taxonomy): Bacteria > Pseudomonadati > Bacteroidota > Bacteroidia > Bacteroidales > Bacteroidaceae > Bacteroides > Bacteroides sp. HPS0048. Next base: position 116,965 of record NZ_CAXSVC010000001.1, on the reverse strand, counting down.
CAGCATAGAATGCATCGTAATCATAGATAACTTTAAAAACATCCAAGGCAAAATATAGCACTAACAATAGTACAAACGGAATTGCCATCAGCAACGTCTTATATATAAACTTTCTAATACCGCTCCTTGTCATACCAATATCTCTTAAAACTGAAAATAGATAAACTGAGTGCTTTGACCTGCCTGCCAAAACAATACTGAAATGATCGCATAGTAAATAGCATATCTGAGCAAAGGAGACTTTATCTGCCCATCCAATTGCAAAGCGTGTTGCTTATCTCTCTGAATCCATTCTACAAGTATCAACACCGCAATAAACATACATGCCATCTTTCCTTGTTGAGGGATTCCAAAATGCCCATTAGTTATCATACGAATAATATACTGCCAGGCATCGTATATTGTCCTGGAACGGAAAATAATCCAGCCCAACACAACCAAAATGAATGTACATATCATCTGGATTGTCTCTCGTAACGTAGGAAGTTTCTTACCCTTAGCTACAACATCCGTAAATCTACGATTCCTGCCCAGCAGCAATAAAGGTAAGAATAGTAAAGCATGAAAGGCCCCCCAACAGATAAAAGTCCAGTTAGCTCCATGCCACAGGCCACTAACCAGAAAAATAACCACTGTATTACGGAAGCTTTGCCATTTTCCTCCCCGACTTCCTCCCAAGGGAATATAAATATAATCACGAAACCACGTAGTCAGAGAAATATGCCAACGTCGCCAAAACTCCGCAATATCCCGTGAGAAATAAGGAAAATTAAAGTTCCTCATTAGATTAATACCAAACAGACGAGCCGTACCTATTGCGATATCAGAATAACCGGAGAAATCTCCATAAATCTGAAAAGTAAAAAGTACTGCTCCATAAAAAAGAGTCAAACCATCATGTTGATAATAATTTTCAAAAATCTGATTGACAGCAACCGCACAATTATCAGCAATCACCAACTTCTTAAATAGTCCCCATAATATTTGTCGCATCCCATCCGTAGCTTTAGCATAATCAAAACTACGCGATCTCAGGAACTGAGGCAGAAGATGAGTAGCCCTTTCGATAGGACCTGCCACCAACTGAGGAAAGAAGCTAATGAAAGCAAAGAAAGCAACAATATCATGTGTTGGTTTCATTTTATGCTGATATACATCAATCGTATAACTTAATGCCTGAAAAGTATAAAAACTGATACCCACCGGCAAAAGAATATCTAGTGTTACCCAATCCAGTTGTAATCCAAAAGTAAGAAATAGTTGTGTAAGATTCTCTGCGAAGAAATTGTAATACTTAAATATTGCAAGAATTAGCAGATTCAACAATATATTAGCGACACTTATCCATTTCTGTAAGTTGCGGTCTCCTTCTTTTTTTTCAAGCAAAATGCCACTTCCAAAACTACAAAAGGTTGTAAATGCGATAAGAATCAGAAAACGCGCATCCCACCATCCATAAAACAAATAACTTACTGCAACAATAAACAGGTTTTGCCACTTTAACGATTTAAATACAAACCAATAAAGTAGAAAAACAACCGGCAGGAAAATTAAAAATTCAAAAGAGTTAAATAACATTTCTCTCAGATTACGCTGTAATGCACTAATAACGGTAATATACCTTTATAAGTATGCAAAATTAAATAAAAAACAAACAATGCTATAGTCAAAAGAATTAGTTTCCACTAATTTTACGTATATTTGCGCCCGAATATAAAGATATACAGAGATTTAATGAAGACATTTGAAGAGCTTGGCGTTTCTCCGGAGATACGTAGAGCAGTCGAAGAAATGGGATACGAGAATCCCATGCCGGTACAAGAGGAAGTGATTCCGTACCTTTTAGGAGAAAATAATGATGTAGTAGCTCTTGCTCAAACAGGAACTGGGAAGACAGCCGCATTTGGTCTGCCGCTGATACAACAGATTAATGTAAAAAACCGTGTTCCTCAATCGCTTATCCTTTGCCCTACACGGGAGCTTTGCTTGCAGATAGCAGGTGATTTAAATGATTATTCCAAATACATCGACGGATTAAAAGTACTGCCCGTATATGGTGGATCATCTATAGATAGCCAGATACGTAGTCTGAAACGTGGTGTACACATCATAGTAGCTACTCCAGGTCGTTTGCTCGATCTGATGGAACGCAAAACCGTTTCCCTCTCTACTATCAGCAATGTTGTAATGGACGAAGCTGATGAGATGCTGAATATGGGATTCACAGACAGTATTAACGCTATTCTGGCAGACGTTCCGCAAGAACGTAATACGTTGCTTTTCTCGGCTACTATGAGTCCGGAAATAGCACGTATTTCTAAGAACTATTTGCGCGACGCCAAAGAAATCACCATTGGACGTAAAAACGAAAGTACCAATAGCGTGAAGCATATTGCATATATGGTTCAGGCGAAAGATAAATATGCCGTACTAAAACGTGTAGCAGATTACTGTCCGCAAATATATGGTATCGTTTTCTGCCGTACCCGTAAAGAGACGCAGGAAATTGCCGACAAGTTAATGCAGGAAGGCTATAACGCCGATTCATTGCATGGAGAACTCTCTCAGGCACAGCGTGACGCCGTTATGCAGAAATTCCGTTTACGCAATATACAAATATTAGTCGCTACAGACGTAGCTGCACGCGGACTGGATGTAAACGACTTAACCCACGTCATCAATTACGGCCTGCCGGATGATACGGAAAGCTATACGCACCGCAGCGGACGTACCGGACGTGCGGGAAAAACAGGTATCTCTATCGCTATTGTTAACATGCGCGAGAAAGGGAAAATGCGTGAGATAGAGCGTATCATTGGCAAAAAGTTCATTATGGAGCAAGTCCCCACAGGCAAGCAGATCTGTGAGAAACAGCTCATCAAGGTAATTGACGATATTGAAAAAGTAAAGGTTAATGAGGAAGAGATAGCGGACTTCATGCCCGAAATCTACCGTAAGCTGGAATGGTTGAGTAAAGAAGACGTTATCAAACGCATGGTATCTATGGAATTCAACCGTTTCCTTGAATACTATCGTGACCGCGAAGAAATACAAACTGCAACCGATAGCCGTGGCGAACGTGGCACGCGCACCGAAGGACGCGGAAGCCGTGATAATGGCGGTAGCCGTACAGCAGCACCGGGATTCACCCGTTTATTCATCAATCTGGGTAAAATGGACAACTTTTTCCCGAACGAACTTATCAACCTACTGAATAGCAATACTCGCGGACGCATCGAACTGGGACGTATTGATCTGATGAAGAACTTCTCATTCTTTGAGGTAGATGAAAAAGAGGCACAAAGTGTTATAAAAGCGCTGAATCGCACAAACTGGAATGGACGTAGGGTTTCAGTCGAAATAGCCGGAGAAGAAGGCGGAGAAGGGCGCAAAAACAGTGGCAGATACAAAGATAACGGCAGAGATGCAAAGTCATCTGCATCAACAAAACCACGCAAAGACAAACCGGCCAGAGCAACTTCAGCTTCTACTGACAGCAAAAAACAAAAGCCAAGCCGTGAGGAACGTGGATACAGTAATGCACGCGGTAAAAAAGACGACTGGCAACAGTTCTTTAAAGATGAAAAATCGGATTTTAGTGAAGAAGGATGGGCACGTAGAAAAAAGAAAAAATAATTTTATAGAATCGTTACTATAAAAAAACTTGTATTATACACACAATTCACCCGAATGTAGAAATAATCTATATCCGGGTGATTTGTTTTATATAGCCGAATGAAAATAAAAGAAGCCAAGAAAAACACTACCTTTGCAGCGTTTTTACTGATTAACGCCATCCCTTGATATGAATAAACTAAATGGTTTCCTGTATGGTCTACTGTCTTCGGCATCCTTCGGCCTCATCCCGATGTTTACCATTCCTGCAATGCAGCAAGGGATGCAGTTTGAGTCCATTTTGCTATATAGATTCGCTTTTGCCACACTGGCCTTAGGAGTTATTTTGTTAATTGACGGCCAGTCATTTCGTATCAACCGCCGTGATATACCTTCCCTTCTTTTACTGGCATTTTTTTATCTTATATCTGCGGTGTTCTTATTCTGGGGATATAAATTTATGGCAAGTGGGATAGCTACAACTTTGCATTTCATGTATCCTGTATTGACTACACTGATCATGATGCTATTCTTCCGGGAAAAGAAATCGATCTGGCGATTTATGGCCATAGCTCTGGCTGTGGCGGGAGTATTCTTTCTTTCTCAAGGAGATGATTCGGGAAGTATTACATTTATAGGTATCTTTATCGTTCTCCTCTCTGCTTTGGGATATGCGCTCTATTTAGTCACTGTGAGCCAGCTAAAAGTAGGTCAGATGAAGGGGCTACGGCTCACATTCTATGTCTTCCTTTTCGGAACCCTGCTCCTTTTCATAGGAATTGGTACAACAGGACATACCCAACCGATCCCCAACCTACATACAGCCGGAAATCTGGTAATGCTTGCCATTATCCCAACCGTTATTTCTAATCTTGCACTGGTAAGAGCAGTAAAATGTATCGGTTCCACACTCACCTCAGTCTTGGGAGCAATGGAACCGGTAACAGCTGTATGTGTAGGTATCTTCATGTTCGGCGAACCCTTCACGAACAGCGTAGGTTTGGGAATAATACTCATTATTACCGCAGTAACAGTGATCATTCTCAAACGGTAGAAAGATGCATATTACTCGCTTTTACCGGATATCTAACTCTTTTATAAGGTTGCCTGCTTCTCCATACTTCTCAATAACGAAAAGTATATAACGTACATCTACGCCGATACAACGCTGCAAATCGGGTTCAAAAACAATATCACTGCTCATCGCTTCCCAGTTGCCATCAAAAGCAAGCCCGAGCAATTCTCCTTTGGCATTAAACATGGCACTACCGGAGTTACCACCTGTTATGTCATTGTTGGAGATAAAACAGACTCTCATTTCGCCCTTTTCATCGGCATAACGCCCAAAGTCTCCGGCACTGAACAATTCCAGTAAACGAGGACTGACCTCAAAATCCGGATCGTCCTGATGGTCCCGCATCTTTTCAAAAATCCCCAACGGAGTAGTATAATAGTTATAAATAGCGCCATTAAACGGAGAATAACTGCAAACCGTCCCGAAACTAAGCCGCATGGTGGAATTGGCGTCAGGATAGAAGTTACGGTCGGCATACATCCGGCGAACAGCCGCATTAAACAACCGTTCATCCTTTTCTATGTTTTGCGAAGCCTCCACGATGGCCTGGTTCATATCATAATAAGACACCAGCAGATCAATGCCCAAAGAAATGGCTGGATCATCCAGCATACTAAATGTTGTATCACGCTCCAGATAGCGTTTCAATCCCCGTGGAGTAGTTATCTCGGAGCGAGCATACAAAGTGTCGATATAGGCCCGTTCATTGCCGTTATACAGCGTATCAATCGTCTGATACATCGGTGGCAGATATTCAGGAGAAACCTTTTCACGATATTCTTTCAGAAGTGCAGTAAACACATCTTTATCGATCGAAAGGTCCAGATTGTCATATTTCTCCAATAATTTCTTCAACCGCGCAACAACCTGCTTTTCTTCGGCTTCAAAATCGAAGTTAAGAATCTCAAGAGACAGCTGTACCAGCTCGGGCCCATTGATAAAGGATTCACCGAAATAGGCCAACGCACGGTTGGTTTCCCGACGGCTCTTATAGTTCAGTTCCAGGGAAGATAACAAATGCATCAGTTTCTCCCGTTCGGCAGGAGTATTCTGAATCCATTGACGGAGGGTCGTTTCCAACTCTCGTTTCTTTTCAAGTACTTTCAGCTTGCGGATGGCTTTGTTTGTCCCGATACTGTTTTTCCAGTAATTGGAGCTTTCATCATACTTTGAAGCATATTTGATACGAATATCTGCCCGCCGATCCATCTCACGCTTCCAAATAGCCTGCTTTACACCACGCACATCTATCATCGCCTGGTTCATACCATTCATCATCTCCTCAATGCCGAAGGAAGAGAGGAAACGTTCCGTACTACCGGGATAGCCCAAAGTCATACAAAAAGACCCTTCTTTATATCCGTCAAGCGAAACAGGCGCTACATAGGTCGGATGATAGGGTACATTGTCCGGTGAGTAATCAGCCGGACGATTCTTTTTATCGGCATAAATGCGAAAAACACAGAAGTCACCGGTATGGCGGGGCCACATCCAGTTATCCGTATCCCAACCGAATTTTCCAATAGAAGAAGGAGGAGCAAACACCAGACGAACATCGTTGAAATCGCGATAAACTGAAAGCCAAAACTCATTTCCACCATAATAAGCATCAACGACTCCCACAAGAGTAGAATCTTTGAGACTCACTTCGTCTGCTATAAGACGCGAAATAGAATCAACAGCAACCATACGTTCCTGCTCGGTCATAGCGTCATGGGTTACTTTCAGCACCCGCTTGGTCACATCTTCGGTGCGAAGCAGAAAACGAACATAAAGCTCCGGATTGGGTAACTCCTCGTCCCGGTTACGGGCCACAAAACCATCTTTCAGGTAATCGTGTTCTACGGTGGAATGTTGCTGCACACTGCTGAAACCGCAATGGTGATTAGTAAAAACCAATCCGTCTTCTGAGACAACTACCCCCGAACAAAACCCACCAAAACTAACAACGGCATCCTTCAACGAAGCCTTCTTAGGATTATAGAGTTTATTGGCAGGCATCTGCAAACCCAGTTCTTTCATCGTTTGCCGCGTTTGTTTATTCAGGTTCCCCAATAGCCACATTCCCTCGTCAGCATGAACAGCCGATGAGATGAAAAGGGCAATAATTGTAAATAGTTTAAGTCTCATCTATATTGAATTTAGCAGTCAGTTTTTTATTTTACTCTGTTATCAGACGTAGTTTCTTCGCCCCTACACGGGCTTGCAGCCATTCGGTTATTTTCCTCTTCTCACTCTCACTCGGATGACGGGTAAACTTCAGTACAGCCAATGCAATCGTATCCGTTTTCAACGAATCCACCGTAGTTTCAAGTGTATGCGAGATCGAAACGGTTGTCACTGAAGGGTACAATACCTTTAGTTCCGGTATAATAGTACGACTCATTTCATCATAAGATTTATACTTCTCAAGGTTCTTTTCCAGAGAGGAAATCTTTTTTTGTTGTTCTTGCAGCCGTTGTTCACTGTTCTTATAAAAGTCTTCCATGACCATGGCACGAATGGACGAAATATCCATTGCATCGTTGTTCATACCTTGTAGCACAACCAACTTTGTTTCCTCCAGTTTATACTGTTTCATCTTACTACGCGCCAGAGCAATAGAAGCCTCAGGAACTTCAGGACCAATAAGCACCACACGAATCTCCCGGTGTTCGTAACTAATCTTCTTATCAAGCACCTGTGTATTTTCAAAATTCAATTCCGTATTGATAAAGTGATTGGCAGCCGTTTCATAAAAAGTGCTTTTGATAATGCCGAATGTCAGATAAACAGCCGGGCACATCGTAAGGACAACGATCAGGATAATATATTTGCGTACCGTCTTCTCACGTTTCTTGTCTACAAATTCCTTCCGTTGGAAATGCATCACCCGTACTCCGATAAAGGTAGCCAGGCTAATGAAAACGGAGTTGATAAAATAGAGGTAGAAAGCGCCTAAAAAATAAATCAGGTTACCCGATGCCAACCCGTATCCTGCCGTACAGAGGGGAGGCATCAATGCCGTAGCAATAGCAACACCCGGAATCACGTTTCCCTTTTCCTTTGTAGAGAGGGCAACAACACCTGCCAATCCACCAAAGAGTGCGATGAATACGTCATAAATCGTAGGTGAAGTACGTGCCAGCAATTCCGACTGCGCCTCGGCAATGGGGGTGAAAAGGAAAAAAACAGTTGCCGTAGTAACACTGAATGCAGTGGTTATGAGGAAACTCTTTAAGGAGCGTTTCATCAATTCAAAGTCGTTCAGCCCGACGGATAACCCCACTCCCATAATAGGTCCCATCAAGGGGGAAATCAACATCGCACCGATAATTACTGCGGTAGAGTTCACATTCAGTCCTAACGAAGCCATAAAGATTGCGAAGATCAGAATCCAGAGGTTAGCTCCTTTAAATTCCACTCCTTTACGGATAGAGTCAATGGTTTCCAACTCATTGTCCTTGTCCTTTCGCAAATCGAGATACTCACGAAGAAAGCTCTTTACGGCAAAAATGTTTCGGTTGTCTGTTTTCATAATCACTTCTTCACAAAACGGTTAATAACTGGAATTTGCTTCAACGGCAAATCATGTTTGATGATATATCCTATAAATACAAACAGTAGCAACGTACGTAAAAGCAGGCGGAGCAACATATTATCCACCGGTATCCACTCTCCTGCCACATAGATCATTAATGCCAAAAGTACGTATCCACCGATACTCTTCAGGTCATATGCGATCGGGTATTTCTTTTGTCCCACGAAATAAGAGAGCAACATGGCAACAGCATATCCGGTGAAACCTGCCCAGGCACAAGCCATATAGCCATACACAGGAATCAGAAAGGCATTCATCAGAATAACAATCGTACAAGCTGTCAGCGAAAAGTAAGCTCCCCATTTCGTCTCGTCCGTCAGTTTATACCAGAACGAGAGATTAAAATACACACCCATAAACATCTCGGCAGCCATAACGATAGGCACTACTTTCAACCCTTCCCAGTAATCACGTCCGATAACATAACGCAATATATCGAGATAAAACATCACCGTGAGGAAGGCTAAAAGAGTGAAAATGATGAAGAACTTCATGGCTTGTGCATACATTTGCCGGTTATCCTTCTCTTTACTCTTACCAAACACAAATGGTTCGTAAGCAAAGCGGAATGCTTGTGTAAACATAGCCATAATCATCGCTATCTTACTGGTGGCTCCATATATACCCAACTGCACATCAGCCTCTACCGGATCGGGATAAACAAACGGAAAGATAATCTTATCAACCACCTGGTTCAGTATACCCGCAATACCTAATATAAGAATAGGAAAAGAGTAACGAAACATCCGCTTCATCAAATCACGATCCAGTGTATAACGGAAACCGCGCAGTTCGGATATCAGGCAAAGCATTACCAGCGATGTACAAATAAGATTAATCAGAAAAGCAGCGCCTACATTGGTTCCTTTCATAAACACGAAGTAGACAATGTTGAGAATAATGCTGGCAAAGATGAATAACATCTTTAAAGCTGCAAACTTAATAGGACGATTTTTATAACGCAGATAAGCAAAAGGGATAGCCTGTATAGCATCCATTGCGATCACAATGAGCATCATCCCAAGATACCAGGGATGCTCTTCATACCCCATTACTCCGGCTATCGGCTCAAGAAACAAAAGACATACGGCAAGAAACGAAAGAGAAATAGCTGCTACAGTCAATAAGGTAGTAGAGTAAACTTTCACCGGGTCTTCTCCGCCCTTATTGGCAAAACGGAAAAATCCGGTTTCCATACCGCATGTAAGTAGTACAAGCAGAAGTGCCGTAATGGCATACATATTCGTAATAATACCATATCCTCCCGTAGAAGCGGGCATAGAAATAGTATAAATAGGCACCAACAGATAGTTGAGGAAACGCCCTACTATGCTGCTAACACCATAAATGGCAGTATCTTTGGCTAATGACTTTAATCCACCCATGTTTATTATTGACGATTAGACGATTGACGATTAGACGATTGGAATTTGATTTACGGTGTAACTTCAATCGTAAACCGTCAATCGTCTAATCGTCAATCAAAACAGTGTTTGTTGACTACTATAAAGACTCCTCCCCAAATGTTTGTAAGCCAGTTCCGTCACTTCACGCCCACGAGGGGTACGTTTCAGGAAACCTTCTTTAATCAGGAACGGTTCGTATACCTCTTCGATTGTTCCGGCATCTTCACCCAAAGCGGTGGCAATGGTAGTAAGTCCTACCGGACCACCCTTGAACTTATCGATAATGGTACAGAGGATCTTGTTGTCCACTTCATCCAATCCGTATTTGTCGATATTCAGTGCTTCAAGTGAAAAAGTAGCAATCTCCGTATCAATAGAACCGGAACCCTTCACCTGAGCAAAGTCGCGCACACGACGAAGCAGTGCATTGGCAATACGAGGGGTACCCCGGCTACGCGAAGCAATCTCTCCCGCAGCGGGTATCGAACAAGGTACATCAAGGATAGCAGCCGAACGACGGATAATATTACTCAGCACATCGTCATCATAATATTCAAGATGCAGGTTAATGCCAAAACGCGCACGCAACGGAGCTGTCAACAGCCCACTACGGGTAGTAGCTCCCACCAGCGTAAAAGGATTCAGATCTATCTGAATACTGCGTGCAGAGGGTCCTTTATCTATCATAATATCAATCCGGTAGTCTTCCATAGCAGAGTACAGGTACTCCTCTACCACAGGTGACAGACGGTGGATCTCGTCAATAAACAGGACATCGTTCGGTTCAAGACTGGTAAGTACACCCGCCAGATCACCGGGTTTATCGAGCACCGGGCCTGAAGTGACTTTAAAGCCTACTCCAAGTTCATTGGCTATAATGTTTGAGAGAGTTGTTTTTCCCAATCCGGGAGGGCCATGCAGCAATACATGGTCTAATGCTTCACCACGAAGACGGGCGGCTTTGACAAAAATGCGGAGATTCTCCACCACCTTATCCTGCCCGCTGAAATCCTCGAAGCTAAGGGGACGGAGCGCATTCTCAAAATCCCGTTCCCGGCTTGTCAACTGATGATCGCGTATATTGAAATCTTCTTCCATAAAATCACATCCTCGTTCTTTTATATATCGTACAAAGATAATGCAAACCGAGAGTAGAATAAAATGAACGCGTTCATTTTTTATGCCAAGGTGCAGCTTATCTTCGCTTTTTTAACAAAGATAGTACAAATCAGAGAATAGTTGTATCGAGCAGACAGGATAATTGCCTCCTTTTCCGAATATACCTCTGATAAAGTAGCCGGAATACATGGATTATCTCAAACTATTTCATCTTGTTCAATTAGCGCTGCATATAGTGTTTCCGCTCTTCATCCGTCAACTTCTCTATCGAATAGCGAAGCATCGTACGGGGCATTTCACGTGCATACTTATCAAGAAACTGTAGTAATAAGTCCCGATTCCGTTTCCCCATTTCACGAAGCATCCAGCCGATAGCTTTCTGCATCAGATCGTGTTTGTGATGTAACAACAGTTCCGACAAACGGAGGATATCGACGAAATCGTTGTTTCTTATCAATGTAGCCGTAGCAACTACCGCGATACGCTGCTCCCAAAGAAGCGTACTACCGGCAAGACGATACAGTTCTTCACGCGATTTGTCTTTCAGATACTCTCCTACAATATAGGGAGCTGACAAATCCACCAAGTCCCAGTTATTGATCCGTTCCGTTTGTGTCAGATAGAAATCATAGATCTCTTTTTGCTCCTTTTCACCGGACTTCTTAAAGCGCTCTACCAACATAAGCAATGCGCAGAGGCGGCACTCGTGCCAGTCACTTTGCAAGAGCTCTGCCATCACCTCAAACGGTTCTTCTTTGTGCCGCTTTGCCACCAGACGTGTATTGGGAACTACTACTCCTAAAAACTTATCACCTTCTCCGTATTGCCCCTTCCCTGTCTTAAAGAAATTGGGCAAATACTCCCTTTTCACCGGGTCAATATATGCTTCCAGCTCTTTCTGAATACTCTCAACTTTTGTCTTCATATCGTTATCTGTATAAATATAGCAAACCGAATCCCCGCCAAAAATAAACAAAATATGGATGATTAATGGAAAGTTATATCTATTTTTGCAAATAATACAGTAAGTACATTATGGTTCTAAATTACATCTGGATAGCATTCTTCATCATAGCTTTTATCGTAGCACTCGGAAAGCTTATCTTCACAGGAGACACACAAATATTTACCGAAATCATCAACTCTACGTTCAGCTCATCCAAAACGGCTTTTGAGGTTTCTCTCGGATTAACCGGGGTTCTCTCTTTATGGTTGGGCATCATGAAGATTGGTGAAAACAGCGGTCTTATCAATGCACTGTCGCGTTGGTTGAGCCCGGTATTCTGCCGCCTGTTTCCCGATATCCCCAAGGGACACCCCGTAATGGGATCTATTTTTATGAATATGTCTGCCAATATGCTGGGACTTGATAATGCTGCTACTCCGATGGGGCTCAAGGCAATGAAAGAGTTACAAGAACTGAATCCGAAAAAAGATACGGCCAGTAACCCAATGATCATGTTTCTTGTTATCAACACTTCCGGACTGATACTGATACCTATTTCAATCATGGTATACCGTGCCCAAATGGGAGCTGCACAACCTACGGATATCTTTATCCCAATTCTGCTCAGTACATTCATTTCAACATTAGTGGGAGTTATTGTTGTTAGCATTTCCCAACGCATCAACCTGATAAACAAACCCATATTGATATTAATGGGAATATTGAGTCTTTTCTTCGGAGGTTTGATTTACCTTTTCACTGTTCTTTCACGTGAAGAAATGGGAACTTACTCTACGCTGATTGCCAATATCATACTATTCGGAGTAATCATTCTCTTTATCCTGACGGGCATACGAAAGAAAATAAACGTTTACGATTCTTTTGTAGAAGGAGCCAAAGAAGGGTTCAGTACTGCCGTACGAATCATACCTTATCTGGTAGCTTTCCTGGTAGGTATTGCAGTCTTTCGTACTTCGGGAGCAATGGATATTCTTGTCAACGGAATCGGACAGGTTGTAGGATTTTGCGGACTGGATACCAGCTTTGTCGGTGCTTTGCCTACCGGACTGATGAAATCTCTGAGTGGCAGTGCTGCCAACGGATTGATGATTGACACCATGAAACAGTTTGGCCCCGATGCCTTTGTATCCCGCGTCAGCTGTGTAGTTCGCGGTGCATCAGACACCACATTCTATATTCTGGCTGTCTACTTTGGCAGTGTAGGCATTACAAAAACAAGAAATGCCGTTACCTGCGGTTTGATAGCCGACTTTTCGGGTATCATTGCTGCCATATTTTTCAGTTATTTATTTTTCTTTTAAAACAATACATTATCATGGCTGTAACTTATCAGACAGAGGGCGTAAAGATGCCCGATATTAAGAAACGGGAAACCACAGAATGGATCAAATCCGTAGCTGCCACTTATGGAAAGAGACTCGGTGAAATCGCCTATATTTTCTGTTCGGACGAAAAAATATTAGAAGTGAACCGGCAATATCTGCAACACGATTACTATACAGATATCATCACATTCGATTATTGCGAAGGAGATCGTCTTTCGGGTGATCTTTTTATAAGCCTCGATACTGTAAAGACCAATTCTGAACAGTTCAATACCACCTATAACGAAGAACTTCACCGTACCATTATTCACGGTATCCTTCATCTTTGCGGCATCAATGACAAAGGACCGGGAGAACGGGAAATAATGGAAGCGGCGGAAAATAAAGCATTGGCGTTGCGACAGAGTTGAAAACTCTACATATATTGTCCATTATAAGGGGTAGCATTGTCCAAATGAACTATTATGGCATTTACTTAAACAAAGGATACAGACTGATTCCGGTGAAAAAACCTTTATTTGCATAACTGCTGGCGAGGGGTAAGTGCTTTTTGTATCTCACCGGCAGTTAAGCTTATTAAATACATAATCTTAAAAAAGTAAAGGAAACACCATGAAACATCTATTTTCAAGTTGGGCAATCAGCCTGTTTGCCCTGTTTATTATTGTCCCCAACAGTTTTGCCGCCAAATGGAAAGCCGAACATGTCGTTCTTATCGGTCTCGATGGATGGGGAGCTTATAGCGTAGAGAAAGCAGATATCCCAAACACCAAGAGTTTAATGGAGAACGGTAGCTATACTTTAAAAAAACGTTCTACACTCCCCTCTTCAAGTGCTATAAACTGGGCTTCCATGTTCATGGGAGCAGGTCCGGAACTGCACGGTTATACCGAATGGGGATCTAAAACTCCGGAACTTCCCTCACGCGAATTGAACCAGCACGGTATTTTCCCTACCATTTTTCAAGTACTGCGGGATGCTGCTCCGAAAGCAGAGATTGGTTGCCTGTACGAATGGAACGGCATTAAATATCTGGTAGATACACTTGCATTGAGCTATCACAAACAGGCACCGGATTATAACAAGTATCCCACTGCTCTGTGCGAAATGGCAGTTAGCTATCTGAAAGAAAAGAAGCCGGCCCTCACACTGGTTGCTTTTGATAATCCCGATCATATAGGTCATGGTGCAGGTCACGACACACCGGAGTATTATGCCAAACTGAAAGAACTGGACGGATATATCGGACAAATTATTCAGGCTACCAAAGATGCAGGAATATTTGACAAAACGATCTTTATTGTTACTGCAGACCATGGTGGCATTAACAAAGGACACGGCGGAAAAACGATGAATGAAATGGAAACCCCATTCATCATCTGCGGAAAAAACATCAAAAAAGGATTAAACTTCAACGAGAGTATGATGCAATTTGACGTAGCATCAACCATCGCCTACATCTTCGGACTGAAACAACCGCAAGTATGGATCGGCCGCCCGATGAAACAGGTTTTTAACAAATAAGAAGTCACGACATAGAGTACTACAAAAGTACGTACTTTATAGATATAAACTATGCATTTTAACTGTGCGTTAAATACGTATTTAACGCACAGTTAAAATGCATAGTTTGTTTTACCGATTATAGTATCTTGAATTATATATCCAAGAAACATTTGCATAGCATCTATAATTTGGTTAGCGTCCTACAGTTAGATAACAAAAATCACATTCGGAACCACCTTTTATTTGTAATTATTTAGAAAGATAAACAGAATAAAAAAAGAGAATTGACACATCAAAAATAAGCGACACAAAGCGAGTTTACAACTTATTGATAATTAAGACATTACAAAACGCATTTTTCCTCTACGAGAAACGACCCGATCTCCGTAGAGTTTCGGGTCGTTTCTCGTAGAGCATCGGAGTGATCTTCGTAGAGTTTCAAGATGAAAGTTCACAAAATTGACGATCGGTATAAAACGAAAATAAACCGCACGACTTTATTGTAATAATTTATTTATACCACAAAATCAAGATCCATCTCAAATAATTAAATGGATTGATTCGGGACAATAGCCCTATTTTAGAAATAAAACCTCAATCCGCCCAATACATTGACGCGATTTATTCCGCTCTTTTCATCCTTCTTTAGTTCAACTCCATCCCGTTTCGGCAAGTTACTTGCAATTGAACTGGCTGATACGCCAAGTCCCACATGGCTCGACAACATATATTCTACTCCCATAGTGACATGTGCGCCAAATCCGGCAGTACTGTAATAGGGTTCATTATAAAGAAAAAGCCCCATGCCTACTCCGCACTTCAGAATCCATTTATTAAACTTTGTACGTAATGCAACCTCCGGTGCCAGATAAGACAATACCATATCTCCTCCCGGAAGCTCCGCTTTAAAACCAGAATATTGCATACCTACTCCCCACCCGGAAGTCCATATATGCTCATAGCCAAGCTTCCACTCTAAACCGCTCTTACTCCCCAAAGACACATTATTAGCATCATAGATTTTACTGCTTATCCAACCATACCCCAAGCTAACTTCAAAGGTATTAGCAGGTGCCGGATTCCTCCGCTCAGGTTGCTTCTTGTCTCTGGCCACTACGAAGTTCATATCGATGGCATACTGTACAGGATTTGCCCTCAATGTATCCACCACATTATCTTTCAGGTAAAGCATCAATCCGGATATCTGATGGCACGAACTTCTCCAGAAAGACGGATCCTCATGCCAGGTTATAGCAAAACCATTTCCACCGGCTTTACCAACAGCCTCTTGTGCAAGATGAACGACCTCATTATACCGGCATTTCGTAGCCGTACCAGGATCTATAACAGAAACACGTCCAATGGCTTCGGCAGTGTTGGGCACTGTCTCTCCCAATTCAAAGACCCGAACAGAATCGGCCGGAACTGGATTTGGATAAGTTTTTATCAGATTTGTCACGACTTTGGGTGAACAGGAAGCTAAAAGTAGCAATACGGAGATTGACAATAGATTAGTAAGTTTCATAAAGCTTTGTACTATTAAGTTTGTTTTAATGTATGAGTTTTGCCATCTGTCTGCAATATTCGAGCAACATCTTCTTTTATACACAGAAAATAATGATTCCTTATTTCAATGTCTCTGTATCCCATATTACTCCACGTGACAAAGATAAATACATTTTTTTATTAAAATACAATAAAGGAGTGCGTAATAGGGTTCTAATATCTATTTTACTTCCGAAAAGGAGAGCTTTTTAATCACGTAGCCAGACAATATACATCAAATAGCAGAACTTTTTTCGTAACTTTGCACCGTTTGCAAATAAGGATTGAACAAATGGATTTTAGGTATGATGTTATTGTAATTGGTGCCGGACATGCAGGCTGTGAAGCGGCTGCCGCTTCGGCCAATCTGGGTTCAAAGACTTGTCTGATCACGATGGATATGAATAAAATCGGGCAGATGAGTTGTAATCCGGCTATAGGTGGTATTGCCAAAGGACAAATTGTACGCGAAATAGATGCACTTGGTGGACAAATGGGGCTGATAACAGATAAAACAGCTATCCAGTTTCGTATACTAAACCGTTCGAAAGGGCCGGCAATGTGGAGTCCACGCGCACAATGTGACCGCAATAAGTTTATAGGAGCATGGAGAGAAGTATTGGAAAATACTCCCAACTTGCATATCTGGCAAGATACAGTGAAAGAATTACTCGTTGAAAACGGCGAAGTAACAGGGTTAATCACCATGTGGGGAGTCACTTTTCATGCGAAGTGTATCGTACTCACAGCCGGAACTTTCCTCAATGGATTGATGCATGTAGGTAAAAATATGCTTCCCGGAGGTCGTATGGCAGAACCTGCATCTTACGAATTAACCGAATCCATCGCACGCCATGGGATCAGTTACGGACGGATGAAAACAGGTACTCCTGTACGAATAGACGGACGAAGTGTACACTATGAATTAATGGACACACAGGATGGAGAAGCTGACTTCCATAAATTCTCATTTATGGATACAAATGTACGCCATCTCAAACAACTGCAATGCTGGACCTGCTTTACCAATCCGGAAGTACACAGCATTCTTCGTGAAGGATTATCAGAATCTCCCCTTTTCAACGGACAAATTCAAAGTATAGGACCGCGTTATTGCCCCAGCATAGAAACCAAGATTGTTACCTTCCCGGATAAAGAACAACACCAGTTATTTCTGGAACCAGAAGGAGAAACCACACAAGAATTATACCTGAATGGTTTTTCATCTTCATTGCCTATGAACATACAGATCGAAGCTCTGAAAAAAGTTCCGGCATTTAAAGATCTGGTTATATACCGTCCCGGGTATGCGATTGAATACGATTTCTTTGACCCAACCCAATTAAAACATACGTTGGAATCGAAGATAATTAAGAATTTATTCTTTGCCGGACAGGTAAACGGAACTACCGGATACGAAGAAGCAGGCGGCCAAGGTATCATTGCCGGCATCAATGCACACATCAACTGCCAAGGTGGAGAACCATTTACACTGGCACGCGATGAAGCATATATTGGCGTATTAATCGATGACCTCGTTACCAAAGGAGTAGATGAGCCCTATCGTATGTTTACTTCCCGTGCAGAATACCGTATTCTTCTTCGCATGGACGATGCTGATATGCGTCTTACAGAAAAAGCCTGGAAATTAGGACTCGTCAAAGAAGATAGATATACTCTGCTGAAAAAGAAACGCGAAGCAGTGGAACGTATTATATCTTTTGCACGAAACTATTCGATAAAAGCGGCTCTTATTAATGATTCTCTCGAGAAATTAGGTACTACCCCGCTGCGTCATGGATGCAAGTTAATCGACCTGATTAATCGTCCGCAGATAACAATAGAAAACATCGCAGAACATGTACCGGCATTCAAACGTATACTTGACGAGATCACGGAGAGAAAAGAAGAAATTATAGAAGCTGCGGAAATTCTTATTAAATACGAAGGCTATATCGGACGAGAACGTATCATTGCAGATAAACTGGCCCGATTGGAAAGTATCAAAATCAAAGGTAAGTTTGATTATAGTTCGATCCAATCGCTTTCAACGGAAGCACGCCAAAAGTTGGTTAAAATAGATCCGGAAACAATTGCTCAGGCAAGTCGAATCCCCGGAGTATCACCAAGCGACATCAACGTATTGCTGGTGCTTTCGGGAAGATAAGAGCATGCGTTTCACGTGAAACAAAACATTTAAGAAAACGAAATAAATCCATGATTATGAGCAAAGAAAGGCTTATTAAAAGTATCCGGGAAATACCCGATTTCCCCATACCGGGAATTCTTTTTTATGACGTAACCACTCTATTTAAAGATGCTGCATGCCTGCAGGAACTTTCGGACGTAATGTATGAGATGTACAAAGACAAAGGCATCACAAAAGTAGTAGGTATCGAATCAAGAGGATTCATTATGGGTCCGATTCTTGCGACCCGTTTAAACGCAGGATTCATCCCAATACGCAAGCCCGGCAAACTTCCGGCAGAAACCATCGAAGAGAGTTACGATAAAGAGTACGGAAAGGATACTGTACAGATACACAAAGATGCACTCGATGAAAACGATGTAGTATTACTGCACGACGACTTATTGGCAACAGGTGGAACAATGAAAGCAGCTTGTGAGTTAGTAAAGAAATTAAAGCCAAAGAAAGTATATATAAACTTTATCATTGAACTTAAAGAGCTGAACGGCAAAGCAATGTTCGGAGATGATGTAGAAGTAGAATCCGTATTGTCTTTATAGATATAAATTGTTATATTTGCAGGGCGTAGTTATGTTACTACGCCTTTTTTATATGGAAACAAACCAGGAACTGAAAACCAGCGAATATCTGAAAGGGATTGTATCTAACCTCCCCGAAAGGCCCGGCATTTATCAATATCTGAATGCCGAAGGTACTATTATATACGTAGGAAAGGCCAAAAACTTAAAAAGAAGGGTATATTCCTATTTTAGCAAAGATCATGAACCGGGAAAGACCAGAGTACTCGTCAGCAAAATTGCAGATATACGTTATATAGTCGTCAATTCTGAAGAAGATGCTCTCTTATTAGAGAATAATCTTATAAAAAAATATAAGCCGCGGTATAATGTTCTGCTTAAAGACGATAAAACATATCCGTCTATTTGCGTACAAAATGAATATTTCCCACGAATATTCAAAACGCGCAAAATCATTCGGAACGGCTCCTCTTACTATGGCCCATACAGTCATGTGCCATCTATGAATGCAGTGTTAGACCTGATAAAACACCTATACCCACTACGAACATGCAACTTGAATCTGTCACCAGAAAACATACGCGCAGGTAAATTCAACGTTTGCCTTGAATACCATATAAAGAACTGCGCCGGACCTTGTATAGGGCTCCAATCACAAGAGGAATACCTAAAGAATATCGATGAAATCAAGGAAATATTAAAAGGAAACACCCAGGAAATAAGTCGTATGCTATTCCAGCAAATGCAGGGATTGGCTGCTGAAATGAAGTTTGAAGAAGCACAAAAAATAAAAGAGAAATATACACTTATAGAAAATTATCGCTCAAAATCAGAAGTAGTAAGCTCGATATTACACAATATCGACGTATTCTCTATTGAAGAAGACGAACACAATTCAGCATTTATCAACTACCTGCACATCACGAACGGAGCTATCAATCAGGCTTTCACCTTTGAGTATAAGAAAAAGCTAAACGAAAGCAAAGAGGAGCTTCTTACATTAGGAATCATCGAAATGCGGGAACGCTATAAGAGCCTTTCACGTGAAATCATTGTCCCATTTGAAGTAGATATGGAACTGAATAACGTCGTTTTCACCGTGCCACAGCGAGGAGACAAAAAGAAATTATTAGATCTCTCATTACTCAACGTAAAACAATACAAGGCAGACCGGATGAAGCAATCAGAAAAGTTAAATCCGGAACAAAGAAGTATGCGACTGATGAAGGAGATCCAACAAGAGTTACATCTGGAAAAGTTACCTATGCAAATAGAATGCTTTGACAACTCCAACATCCAGGGTTCGGATGCAGTAGCTGCCTGTGTCGTATTCAAGAAAGCAAAACCATCGAAACAAGACTACCGAAAGTATATTATTAAAACCGTAGAAGGTCCCGATGACTATGCATCTATGAGAGAAGTCGTAAAACGGCGTTATCAGCGCGCTATAGAGGAGGAAAGCACCCTACCCGACCTCATCATCACAGACGGAGGAAAAGGACAAATGGAGGCTGTAAGACAAGTTATGGAGGAATTACATTTAAATATTCCTATTGCAGGCCTTGCCAAAGATCGAAAACACCGCACATCAGAGCTTTTATTTGGTTTTCCACCTCAAACAATCGGATTAAAACAACATTCTCCCCTTTTCAAATTACTGGAGCAGATACAAGATGAAGTACACCGTTTTGCCATTACTTTTCATCGTGATAAACGCAGTAAACGCCAGGTAGCTTCTGCCCTCGACACAATCAAAGGCATCGGAGACAAAACAAAAACCGCATTACTAAAAGAATTTAAGAGTGTAAAACGCATCAAAGAAGCCTCTTTAGAGGATATCAGCGCTATTATAGGCGAAACCAAAGCAAAAGTTGTTAAAGAAAACCTGTAATAACAGAGACATTAAATACATTCAGAGGCTATACGTCTCATTATAAATAAATGTAAAGCACATGTGATTTTACGAAAAAACTCTGTGAAACATGATTTTTCTATAGTGATTTTTGTAAATTTGCCTTTCCAATAAAACAAAAAAAGAGAAATGAGAGTAGTTATACAGCGCGTCAGTCATGCCTCAGTTACCATCAACGGAAACTGTAAATCGGCTATCAACAGAGGAATGCTTATCCTGGTAGGCATCGAAGAAGCCGACGGAACAGAAGACATCGACTGGTTGTGCAAGAAAATAATAAATCTCCGCATCTTTGATGATGAAAATGGAGTCATGAATAAATCTGTCATAGATACAAACGGTGAAATACTGGTAATAAGCCAGTTTACCCTACATGCATCTACAAAGAAAGGTAACCGTCCGTCGTATATAAAAGCAGCCAAACCGGATATTTCAATCCCACTGTATGAACAATTCTGCACAGAACTTAGTTCTTTACTTGGAAAGGAAATAGGCACAGGTGAATTCGGAGCAGATATGAAAGTAGAATTATTGAATGATGGCCCGGTAACCATTTGTATAGATACAAAAAACAAAGAATAATGACACTGGAAGAAGCACAGAAACAGGTCGACCTGTGGATTAAGAAGTATGGAGTACGTTACTTTAGCGAGCTCACAAATATGGCCGTACTCACTGAAGAAGTAGGCGAACTGGCACGCGTAATGGCCCGTAAATACGGTGATCAATCCTTCAAAGAAGGAGAAAAAGACAATCTGGAAGACGAAATGGCAGATGTACTTTGGGTACTCCTCTGCCTGGCTAACCAGACAGGCGTAAACCTCACTGAGGCCTTTACACGTAACCTGGAAAAGAAAACCAAAAGAGATAACAAAAGACATATAAACAACCCCAAACTGAGTGACCATGGAACAGAATGACAGCCATCTGACTAAGTATGAAGCCGCATTGGCAAAGTACAATACCAACCTGAGCGACGCTGATGTACAAGCCCGGGTAGCTTCAATTATCGAAAACAAAGTAACGGAAAACAATACAGAAGAGGTAAAAAAACTCCTTTTCAACTGTATTGATCTCACTACCCTCAACAGTACGGATAGCGACGAAAGCGTTATGAAATTTACTGAAAAGGTAAACAAGTTTGACGATGAATTTCCCGATTTAAAGAACGTAGCAGCAATCTGTGTATACCCCAACTTTGCAGAAGTAGTAAAAAATACATTGGATGTTGACGGTATCAATATTGCTTGTGTATCAGCAGGATTCCCGTCGTCACAAACGTTTATTGAAGTAAAAATAGCAGAGACAGCCATGGCACTGATGGAAGGTGCAGACGAAATAGACATTGTTATTTCTATCGGTAAATTCCTGAGTGGAGATTATGAAACAATGTGTGAAGAAATACAAGAGTTAAAAGACACTTGTAAAGAACGTCACCTGAAAGTAATTCTTGAAACCGGAGCGCTGAAAACGGCTTCGAACATTAAAAAGGCCTCCATCCTATCAATGTACTCCGGAGCAGATTTTATCAAAACGTCCACAGGAAAACAGCAACCTGCAGCCACTCCGGAAGCAGCTTATGTGATGTGCGAAGCCATTAAAGAGTATTACGAAAAGACCGGAAACAAAATTGGATTTAAACCAGCCGGAGGCATTAATACGGTAAATGATGCATTGATTTACTACACAATAGTAAAAGAAATCCTGGGAGAAGAATGGCTTAACAATAAGCTTTTCAGACTGGGTACCAGCCGATTAGCAAATTTATTACTTTCTGATATCAAAGGTGAAGATATAAAATTCTTCTAATTCAAAACAATTCGTGAGGATATGCCAAAGAGGCTTTGTATTTTTAAATAAAACATCAGATCACCTCTTTTGTATATCCTCATTTATTATCCAGGCATTTCGATTCAGTTAACCTTAGCACGAATATCATATCTATAATTAAGAAAAACTAAACTTCCTTACTTAAAGATACTCATTTTTTTACTATCTTTGCCGAGCATTAGCCTATAGAGAAGAGGCTAATAAACTGTATTAGAGAACGTTTCATTTATTATCTTTTTCCTGGAATTCGGCAAAATTCATGTTATGAAAGGTAATAGGCAAACGGGTCTCACGCACCTTCACGTATATACTCTTGTTATATATCGAATGGAGCGTGAGACTGTTGCTTGTATCGTCATAACGGCTTGCCGAAGCCCCAGGAAAGATACAGAGCAACAGTTCTCACGCTTTTCGGTTAACGAAGAATTAAAAAACAAGGGTATGGAACAAAGCAGTATTTCATTACGGTTCAACCAGAACAGAGAAGGCAATGCCTTATTAGCCAACAAAGAGCAAAACCTGCTCATTGGGCTCATTTCCAGTATACAAACAGGTCTTTTCGTGAATAGTCTGGAGACAGGTATGAGTAAAGATAAACTTCGCCAAATGCTGGCAGAAATACCTCAGCTAAAACAAGAATCCTTCATCACAGAAATGCTGACGCTCCTCAAGAATGAAGGAGAACGTACCGCATATTCTATCCTTCTGCCCTATCTTCTGTCGTCAGACAATGAGGAAGAAATAGAAACTATCCTCCGTAAGCGTTTTTTCGGCATAGAATCGTTTATACAGCGCGCCCATCATCTGCACCGATTTATGAAGTACATACGTGAGAAAAACATCGTATCCATCGAAAAAGAAGACTTCGAACGAGGGATTTTAGCATGGGACATGGGAGAACTAATCACCTTAGCACGCGTAGCCCTGGAGACAGGATATATTGATGAGCAAACGGCATGGGAATATATCAGATTTGCCGGTGAAAAATGTCGGCAGATATTTAAAAATTGGGAAGAAATAGGTAAAAGTTACCTCATCGGACAGGCTATGAAAACAGATAAAAAAGAAGAAATAGACATCACAATCACAAGCTTCCTCTCAGCCACACAGGATGCAGAAAGCCCATGGAAAAAGTATTATTTATCTCTGTCAACTACATAATCAAGGTAGGCTTCAAGTGCAGTACATACCTCAGAAGGGGGAAGCGAATGAAGCAAGTCAAGCGCTTTACCCTTATATAGTTCCATCATTTTAACCGCATACTCAATTCCTCCATTGGACTTGGTAAAATCGACTAAACGTCCGATTTCATCAGGAGTAGCAATCCCCTCTTTGACTTTGACAGCTATCTCTTGTGCCCAGGTACTATTCGTAGAATTCAGAGCGTAAAGAACAGGTAACGTCAGTTTACCTTCCAGCATATCATTTCCAGTTGGCTTACCTATCTCTTTACTTTCAAAATAATCAAAAATATCATCCTTTATCTGGAAACAGATACCAATATACTCGCCAAATAAACGCGAAAATTCCGCCTCTTCATCGCTTGCATTAACAGAAAGGGCTGCCGATTTAGTACAAGCAGCAAAAAGGGCCGCCGTTTTTTTACGAATAACATCAAAATAGATTTCCTCAGAAAAATGAGGATTACTTACATTGGAAAGCTGTAACAATTCTCCATCTGCAAGATCCTGCCCCAAGCAAGATACAACACTAATAATCTCATGGCTCATCGTCTTCCCGGCATGTACAAGGCTTGTAGCCAGCAAAAAATCACCAGCCAATACCGCCACTTTATTATTAAAAACGGCATTTACAGAAAGCTGCCCACGACGTTCAGTACTTTCATCAACTACATCATCGTGTACCAGACTGGCTGTATGAAGAAGCTCCAAAGAAACAGCAGCATGAAAAGTAGCAGGACGGATAGCACCATATAAACGTGCCACAAGGAGTACCAGGATAGGACGCATCATCTTCCCGTTTCTCTGCCGAATATGAGCAATCACATTATTAAGCAGGAAATTTGAACTGGAAAGAGAACTATCAAATAGTTTTCTGAAATCTTCCAGTTCCGCATCTATCGGAGACTTTATAAAAGACGAGCTATCCATATAATGACACTATTTGAGCACAAAAGTAATAATAAAACGGTTAATACCGTATTTTTTTGTACTTTTACCATGAAAAATTAGATAAATATGGACCAAAACAGTAAACTTTTCTTTTTAGATGCTTACGCACTTATATATCGGGCGTATTATGCCTTTATCAAAAATCCACGGATCAACTCCAAAGGTTTCAATACTTCAGCCATTCTCGGCTTTGTAAATACATTGGAGGATGTATTGAAAAAAGAAAACCCTACACACATTGGAGTTGCTTTCGACCCTTCAGGACCTACTTTCCGACACGAAGCCTATGAACAATATAAAGCACAACGTGAAGAAACACCGGAAGCAATCCGGCTTTCCGTACCCATTATAAAAGATATCATCCGTGCTTATCGTATCCCTATCCTTGAAGTGGCAGGCTATGAAGCAGACGACGTTATCGGAACACTGGCAACCAAAGCCGGACAACAGGGGATCACAACCTATATGATGACGCCTGACAAGGACTATGGCCAGCTGGTAACAGAACATGTGTTTATGTACCGTCCCAAGTATGGTGATAAGGAATTTGAGGTTATGGGTATAGAACAAGTCAAAGCAAAGTTCGATATTCAGTCACCTTCACAGATTATTGATATGTTGGGACTCATGGGAGATGCGTCAGATAACATTCCCGGATGTCCAGGTGTCGGAGAGAAAACAGCCCAAAAGTTAATTGCTGAATTTGGTAACATCGAAAATCTACTTGAACATACCGACCAATTAAAAGGAGCACTCAAAACAAAAGTAGAAACAAACCGGGAAATGATAACTTTCTCCAAATTTCTGGCAACCATAAAAACAGATGTACCTATCGAACTTGACATGAATGCACTGGTACGTGAACAACCGGATGAAGAAGCCCTTCGAAAAATTTTTGAAGAACTGGAGTTTCGTACACTAATGGAGAGAATCTTCAAAAAAGAGAGTCAACCTCTCCCCTTTTCTGCAGGTCCGCTTTTTGCACAAGAAAGTGGCCCGATTCAAGGCGATTTATTTGCAGAAATTACGCCCAACGGACCGATTGAAGAAAAAAAATCAAATATAGACACGTTAAAAACGCTCAATACTGACTATCAACTAATTGATAATAAGGAGAAAAGAGTCAAAATTATTCAAAAGTTACTTACAACCAAAATTCTTGCGTTAGATACAGAAACAACCGGAACCGACCCAATGGAAGCTGAGTTGGTAGGAATGAGCTTCAGCTTCGCCGAAAATCAGGGATTTTATATACCAATCCCTGCAGGCCGGGAAGAAGCGTTAAAAATAGTAAACGAATTCAAAGAAGTATTCGAAAATGAAAAAACGTTAAAAGTAGGGCAAAACATCAAATATGACATGATCGTTCTCCAAAATTACGGAGTTGAAGTAAAAGGTCCTCTTTTCGATACAATGGTAGCACATTATGTTCTTCAACCTGAACTCCGTCACGGAATGGATTATCTGGCGGAAATTTATCTGAATTATCAAACAATCCACATCGAAGAACTTATCGGACCGAAAGGAAAAAATCAGAAGAGCATGCGCGATCTTGCTCCCGAAGCTATTTATCAATACGCCTGCGAAGATGCGGATGTTACGCTGAAACTAAAGAATATACTGGAAAAAGAATTGAAAAAGAATGGTGCTGAGCAATTATTCTATGAAATAGAAATGCCCCTGGTACCCGTATTGGTAAATATCGAGATCAATGGAGTACTTCTGGATACAGAAGCACTCAAACAGTCTTCAAAACATTTCACAACACAAATGGAGGCCATTGAACAAGAGATTTATCAATTGGCAGGAGAAGAATTCAATATCGCTTCACCCAAGCAGGTAGGTGAGGTATTATTTGATAAACTTAAAATTATCGATAAAGCAAAGAAGACCAAGACCGGCCAATATGTTACATCAGAAGAGGTGCTCGAAAGCTTGCGCCACAAACATCCTGTAGTAGAAAAAATTCTAGAACACCGTGGACTAAAGAAGCTGTTAAGCACCTATATTGATGCTCTGCCTCAGTTAATAAACCCGCGTACAGGCCGCGTACATACCTCCTTCAATCAAACAGTAACAGCAACCGGACGCCTCAGCTCCAGCAACCCGAATTTACAGAACATCCCCATCCGGGATGAAAATGGAAAAGAGATACGCAAAGCATTTATTCCTGACGAAGGTGCTCTTTTCTTCTCTGCCGACTATTCACAAATAGAGCTGCGTATTATGGCCCACCTAAGCGAAGATAAAAATATGATAGACGCATTCTTAAGTGGTTATGATATTCACGCAGCTACAGCAGCCAAAGTATACAAAACCGATATAAAAGAGGTAAACCCCGATATGCGCCGCAAAGCTAAAACAGCGAACTTTGGTATCATTTATGGTATCTCTGTTTTCGGTCTGGCTGAACGAATGAATGTAGATCGTAAAGAGGCAAAAGAGCTTATAGACGGTTATTTTGAGACCTATCCTCAGGTAAAGGCTTACATGGATAAAAGTATTGAAATAGCACGTGAAAAAGGTTATGTAGAAACTATTTTTCATCGTAAACGCTTCCTTCCGGACATCAATTCACGCAATGCTGTAGTACGCGGATATGCCGAACGTAATGCTATCAATGCTCCGATCCAGGGAAGTGCGGCCGACATAATCAAAGTTGCAATGGCTCGCATCTACGAACGCTTCAAACGCGAAGGATTAAAGGCAAAAATGATATTACAAGTACACGATGAATTAAATTTCAGTGTCCCAGTAGAGGAAAAAGAGCGGGTGGAACAAGTCGTTATTGAAGAAATGGAGAAAGCCTACCGGATGCATGTCCCTCTAAAGGCTGATTGCGGCTGGGGGAAAAACTGGTTAGAAGCTCATTAAAAAGACAATTGCTGCCTACCAAAACATTTATAACATTAATTAACTCCTCAAGCAGAAAGCTGCTAAATGCCTCATTAAGTACACGAACTGTTTAAACATATATCCGGCAAACAAACTGCCGGATATTTTTTTGTCATTAATACCTGCAAAAAGAAAGCAATACAGAGGTACGACAATTATCATTATGATAATTATTTCACTTATTTTAAGCATTAATATCCACTTTATATGTAACTTTGCAGCAAATAAAGAGATTAAGTATAACAATATGATAATATAACCCTAAAAACAGTATAATCATGAAAGTAAATGTTTCCATAAGAACAATTGCATTATCAGTAGTTCTTTTTGTAGGTAGCCTAACCGTTTCTGCCCACAATAACGACGGGAATCTCATCTATAACTCAGAAGAAAGAGACGGAGTGATGGTAGAACAGACCGTTTATAAAAAGGAAGGTGCTGCACTCGCCAACTATATGAAATACAACTACAAGTATAATGATCAGAAACGTATGACAGAAAGTAAAGCACTAAAATGGAATGCTAACAACCAAAAATGGGAAAATAGCCTGCGCATCACTTATACTTACGAAGGTAAAACCGTAACTACCAATTATTACAAATGGAACAGTAAAAAGAATGCTTATATTCTTGTTCCGGAAATGACAGTTACAATGGACGATACAAATATCTGATATACATATTCTCTCTAACTCTACATTTTACATTAATACAACAGAAGGCTGGAATTTATATTCCGGCCTTTTCTGTGCCACGTGGAACAAACCCATAAATGTTAAGACGTTACAAGAAATTTAGTATCTTTGTTTTCCCTTTATTAAATAAGATTTTCCCGAGATGAACGAACAGCTAAAAGAATACATAGAAACGGTTATTATTCCGCAATACGAATCGTTTGATAAAGCACATAATTTAATACATGTAAATACTGTAATAGCAGAAAGCCTGGAACTTGCTAAAGGCTATCCCGTAGACGTGGATATGGTATACACCATTGCTGCCTATCACGATACAGGACTGTGCAAAGACAGAGCGACCCATCACCTTGTTTCAGGAACTATTCTTGAAAATGACAAGATACTCCGCCAATGGTTTTCTACCGAAGAAATACAGATAATGAAAGAAGCCGTAGAAGATCATAGAGCCTCTTCAAACCACGAACCACGCAGCATTTACGGAAAGATTGTAGCTGAAGCAGACAGAGTTATAGACCTTGAAATTACATTGAGAAGGACTGTACAATATGGGCTAAAACAAAATCCATCGGGAAGCAAAGAATGGCACTATGAACGTTTTCTTAATCATCTCCTGAGCAAATATGCCAAAGGAGGATACTTAAAACTATGGTTTGAAAACTCGAAGAATGGAGAAAGGCTAAAAGAGTTAAGAGCTCTGATAAATAATCGAAAACAGCTAAGAGAAACCTTCGACAGAATGTTTATGGAAGAGAAATAATCACAAGGATCATATAAAAAACAAATCTACACCACTATTTCACAACATTCGATTCGCCTTTTTGTTATAAGTACCAAATGGGCGCTCACAAACAAAACTCATCAATAAAAAAATAGCCGGAGACTTTTTCACAAAAGCTCCGGCTCAACCAGTTACATAGAATTGATCATCTAAAAACCAAAAAACATTCAATTCCTACCTAACATCACAAAGATAGCATTAAAAAGGATAATATGAAACACCCTTTTTGCGAAAAATGAGTATTTTGTCGCAAATCACACATAAAATGTCTAAATAAGTGCTTATACAACAAAAAAAATCAAATAAGATAGAAACGTTCTTGTAATTCTTTCAAAAATCCACGGGAAATGCACAGGTCTTTTCGCTCACTAAAAGGAGGATAAAGCTGGCATTGTTTCCCATTAATAACAGCTAAATAGGCAACATTAATAATAACCGACTGGCTAATCTGTACAAATGATACCGAATAATTTATAATATCTTCTGCTCTGGTATTTTTTTTAAGACTCAGCTTTGTCTGATTAAAAAGAGTTACCTGCCACTGCCGTTTATCTTTAGAATATTCAAAAAAGCCAATTTCCTCAATACGAAGTAATTTGAAACCTGTCACACTACTGATCATAAATGTGTCACGTTGGGGCAATAATGCAGCTATAGATGCCGAAAATGAAGGAGTGACCTGGTGAGTGACCATCGCCTTCCGATAACGTTCTATAATCCCATCAAGTTCCTCTGTAGTAAAAGGTTTCAATAAGTAATCGAACGCCGACTCTCTTAAAGCCTGAAGCAGGTATTTATCATATGCCGTATAGAAAACAACTTTCATATCCCATACAACCTCCTCACGCATGTCACTCAGTAGTCTGATACCCAGCATATCCGGCAATTCTATATCTAAAAACAACAAATCCGGACGTTGCTCCATTATCATCTTTCTTCCTTTAGCTCCATTGACTGCCGTACCTTTGATTAGCATATCAGAATAAACTGCAAGCCCCTTTTTCAAGTCTTCTATAGCCGTATAGTCATCATCTATAATTACGACTTTACAAATTTCATTCATTGTCATCATAAATCATAAGAATATTTATATGGAATATATACAGAAACACAAGTCCCTGTCTGTTGTCCATCGGCAAGTTTTTTTATTTCAAAACAAATCTTCTCTCCCTTATTTTTTTGATTGAGTAACTGGATTGTCTGATAAAGAACCTTCAAACCTGTACCCGTTCCTCTGGAGGGAGATATCATATGAGGAAGATACCCCCTACCATTATCTACAATTATTATTCGAACCCCATTACCTTCAGAAATTACAGAAATAGTAAGCCGCTTCTCTCCTTCAATCCCGGCAAGTCCATGTTTCATAGCATTCTCTACCGGAATCTGTATAATCATAGAAGGAATAATAATTTGCTCCGTATTCAATTTGTCATCGATGGACAATGTCAATATAAAATCAGATCCCAAGCTGGTCTGTTCCAAATTAATATAAGTCCGCACAAAATCCAGCTCTTCCCGAAGCGGGATACTTAACTTTTCGGTTAACTCCAGGCTCTTTCTTAGAAGCTTTGCTAATCCTACTAACCCCTCCCGATCTTCTTCAGAGCCTTTAAAATGACTAATTTCTCTATTCAGCACGTTAAAAGTAAAGTGAGGCGAAATATGATTACGTATATTTTCCATACGAAGACGACTTATCTGATTCAAATGCCGTTCCTGCATAAAAGCACGCTTTTTCTTCATCAACCAATAGAAAACACTCAATGCTGCTATTAAAACAATACAACCAATAGCCCAGATAAACGATGTCAAACGCAACACCCGCATTTCACTCGTTTGCCTCCCTATCACCAACTCACGCCGCATCACAATCGTATCCTGACGATAACGCATATCGAGTTCCGCTACACGCGTACGGACCCGTTCGTTCCGAATAGAATCATTCAACGCGACATCCCGCTTCAGATACTCATAAGCACGCCTGTAATCACCTGTACGTTCATAATAATGCTCTAAATATTGATTCCGGATATTTATCATATTCGCATCAATGTGTACGCCAGGCGTTGCATTGGCAATCAGCCTGCCAGCCCGTGAAATATCACCTTGTTTTAAGGCAAGCTCTATCAGCTGGGTTTCTATGTAATAAAGTGCCGAACGATTATTCATCTCAGTGAAATAGCGATAGCTATCATTCAGATAGATTTGAGCTGAGTCCAGTTTACCATTCAGCATATAAAGTTCTCCCAAATTTCCTTTACTAAGATTCCGTTCAAAAATCATTTGAGGATAGTCATCCAGTACATGCAGTCCTCTACTGATATAGTATTCGGCTTGCAAGTAATCCTTTTTGTAATAAAAATGGTTCCCTCTATTATTGAGATATCCCCATTTCTCATACGGATTCATCTCCTGATAATAATTCCCTGCCAGTTCATAGTAATAATTGGAAAGTTCAAAATCACGTAACTCCATGTAAGTCTGCCCTAATCCCCAATAAACAGTCCATTTCTTTGTATCAGGTAGCTGGAGTGAATCACAAAGAAACAATCCCCTGCGATAATAGAAAGCTCCATCGGCATAATTACCCAGATGATTACTGGCATCTGCCAAATTAAAACAAAGTTCGGGAAGATTAAAAACATTATTTCCCAACCGCTGCTCTTCATATGCCTTTCGATAATATGCCAGAGATGAATCAGGCTCTGCTTTCTGTATCCAGTAATTACCGGTCATATTATAAACATTCGCCTTCATATCATGTATGGAAGGAGAATCGGACGCTTCCCTGCAAAAGCGGGCAATTATCTGATTATAATATAGCACAGAGTCAAAGTCAGAAGAGGCAAAACAAGCTTTTACGTAATGATTCATTAATCTATAGAAAGTAAGACTATCAGTGGCTTTTGCCATCCCGCTACGCAACAGATTACGGGCATACGTATTATTAGCAAATAAAGAATCTCTTGCCTGTTTTTCAAGCGAATCGGTCTGAGTATTCTTTTTTATTGCTTCTCCTGTTTGTGTGTGTTCTCCGCAACCATTGATACACAAGAATAAACAAATTATTGCAAACCCTTTGATGGTTTTACTCCCCATAAACTTCTTTGTTAATAGAATGTCGCAACAAAGATAGAAAAATGTGCATAATATTTCTTACCTTTGTAGCCAATTAATTAGAAAAGGAATCTAATGAGTCCACTAAATTTCACCCACATTCTGACACAGGCAGTCGATGAGCTTTCGGAAAGCGAATCATACAAAGGACTGTTCCATCAACACAAGGACGGCGAGCCCTTGCCTTCGGCACGGGTATTGTGTGACGTCATCGAGTTGGCACGCTCCATTCTTTTCCCCGGATATTTTGGAAATTCTACTATCAACAGTCGTACAATCAACTATCACATAGGGGTTAACATTGAAAGATTATTTGATCTGCTGACTGAACAGATTTTAGCCGGACTCTGTTTCGGAAGTAATGAAGGATGTGATACCTGCAATGATTCTTTACGAGAAGAAGCTGCCCGCCTGGCTGCTAAATTTATCAGCAAATTACCACATATGCGCCGTGTACTGGCAACAGATGTAGAAGCAGCCTACAATGGTGATCCTGCAGCTCAGAGTTTTGGCGAAGTAATTTGTTGCTATCCGGCTATCAGAGCTATCAGCAACTATCGCATCGCTCACGAACTATTGGAACTGGGAGTACCACTTATTCCCCGCATTATAACAGAAATGGCCCACAGTGAAACAGGTATAGACATTCATCCCGGAGCACAGATAGGCAGTTATTTTACTATTGATCATGGAACAGGTGTGGTAATCGGAGCAACCAGTATCATTGGCAATAACGTAAAACTCTACCAAGGTGTCACGTTGGGAGCCAAAAGTTTCCCCTTAGATACCGATGGTAAGCCAATTAAAGGGATTCCCCGCCATCCAATACTGGAAGATAACGTTATAATCTACTCAAATGCAACTATATTAGGACGTATTACCATTGGACGTGATGCTACAGTAGGAGGCAATATCTGGGTAACAGAAGATGTTCCCGCAGGAGCAAGAATCGTACAGACGAAAGCAAAGAAATAATGGCCCAATTGCGAACATGCCAATGTGCCAACTGAGAGAATCAGATATTAACAATTTGAAAAAATAACAACTTTAACGCGCCAGCCAATTGGCATATTACCACATTGGCATATTGGCACATTATTCATTATGAGCGAACAATTTGAAATGATTGCCAAAACCTTCCAGGGATTGGAAGAAGTACTGGCCGAAGAACTGATAGTGCTGGGAGCAAACGACGTACAAATAGGCCGGCGAATGGTTTCATTTTCCGGAGACAAGGAAATGATGTATAAAGCAAACTTCTGTCTGCGTACTGCCATCCGCATTCTGAAACCAATCAAACATTTCAAGGCCAAAGATGCCGACGAGGTTTATGAGCAGATCAAAGCCATCGCCTGGGAAGAAATACTAGATGTAAACAAAACATTCGCCGTAGATGCCGTCGTATTTAGTGATGAATTCCGCCATTCCAAGTTCGTTTCTTACAAAGTTAAAGATGCCATTGTCGACTATTTCCGTGAGTTGAATGGTAAACGTCCGTCCGTTCGTATCAACAGACCGGATGTATTACTGAATATTCATATTGCGCAAACCACCTGTACCCTTTCACTCGACTCCTCCGGTGAATCACTTCATCGCCGTGGCTATCGTCAGGAAGCAGTAGAAGCACCACTCAATGAAGTTCTTGCTGCCGGAATGATTCTGATGACGGGATGGAGAGGAGAATGTGACCTTATTGACCCGATGTGCGGTTCAGGTACCATTCCTGTAGAAGCTGCATTGATTGCCCGTAACATTGCTCCGGGAGTGTTCCGTAAGGAGTTCGCATTCGAGAAATGGGTGGATTTCGATCAGGATATGTTTGATAATCTATACAACGACGATAGCCAGGAACGTGAATTCACACACAAAATATATGGCTATGATAATAACCCTAAGGCAAACGAAATAGCCACACACAATGTGAAGGCAGCAGGGGTTTCTAAAGATATCATTCTGAAGTTACAACCCTTCCAGCAATTTGAACAACCGGCAGAAAAATCTATCATCATCACCAATCCTCCTTACGGTGAACGTATTTCTACCAATGATCTTTTAGGATTATACAGCATGATTGGCGAACGTCTGAAGCACGCTTTCGTTGGAAATGATGCCTGGGTACTCTCCTATCGTGAGGAATGCTTCGACCAGATCGGCCTGAAGCCCAGTCAAAAAACGCCATTATTCAACGGAGCATTGGAATGTGAGTTCCGCAAATATCAGATATTTGACGGAAAGTACAAAGAGTTTAAAGGCCAGGAAGGCGAAGAAGAAAATAAAGAAGGTACTCCCAAAGAAAAAAGAGAATTTAAACCTCGCCGTGAAGAAGGCGGACGTAGCTTTTCAAGTGACAGAGACAGAAAACCGAGAGAAGGACGAAGCTTCAACGGAGACAGAAATCCAAGGGAGTTTAAGAAGAACTGGGAACCGAGAGGTGATAAGAAAGAATAATGGATGAACTTGTTATCATAGAAACTAAGATATACGAAATCGGAAGTCAGAAAGTAATGCTGAATTGGTTCAAGAATAAAGATAAAAAACAAGAAGACAATGAATAAAAGAGGCTATCTATTATTAATGGGGTTGCTTCAAGCTCTATTTATCACGAACGTTATGGCACAAGAACTAAAAACTCCTACACTGGAAGATCTTATTCCGGGTGGTGAAACATATCGTTATGCAGAAAACCTTTATGGACTACAATGGTGGGGCGATGAATGTATAAAACCAGGCATAGATACCCTGTTTGTTATTAATCCAAAGACAGGAAAAGAAAAGACTATCACTACACGGGAAATTGTAAACAAAGTATTGGAAGAAAACCAGTCCGGAAAATTACAACACTTCCACTCTGTCAGCTTTCCCTGGTCTGACAAAGAGCAAATGCTGATTAAGCTACCCGGTAAATATATTGTTTACGACTTCAAAAACAACCAAATAGTTTCCACAACAGCTCTGAAAAAAGAGGCTGCCAATCAGGATTACTGCACTACCACCGGAAATGTTGCTTATACAGTAGGCAACAATCTGTATATAAACGAAAATGCAATAACCGATGAATCCGAAGGTGTTGTCTGCGGACAGTCTGTACACCGTAATGAGTTTGGCATCAGCAAAGGCACTTTCTGGAGCCCGAAAGGTAACTTATTAGCATTTTATCGCATGGATGAAAGCATGGTTACACAGTATCCACTGGTAGACATCACTCAACGTATAGCAGAAGTGAACAACATTCGTTATCCAATGGCAGGGATGACCAGCCATTTGGTAACAATAGGCATTCATAATCCTTCCAACGGAAAAACACTCTACCTGAAAGCCGGAGACCCGACTGACCGTTATTTTACCAATATCAGCTGGGCACCGGATGAGAAAAGTCTCTACCTGATAGAATTGAACCGGGATCAAAATCATGCTAA
Organism: Bacteroides sp. HPS0048; assembly: GCF_964240755.1. Lineage (NCBI taxonomy): Bacteria > Pseudomonadati > Bacteroidota > Bacteroidia > Bacteroidales > Bacteroidaceae > Bacteroides > Bacteroides sp. HPS0048. The sequence goes on along the minus strand of NZ_CAXSVC010000001.1, from coordinate 81,319 downwards.
ACTCTGCCAGTACAACGCAGAAACAGGCGAGCTGATGGCAACGCTTTTCGAAGAGACACATCCCAAATATGTAGAGCCTCAACAGCCCATTGTTTTTCTGCCCTGGGATGCTACAAAATTCATTTATCAAAGCCAGCGTGACGGTTTCAACCACCTGTATCTGTATGACACCACAGGCAAACTAATCAGACAACTGACAGAAGGTAAATGGCTGGTCAGTGATATATTAGGGTTCAACGAAAAAAAGAAAGAAGTTCTTTTCAGTGCCAACGATGCTACAGGACGGAACAATTTCTCTGTAAATATCAGAACAGGAGAGAGAAGCTTACCCTTCAGCATGTATACTACCACTGAAGGTGTGCACAACGCTATTGCAAGTAACTCAGGACGCTATGTGATTGACAATTACTCAACTCCTACCCTACCCAGAAAAATTGATATCATTGATACTCAGACAGGTAAAAGCGTTAATCTGCTTACTGCTGCCAATCCATTCCTTGGCTTCAAAATGCCGGTTATCGAAACCGGTACAATCAAAGCCGCAGACGGTGTAACCGATATCTATTACCGCCTTATCAAACCTGCTGATATGGACCCGAATAAAAAGTATCCTGCCATTGTATATGTATACGGAGGTCCGCATGCACAGATGGTAACCGGAGGTTGGCAGAATGGTGCCCGCGGCTGGGATATCTATATGGCAAACAAAGGGTACATCATGTTCACTATTGACAATCGCGGCAGTTCCAATCGCGGATTAGAGTTTGAGAATGTAACTTTCCGTCATTTAGGTATTGAAGAAGGAAAAGATCAGGTAAAAGGAGTCGAATATTTGCAAAGTCTTCCCTATGTAGACGGTAATCGTATCGGTGTGCATGGCTGGAGTTTTGGAGGCCATATGACTACTGCCCTGTTACTTCGCTATCCGGAGATTTTCAAAGTAGGTGTGGCAGGTGGTCCGGTGATAGACTGGGCATATTACGAGATAATGTACGGAGAGCGTTATATGGATACTCCACAAAGTAACCCGGAAGGCTACGAACAATGTAATCTGAAAAATCTCGCCGGCAATCTGAAAGGACATTTACTCATTATCCATGACGATCACGACGATACTTGCGTGCCTCAGCATACATTGTCTTTTATGAAGGCATGCATAGATGCCCGTACGTATCCGGATCTTTTCATTTATCCCGGACATAAGCACAATGTAATGGGACGTGACCGCATACATCTGCACGAAAAGATAACCCGTTATTTTGAAGATAACCTGTAACAATGGGCAATATACCGATTGAAAAAGAAACGAGAGAAAAATAATAATAATAACAAGCGCTACATATCCGATGCCAACATTGGCATATTGGCATATTGGCCCATTAACCAATTATTGATATGAAACTGTTACTCTTAGGTTCGGGCGGCCGTGAACACGCTCTGGCGTGGAAAATAGCTCAAAGTCCCAAAGTAGAAAAGCTATACATCGCCCCCGGTAATGCCGGTACCTCTTCTGTAGGAGAAAACGTGAACATCAAAGCTACCGATTTTAATGCATTAAAGGCATTCGTTCTTAAGGAAAACATCAGCATGATTGTAGTTGGTCCCGAAGACCCATTAGTTGAAGGTATTTACGACTACTTTCAGGGAAATCCTGAGACACAGCACATTGCCATCATCGGGCCTACCCGCGAAGGAGCACGCCTGGAAGGTAGTAAAGAGTTTGCCAAAGAGTTCATGCAACGTCATAATATCCCTACCGCACGTTATAAAAGCATCACAGCGAACACATTGGAAGAAGGTTTTGCTTTCCTCGAGACATTAGAAGCTCCCTATGTTCTGAAAGCTGACGGACTTTGTGCCGGAAAAGGTGTTCTGATCCTCCCTACTTTGGATGAAGCTAAAAAGGAGCTGAAAGAGATGCTTAGCGGTATGTTTGGCAATGCTTCGGCAACGGTAGTCATTGAAGAGTTCCTCAGTGGCATTGAATGCAGTGTATTCGTACTGACAGACAGCGAACATTACAAAGTACTTCCCGTAGCCAAAGACTACAAACGTATCGGCGAAGGTGATAAGGGACTTAATACCGGTGGTATGGGAAGCGTTACGCCTGTTCCGTTCGCCAATGATGAATTCATGGAGAAAGTACGTACGCGTATTATCGAACCTACTGTAAATGGCTTGAAAGAAGAAGGTATTCTTTACAAAGGCTTCATCTTCTTAGGATTGATAAAGGTAAAAGGAGAGCCAATGGTTATTGAATATAATGTTCGTATGGGCGACCCTGAGACAGAAAGCGTTATGCTTCGTGTCAAGAGTGATCTCGTAGAGCTCTTTGAAGGTGTGGCAGAGAAGAACCTCGATACAAAAACGCTGGAAATAGACCCACGTACGGCGGCTTGTGTGATGTTGGTAAGTGGCGGTTATCCGGAAACTTACGAAAAAGGATTCCCTATCACTGGCTTCGATCAGGCTGCCGCCACAGACAGCATCCTATTCCATGCAGGTACTACCCTAAAAGACGGACAAGTAGTAACCAGCGGCGGACGTGTCATTGCTATCAGTTCATATGGAAATACCAAAGAAGAAGCACTGGCAAAAAGCTATAAAGTGACCGAAATGATACAGTTTGAAAAGAAGAATCTTCGAAGAGATATTGGCTTTGATCTGTAGTGAGGAAGGGTTATAATGAAAAATAATAGACTACAAGGCCGGGTGACAGCAGGACGGTTTACATTGCCTGTTGTCATTCTTATCTGCACAGTCTGCTGGATATGTACCTCTTTTCTTTTGCCTGATATGAGTTCAGCAAAAGAGACAGGATACGCTTTGTGGCAATCTATTTGCACCTCCTGCCTGCCTTCCTGGGCAAACAGGATGATCAGTTTTATGCTATACGCGGCTATCGGTTATTTCTTGATTGAGTTGAACAATACATTCACTATTATCCGTATGCGCGCCTCGGTACAGACGTCACTTTACTTTCTTTTAGTTACCATCTGTCCGGGTATGCATTTGCTATATGCAGGCGATGTAGCTGCCGTGGCTTTCCTTATCTCCTTGTTTTTCCTGTTCAAAAGCTACCAGCAGCCTCATCCGGTGAGCTATATATTCCATTCCTTCGCCTTTATTGGTGCAGGAAGTTTATTATTTCCACAATTACTCTACTTCATCCCTCTTTGGCTGATAGGAGCTTACTCGTTTCAGTCGCTCACAATACGCAGTTTCTGCGGAGCTATCATCGGAATAAGCCTTCCCTATTGGTTCTTATTAGGGCATGCTTTCTTCTACGGAGAGATGGAGTTATTCTACCAACCATTCATTGAGCTGGTTCATTTTCAGCCTATAGAGTTTGGAAAGAATCTACAGCTTTGGGAGCTTGTCACATTGATCTATCTGTTTATCCTGTTCATTGTCAGTGCAGCCCATTGCATTGTTAGCGGATATGAAGATAAAATACGAACACGTTCCTATCTGCACTTCCTGATATTCCTGAACTTCTGTATCTTCCTGTTCATACTTCTGCAACCGATACACTGCATGGATCTGATGTCACTCCTTCTGATCGGTGTCAGCATTCTCGTAGGACATCTTTTTGTATTGACCAGCAGCAAGACTTCTAACGTATTCTTTATCGGTTCCACCATCGGATTAATCCTCTTATTCTGCTTCAACATATGGACGCTTTTATAAACTCAGTAATACAGCTACTTATCGACTGGGGTATCCCTGGTTTGTTTCTTTCTGCCCTATTAGCAGGAAGCATAGTTCCGTTCAGCTCCGAACTGGTGTTGGTAGCATTAGTAGAAGTAGGATTAAGCCCGGTCACCTGTGTGCTTGCTGCTGCATTGGGCAACACCTTAGGTGGTATGACCTGCTATTATATGGGGCATCTCGGCAAGGTAGACTGGATAGAGAAATACTTCAAAGTAAAAAAGGAGAAAGTGGACCGCATGGAGGCATTTCTGCAAGGCAAAGGGGCACTTATGGCGTTTTTTGCTTTCCTTCCGTTTGTAGGGGAGGTGATTGCCATTGCGTTAGGGTTCATGCGCAGCAATATATGGCTCACGACAATTTCTATGTTTGCCGGTAAGCTGATACGTTATATTCTCATGTTGCTTGCACTGAAAGGCATTATCAATTTCGTCATATAATCATCATGAAACGGGTTATCGAACAAACAGCCGACGGGAGCGCTACCCTTTTTGTGCCGGAATTGAACGAACACTATCATTCCGTGAAAGGCGCACGTACAGAATCTCAGCATATCTTTATTGATATGGGCCTGAATGCCTCTGAAGTGGCCGAACCGCATATCCTCGAAATAGGTTTCGGAACAGGTTTGAATGCCCTGCTGACACTCGAAACAGCCGAAGCGACTCAAAGAAAAGTACATTACACCGGAATTGAGCTCTACCCGCTCTCCTGGGAGATGATAGAACCATTGGGCTATAGTGACAATCCGCTATTCAAAACGCTACATATTATTCCCTGGGAAGAGGATACAATAATAACCCCCTGTTTTACGTTAAGGAAGGTACAAGCCGACTTTACAACGTTGACTACGGATCGCTCATTTGACATTATTTACTTCGATGCTTTTGCTCCCGAAAAGCAGCCGGAGATGTGGTCACAAGAACTATTCGACCGGTTACACGTTATAATGGGCGAGAAAGGCATACTTACTACCTATTGCGCCAAAGGAGTAGTACGCCGGATGCTTCAGACAGCAGGATTTACTGTAGAACGTCTCCCCGGCCCTCCGGGAGGAAAACGGGAAATACTAAGAGCAAGAAAATAAAGGCTGCCGGAGGGGAAAATATACTAAACCCAAAGAATATATGAAACATATACCTCTTCTTCTGATAATCGTTCTTCTGGCTTCCTGCAACATGGGTAAGTCCGGGAAGAGTCAAGATAATGAGAAACCCGTCATTGCTGTCACCATAGAACCCCAGCGTTATTTTACTGAAGCTATTGCCGGAGACAAGTTCGACGTCATCAGTATCGTACCCAAAGGCAGCAGTCCGGAGACTTACGATCCTACCCCCCAGCAGCTCGTTTCGCTGGGAGACAGTAAAGCATATCTCCGCATTGGCTATATCGGCTTCGAACAAGTATGGATGGATCGCCTGATAGACAATACCCCGCATATACAGATCTTCGATACTTCCAAAGATATTGATCTTATCCTCGGAGAGGCACACGACCATGGCGATCACCAGCATGCCGGTGGGGTAGAACCGCACATCTGGAACTCAACCAATAATGCACTGATCATTGCCCGCAACACCTACAAGGCTCTCTGCCAGCTTGACAAAGAGAATGAGGCTTACTACCTGAACCGCTATGACAGCCTTTGCCAACGCATTATGCACACCGACAGCATCATCAGGAAAACCCTGCAACAGCCTGGTACAGCCCAAAGCTTTATGATTTACCATCCGGCTCTCTCCTATTTTGCCCGCGACTACGGTTTGCAGCAGATCAGTATCGAAGAGGGCGGAAAAGAACCTTCACCTGCTCATCTAAAAGACCTGGTAGACCTCTGTCGCCAGGAAGATGTCCGCATCATTTTCATACAACCGGAATTTGACCGCCGCAATGCAGAAATTATTGCCCGGGAAACCGGTACCGATATTGTTCCTATCAACCCGCTGAGTTATGACTGGGAAGCCGAAATGTTAGCTGTTGCCCAGGCGCTAACGGATCATAACAAGAAATAAGATTCTCCGATTATGGCACAACCGATTATAGAAGTTCGTGGACTCTCCGCCGGATATGATGGTCGTACAGTATTGCACGACGTTAACCTCACTGTATATGAACGTGACTTCTTAGGAATTATCGGACCGAATGGAGGTGGAAAGACCACCCTCATCAGATGTATGTTAGGGTTGCTGAAACCTACTGCCGGAAAAATCACTTATTATGGAGCAGACCACTCACAACTCCCGGCACTCAACTCCCGGTTTTTTATGGGTTATTTGCCTCAATACAACACAATAGACCGTAAATTTCCCATCTCTGTAGAAGAAGTAATACTCTCCGGACTGAGTTCTAAAAAATCGCTTATCAGCAAGTTTACAGCTCGGCAGCACGAAAAAGTTCATGCTGTCATCGCCCGTATGGGACTGGAAGGTCTGGAGAAACGTGCCATCGGACAACTCAGTGGCGGACAATTGCAACGTGCCCTGTTAGGACGTGCCATTGTCAGTGATCCATCTGTTCTCATTCTCGACGAGCCAAGCACTTATATCGATAAACGCTTTGAAGCCCGCCTCTATGAGCTTCTGGCAGAGATAAACAAGGAATGTGCCATTATCCTTGTCAGCCATGACATTGGCACGGTATTACAGCAGGTAAAATCTATCGCTTGCGTCAATGAAACGTTAGATTATCATCCGGACGCGGGTGTCACTACAGAGTGGCTGGAACGTAACTTCAACTGCCCCATCGAATTATTGGGACACGGAACGTTACCACATCGCATATTGGGAGAACATCACCACCATCACGATTAATTCCGGATAAATGCAGCATAATATTACTATCCCAGTGATATCCCAAAAGCGAAAACCCCTATTCATAATACACTGATAATCAACACCAATAGAAACACATTTCCTCCCCGGAGCCGAGCAGCCTCCTCCTCGGAGCCGAACGACCTCTTCCCCGGAGCCGGACAGCTTCCTCCCCGGAGCCGAGAGAAGCGCACGCCTTCGTAGAAACGCCCCATGTAAAATAATATCATTCTACCCAACGGTCGTTCAATCAAACAGGTACAAATCTTCACACAACAGCCGTACAAAGGGCATGCAGATAACCCAAACGTACTTGTACACACTGTTTTCATTTTCATATCTTTCCTTCCGAAATATAATAAATCTTATCAGTTTGCCGGATTGTACACGTAAATCATTATCTTTGCGCCCACTTAACATGTTAATGAATAAACATCTATCGTCTTAATGAAACAGTACAAAACCGTAAACAACCTAATCGGTTGGCTTACTTTCATTATTGCTGCCACGGTCTATTGCATGACAATAGAACCGACAGCCAGTTTCTGGGATTGTCCCGAGTTCATTACTACCGGCTATAAACTGGAGGTCGGACATCCGCCCGGCGCCCCTTTCTTCATGCTGACAGCCAATCTGTTCTCACAGTTTGCTTCAGATGCCACCACTGTAGCCAAAATGGTAAATTACATGAGTGCCCTGATGAGTGGAGCCTGTATCCTGTTCCTTTTCTGGAGCATCACCCATCTGGTACGTAAGCTGATTATCAAAGACGAAAACAATATTACCACCGGCCAGTTAGTTACCATCATGGGTAGCGGCCTTGTTGGTGCATTGGTATATACATTCAGTGACACTTTCTGGTTCAGTGCCGTAGAAGGGGAGGTTTATGCCTATTCTTCCCTGTTCACAGCCGTTGTATTCTGGCTTATTCTGAAGTGGGAAGATGTAGCCGACGAACCGCATAGCGACCGTTGGATCATTCTCATCGCTTATCTGACCGGATTGAGTATCGGCGTCCATCTGCTGAACCTGCTCTGTCTGCCTGCTATCGTACTGGTATATTACTATAAGAAAGTTCCCAATGCCAATGCAAAAGGCTCTCTGTTAGCTCTTTTCGCTTCTATGGTGTTGGTAGGAATCGTGCTTTACGGTATCGTGCCAGGCGTAGTAAAAGTAGGCGGATGGTTCGAGTTGCTTTTCGTCAACAGCATGGGCTTGCCATTCAATACCGGCGTCATTGTTTATATCATCATACTTGCCGCCAGCATTATCTGGGGAGTATATGAAAGCTATACCGAAACCAGCCGTGCACGTATGAATATCTCTTTCATGCTGACTATTGCCCTGTTAGGAATTCCGTTCTACGGACACGGAGTGAGCAGTGTTATTATCGGTATCATCGTACTCGCCGCATTAGGACTCTATCTGTTTGCTAAAAACCTCAATAAGAAATACCAGATTTCGGCCCGCAGTATGAACACCGCACTGCTCTGTACAATGATGATCATGGTAGGATACTCCTCGTATGCGCTTATCGTAATCCGTTCTACAGCCAATACTCCGATGGATCAGAACTCTCCGGAAGATATCTTCACGCTGGGCGAATATTTAGGACGTGAACAGTATGGTACACGCCCGTTATTTTACGGACAGGCTTACTCTTCAAAGGTGGCCCTGGAAGTGAAAGACGGATACTGCATCCCTGTAGAGGCAAACAGCACAACCAAATACATTCGCAAAGAAAAAACATCGTCGGACGAAAAAGATTCGTATGTTGAAGTACCGGGACGTGTAGAATATCAATATGCACAGAACATGCTCTTCCCGCGTATGTATAGCAGTGCACATATTCCGCAGTACAAAGGCTGGGTAGACATCAAAGGATATGACGTGCCCTACGATGAATGCGGCAACGCAATTATGGTCAATATCCCCACACAGTGGGAAAATATCAAGTTCTTCTTCCGCTACCAGCTCAACTTCATGTACTGGCGTTACTTTATGTGGAACTTTGCCGGACGCCAGAACGACATCCAGGGCAGCGGCGAAATAGAACATGGTAACTGGATTACAGGTATTCCTTTCATCGACAACTGGTTGGTAGGCGATCAAAGCTTGCTTCCGCAGGAACTGAAAGACAATAAAGGACACAATGTATTCTACTGCCTGCCCCTGTTATTAGGTCTTATCGGACTATTCTGGCAGGCATACCGCGGTCAGAAAGGCGTACAACAATTCTGGGTAGTATTCTTCCTGTTCTTCATGACGGGTATTGCCATTGTGCTCTACCTCAACCAAACTCCCAGCCAGCCCCGCGAACGTGACTATGCTTATGCCGGTTCGTTCTACGCGTTCGCTATCTGGGTCGGTATGGGTGTAGCAGGTATCATCAAACTGCTGCGCGACTATACCAAGATGCAAGAATTACCGGCTGCTATTCTTGTCTCTGCACTCTGCCTGCTGGTACCCATTCAGATGGCAGGCCAGACCTGGGATGACCACGACCGTTCAGGACGCTATGTAGCCCGTGACTTCGGACAAAACTACCTGATGTCCTTGCAGGAAAGCGGAAATCCGATCATCTTCACCAATGGTGACAACGATACATTCCCTCTGTGGTACAACCAGGAGACAGAAGGTTTCCGTACAGATGCCCGCACATGTAACCTGAGTTATCTGCAAACAGACTGGTATATTGACCAGATGAAACGCCCTGCTTATGACTCTCCGTCACTGCCGATCACCTGGGACCGTGTTGAATACGTGGAAGGAACGAACGAATACATACAGATACGCCCGGAGATTAAAAAGACAATCGACGCTCTTTATGCACAGGCAGACAGTAGCGGTAACCCGGAAGCATTGCAAAATATCCACAACGAATTCGGTGAAGATCCGTATGAACTGAAGAATATCCTTAAATACTGGATACGTTCAGACAAAGAGGGCCTGCATGTCATCCCGACAGACAGTATCGTCATCAAGATTGATAAAGAAGCGATACGCCGCAGTGGCATGAAGATTCCGGAAGCTTTGGGCGACTCTATCCCCGATCATATGAATATTCTGCTGAGAGATGACAATGGAAACCCGAAACGTGCCCTCTATAAGAGTGAACTGATGATGCTTGAAATGCTGGCAAATGCCAACTGGGAACGCCCTATGTATATGGCTATCACCGTAGGCAGAGAAAATCAGTTAGGTATGGACAAGCATTTCGTTCAGGAAGGACTCGCCTCTCGCTTCACACCATTTGAAACCAAGAAATTGGGGGCAACGATTGACAGCGAGAAGATGTACGACAACCTGATGAATAAGTTTAAATTTGGTGGTATCGACAAGCCAGGCATCTATATCGATGAAAATGTGATGCGCATGTGCTATACACACCGCCGTGTTTTCGCGCAGCTCATCGAACAGCTGATGAAGGAAGGTCAAAAAGACAAAGCCCTCGCTGCTTTGGATTATGCCGAGAAGATGATTCCTGCTTACAACGTACCTTATGACTGGCAGAACGGCGCCGTACAAATGGCGGAAGCCTACTATCAGCTGGGACAAACCGAGAAAGCAGACAAAATCATGGATGCATTGGCCAATAAGGCGATTGAATACATGACCTGGTATCTCAGTCTGGACGATTCACAATTCTTCGTATCAACCCGGGAATTCGAGTATCACATAGCCTTACTGAATGAAGAGCTGAAACTCATGGAGAAATATAAATCGAAACTGTCAGAAAACTATTCCGGCAAACTGGACGAACTGTACGGCATGTACGTCTCCCGTGTAAAAGGAACGAGATAGAAAGATGTTTATAGAGCAACCACCGTGGTTTTTCCGCATTTTATACCCGAAAGCTATCTTCCGGATGAACCCTGACGAAAAAGCAGTTTACCTGACTTTCGACGACGGGCCTATTCCGGAAGTAACTCCCTGGGTATTAGATCTGTTAGATCAGTATGAGATCAAAGCCACATTCTTTATGGTAGGCGACAATGTACGGAAGTATCCGGATATTTTCCGGATGGTGATTGAACACGGACACCGGATCGGTAACCATACCTTCAACCACATCCGTGGATTCGAGTACTCTGCTAATGATTATCTGCAAAATACGGATCGTGCGAATCAAGAGATGAAGACCGATCTTTTCCGCCCGCCACACGGACACATGGGATTCAAGCAATATCACGCGCTGAAACAGTACTACAGCATTATCATGTGGGATCTGGTAACACGTGACTATAGTAAGAAAATGCGTCCCGAACAGGTGTTGGCAAACGTAAAACGCTATGTACGGAATGGTTCCATCATCACGTTTCACGATTCGCTGAAATCCTGGAATAACGGGAACCTCCAGTACGCTTTGCCGCGTGCCATCGAGTTTATGAAAGAACAAGGCTACGAATTCAAGATGCTTCCACACTTCCCGCATGGGGAGGTTCGGCAAGCGGACAGGTAACGAAAAATAAAAAGACAGGATGGGAGAAGTTATTCTTTCTGCTAAACAAATAAAAGCCGAAGCTCTGCGCCTCGGCTTTTCTGCTTGTGGGGTGGCACCGGCAGAAGCGGTAAACAAAACCGTTTCCAATGCCTTTTGCCACTGGCATTCGCACGGCATGCAAGCAGGAATGAATTACATGGGCAATCACCTCGAAAAGCGCCTCGATCCCCGTTTACTGGTAGAAGGAACACGCAGCATTGTATCCGTAGCCCTCAACTATTACCCTTCCCGATTCTTACGAGAAGACCAGTATCAGTTTGCCTGGTATGCATACGGCAAAGATTACCACGATATCATGAAAGCCCGGCTGACCGCCTTACAGGAATATATCTCCACACACTCTCCCCTACCCTTACAAAGCCGTATATTCTGCGATACAGCTCCCGTATTAGAGCGTTACTGGGCATGGCGTGCCGGATTGGGTTGGATAGGTAAAAATACTCAGCTTATTATTCCGCATGCCGGTTCCTGCTTCTTTTTAGGAGAAATATTTCTCAGTGCAGAAGCAGACGAATACGACCAACCGTTAACAAGTCGCTGCGGAAACTGTACCCGGTGTCTTGATGCCTGTCCGACAAAAGCGCTGGAAGCCCCTTTTTTGCTCAATTCAGGCCGTTGCCTGTCTTATCTTACCATTGAGCACCGGGAAGCTATTCCGCCCGCAGAAGGCAAAAAAACGGGCAATAAGATATATGGCTGCGACGAATGCCAGAAAGCCTGTCCCTGGAACAGATTTTCCACTCCCTGCCAGACACCGGAATTGCAACCCACTGACGCCTTCATGCAGATGGAAAAAAAGAACTGGCATGCACTGACAGAAGAACAATACAGAATGATCTTTAAAGGAAGTGCGGTAAAAAGAGCCAAGTACACAGGCTTAATGAGAAACATACATCAAGTAGAGAGTAACGATAAAGACGAAGTACAAACATTGCCAGACGTGTAAACATAAACATGAGACGGGATTAACAGTATCTGAGAAAATGTAAACATAGAATGCCAAACAGAAGCCGTACTTTTAAAACCTGCTTTAATCCTAAAAACAGCGCATCATGAAGACAATGACTTATCTTGGATTCTTATCAGTTCCCCTATGCTTCTGCCAACACCTACAGGCACAAAACAACTCCCGGCCAACAAATCCCCCCAATATCATTTTCATCCTTGCAGATGATATGGGCTATGGCGATGTCTCGGCATTCAATGAACATTCCGGCATTACTACCCGGAACCTGGATGAAATGGCCGATAACGGAGTCTCTTTTACCGATGCTCACTCCTGCTCGTCCGTTAGTACGCCTACCCGCTATGGGATTATCACCGGAAGATATAACTGGCGTTCAAGCCTTAAAAGCGGTGTATTATATGGATATTCACGCCCCATTATCCCTACTACGCGAAGCACAATGGCTTCTATGCTAAAACAAAACGGATATACCACAGCCTGCATCGGAAAGTGGCATTTAGGTTGGAACTGGGGTACGAAAGCCGGACACGAAAAGCCAAATGCCAATGCACTGGCAGAGGAAGATGTGGATTATAGTAAACCCATCACGAACGGCCCTGCCGATTTAGGATTTGATTATTTCTACGGCTTCTGTGGTTCATTAGACATGGCTCCTTATGTCTATGTAGAAAATAGCCAGCCTACTACCACTCAGATACAAACCATCGCCAAGTCAGGAGGGTCTGCCATGTGGCGGGCAGGTGCCATAGGCTCCGACTTCTCACACCAGGAGTGCTTGCCCAACCTTACACGCCGGGCCGTAGACTATGTAAATCAACACGCCCAAAACAAGCAGCCGTTCTTCCTGTATCTGCCTCTTCCTGCACCACACACCCCTATCCTTCCGGACGAAAGATTTAAAGGGAAAACCGGGTTAGGAGATTATGGAGACTTTGTGCTAATGGTAGATGATGTGGTAGGACAGATCCGGAAAGCGCTCAAAGACAATAATATCTCCGAAAATACCATCCTAATATTTACCACAGACAATGGTTGCTCACCGGCCGGAGGTATTGACAAGATGGCACAGAAAGGACATCGTGCCAATTACATATGGAGAGGTATGAAAGCCGATCTTTTCGACGGAGGACACCGTGTCCCTACCATCGTAGAATGGCCCCAAAGAGCCGGAAAAGGCAAATGCAACCAAACGGTCTGCCTAAACGACTTTTATGCAACGTTCGCAGCACTGAACCAATATCAGATAAAAGAGAATGAGGCAGAAGATAGTTACAACATTTTGCCATTGATCGAGAATCCCGGTTATCCCCAAACAATCCGGGAAGCCGTTGTACACCATTCCATCCGTGGTGAGTTTGCCATACGCAAAGGCGAATGGAAACTACTTTGTTCACCCAGTTCAGGAGGTTGGAGCTACCCGAAACCAAATGTAGACAAAGAAGTCATTGCTACACTGCCTCCTATTCAACTCTACAATATGAAACAAGATCCGGGAGAGAAAAACAATGTATATCAGGAACATCCGGAGGTAGTACAAGAATTAAAACAGCTGTTACAGAAGTATATACAAGACGGAAGAAGTACCCCGGGAACAGTTCAGAAAAACGATGCGACCAACAAATGGGAACAGATAAAAGGCATTATGCAGGATGATTAAAGAGAGGGGAGTTAAGAGAAGGAAGAAGGGAGAATGGAGAGGGGAGAAGGAGCTGCGCTATTACGCTGCATAGCACTTCTCCCCTCTCCATTCTCCCTTCTTCCCTTTAAATAATTACTGTACTGTTACAGTCAGCGGAGCACGCAATTTCTGTGCAAATGCAGCTACATATTCATTCCATGCATCGGCAGTCTTGATATCAGCCTTATCCCATGCAGAACCCCAATAATAAGTATATTCAGAGCCCGGTTCATAGTCACTGACAGCCAGTACATGACCATCTGCACCACCACGCAATTCTTTCTTCTCTTTTTCAGGGAAAAGAACCACTTTGGCGTCTTTCACTGTAGCAGTGAAAGCAGCACCCACAAAAATCTTTCCGTTATTATTGTTCACATTATCCGTCGGATCCACATAAGTAATATAACCATTGGCAGCATCTGTCACAACGACACCGTCCGGTTCGTGAAGAACAATACCGGTAGCAACAGGCATTGTTTCTTTCAGATTACTGTAAGCAACAACAGTCTTGTTCATATGTGAGCCAGCATCCAAAGAGATCAGACGAGTCTCTATAACGTCAGAATTATCCTTTACTGTCAGCGGGTTATACACCAGTTTCACTGTGAAACGCAACGGACCATTGTCAAGTATTTCCTGTGTTGCATAGCAATACGGATAGATAATCGAATCACCCGACATCAAAGCGGCCGTACCTCCTCCGAGCGTAGGACCTACTTTATAGCAATCCAGACCGTTACCATGATCTACATGATAAGAAACAGAACGATAAAGTTCACTTGCTGCTTTAGGATCTGTCTTTTTCAGTTCGGCTATTTTAGCTTTGGTTTCCGGGTTCAACTCGCCTGCATAACGAGCCTCTACCACCGGCTCTGTTGTATTGTATTTAGTCCAGATATCATAACCGAAAGCACGCTCACCAGTTGCCTGCAAAGCAGGACCGTAAGTACGGAAAGCAACCAGATCATTTTCCCATGCCACGTCATCTACACGTTCAGGATAGTGGCGTCCGCAAGCCTTTGTATCAAATACGGCAGGAGTACCGGCCTGAATAGTATAAGCCGCTGTTCCGTTAGCTTTTACGGTAGCCGGGAAAATTACTTTCTCATCATAAGTAATCTGATAGGGCACTTGCTGACCATCAGCATCAAGCACAACAATCTGAGCAGTGTCAGCCAATTGCAGCTTAGAAGAGACATCACTCATGGATACCTCTACCATTTCACCGGCACGCTCCATAGCGGTGGGATTTGTTACTGTAACAGTAACCGTCTTGCTCTCAGTACAAGCAAAGCTTACAAGAGCAATTGCAATAAAGAAAAATAACTTTTTCATCTTTTTGTCGTTAGTTTGATAATAAAACCCGAAAGGGCGGAGTATTCCTCCGCCCTACAGCATAACTGTATTTTATCTCTTATTTCGGTTGTTTTCCGATATATGCCAAGATACCACCGTCAACGTATAATACGTGTCCGTTTACAAAGTCAGAAGCATCTGAAGCCAGGAACACTGCAGGTCCTGCCAGGTCTTCCGGAGTTCCCCAACGGGCAGCCGGAGTCTTAGCAATGATAAATGAATCAAATGGGTGACGTGAACCATCCGGTTGGATCTCACGCAACGGAGCTGTCTGCGGAGTAGCAATATAACCCGGGCCGATACCATTACACTGGATATTGAATTCACCATATTCAGAAGCAATGTTCTTAGTAAGCATCTTCAAACCACCCTTAGCAGCGGCATAAGCAGATACTGTTTCACGACCCAGTTCACTCATCATAGAACAGATATTGATGATCTTACCGTGACCTTTTTTAATCATAGAAGGGATAACAGCCTTAGACACAATAAACGGAGCATTCAAGTCTACATCAATTACCTGACGGAATTCAGCTGCCGACATTTCGTGCATCGGGATACGCTTAATGATACCTGCATTGTTAACCAAAATATCGATAACGCCTACTTCTTTCTCAATCTGAGCAACCATAGCGTTCACCTGTTCTTCGTTGGTTACATCGCATACATAACCTTTAGCTTCAATACCTTCAGCTTTGTAAGCAGCAATACCTTTGTCTACCAGTTCCTGTTTGATATCGTTGAACACGATTTTTGCACCTGCCTGAGCAAAAGCAGTAGCCAAAGCAAAACCGATTCCGTAAGATGCACCAGTAACAAGTGCAACTTTACCTTCTAATGAAAAGTTTACCATTATAATAATTTATTAATGTGCCAATGTACAGAGTGCCAATGAAAGCACTTATTCACACATGTAGCACGAAGGTTATTAATTAATTGTTCTTATTAAGTCGTTTCTTAAATTAACACAGGGCATATTCAGCGCATGCCTCATTATTTAAGATCTGTAATCAGTGAGAAATCCTGATCTCCGTAATCCAGATTTTCGCCTCCCATACCCCAGATAAAGGTATAGTTATGAGTAGCAGCAGCCGAGTGAATAGACCATTCAGGAGATAATACAGCCTGATCGCCTTTCATCCATACGTGACGTGTCTCATCTACTTCACCCATAAAGTGACATACAGCATGTTCTTCGGGCACTTCGAAGTAGAAATAAGCTTCCATACGACGGCTGTGAACGTGTGCCGGCATTGTATTCCAAACACTTCCCGGAGCCAATTCCGTCATACCCATCTGCAACTGGCAAGTAGGTAATACCTGATTTACCAGCATTTTGTTTATATTTCTATGGTTAGATCCTTCCAGTGAACCCATTTCAGCCACCACTGCATCCTTCTTTGTCACTTTCTTATCAGGATAGTTACGGTGAGCAGTCAGCGAGTTAAAATAGAACTTAGCAGGATTCTTTTCGTCTTTACTTTCAAAAGTCACTTCACGATCTCCTGAGCCTAAGTAAAGTGCTTCTTTATAATCGAGTTCAAATACAGCATCGCCAGCTTTTACCACACCAGGACCACCGACATTGAAAATACCCATTTCACGACGAGTAAGGAAATAAGGAGCCTTCAACGGATCGATAGCTTCAAGCTTCAGCACCTCTCCTACCGGCATTGCACCACCTACTACCATACGGTCATACATGGAATACACCATATTTACTTCGTTTGCC
Source organism: Bacteroides sp. HPS0048 (assembly GCF_964240755.1). Lineage (NCBI taxonomy): Bacteria > Pseudomonadati > Bacteroidota > Bacteroidia > Bacteroidales > Bacteroidaceae > Bacteroides > Bacteroides sp. HPS0048. Next base: position 64,561 of record NZ_CAXSVC010000001.1, on the reverse strand, counting down.
GAAAATACTTTTTCAATCAGAAAATCACGACGGATTCTCTTAGTGTCATAGCTTTTTGCATCTTCAGGATGCGCAGCATAGCGAATTTCATAGTTCGTTTTCATACCTTATTTATTTAAATAGTTCATAATATCATACTCTCAGACGCACGTCGTTTACGTACACGATGCAAAAATAAGAAAAGAAAACGGCAAAACCTTGCATTTTTGTTCTTATTATCTATCAATATTGTCCACAGATGTACAATAAGCGGGGTGTTTAACAAACTATAATGAATTAAAGCTGTTCCGGTCTATATTTTTTGGAGAGACAATTGACTACGATCTATATTTTACTATATCCAGATAATACCAAACTAGATAGCTCGTGACTCTCTGATATATAACCGGTAATTGACGATGACGTATCTGAATGGCCATTTCCAGCTGACTGCTTTGGACTTTTGTGTATACATGGGGTTAAAAGACACGTCCCTGTACGAGCAATATTATAGAGCATCAAAATAAACAACGAATCTCTAAAATAATTTTCCTGAAAATAAAGTGGAAAATATTTGGAATTATGCATTTTAATGCATTCATTTATAAATATTGAAAAAACAAATCACATTTAAAATCTATGCCACATGGGAAACAGCAAACACACGCCAAAACAAATTGTATCCACACTTGTACTATTCGTAATTCTCTCTTTTGGGTGGAATGCAGATGCTTACTCGCAACGCATCGAATATATTTACGACAATGCCGGTAACCGGGAAACCCGCCAACTGCAGATTATCGTACAGCGAATGGATTCCTTAGAGAATGAGAATGAAAACAGGGAAAAGATGCTTGAAAGTAAGGTTATTATCTATCCAAACCCCACTCGTGGTATACTCCAAATCGATATCCTGAAAGTAGAAAACTTCAACGATTACAAGATTTCTCTTTATAGTTCTGCTGGGAAACAGCTACAACAATGGCCAAGTGTCTCCCAATCTAATGTAATAGATATCTCCGACTATGCTTCGGGCATATACATCCTACAGGTTGCGTGCAACAGCGATGTGAGCAATTGGAAGATAATAAAGCAATAAAAACGACAAAATCTAATAACAATGAAAACATACATATCAATCATACTTTCCGTATTACTATTTCCGACGGTTGTTTACGGACAGATAGGCAATACAATAGCGACACCCATAGTAACTGGGACTTATAATACCGGGTTCGAGTATACCGATTTAATAAACACGACTGATTTTACTGATAATTATGCTGGTTGCCCAACCAATGACGTTTATTATAAGTTTACTTTGAATGCAATGATGGAAGTTACTATATATCATTGTGATTCATATCCCTATCTAAATTTGAGTAATACTTATATAAGCTTATTGGACGCTTCGGGAAATCTGATAACTTATAATGAACATAACGGACCTGAAATTTGTGGTGAACCTCAACAGAATTTTATTAAAAAAGACTTAGATCCCGGCACCTATTATGTAGTAACGGAGGGATATAGTGAAAACGGTTTGATACAAACCCATATATCAGGTGAGCCTAAATTTAAATTAGATATCGACCGCGTAACGATTTCCATGTTTATAGGTGAGTTCAGTAGGAGCTATAAATATTCCAGTATTCAGAATTCGGCCTATCTCACCAGCCAACATCCCGGCAGCCCGTCCAATGATATCTTTTATAAGTTTGCTATTACTAGAAGAATGAATGTAACCATTACCCATTGCGGTTCGGAACTTGATTATACTTGTATGTATTTATTAAATTCCTTTGGAAGTACGATTGTACATAACGACGGTTATTCCGGTGACGGACAATGTTCTTCTATATATCACGCTTTTATACAAAGGTCGCTTGAACCGGGTACCTATTATATTGTATCCGAAGGAAATAACTGTTCAGGTTCCATAACTACCAACGTTACGTTTTTTGCTCCTGACGATTCTGACTATACAGATGTTCCTAGCGCGTATAGCACCGAACCCGAAGAAGTAGGCGGTATTGGAGGATCCCTTGATGTGTCTCCTACTGGGGGAGCCATTTACTCTATTCCTATCAAAGTTCCCCAAGGGGTAGGCGGCTTGCAACCTTCCCTCTCCATTTTGTACAACAGCCAGTCGGGGAACGGAATAGTTGGCTGGGGATGTAACCTCTCGAGTGTATCCGCCATTACGCGCGGTCCCAAAACGGTGTATCATGACGGCGTTGCCGCAGGAATGACTTTTTCTGCCGATGAGGCATACTATATGGACGGTAAACGCCTAATTTATCACTCCGGAGCCGTAGGTCAGGAGGGCGCCATATATTATCCCGAGTCCGACCCTTTTACCAAAGTAATTGTTCACGGTACTTATAATTCGACCGTGGCCAATACGTGGTTCGAAGTGAAATCTCCTGACGGTAAGATTTATTATTATGGAAATACGCCCGGTGCGCGGCAAAGCTATACTGCGGGTGGTTCACCCAAAATCTATGCGTGGTATCTGGATTACGTGGAAGATCCGCTGGGTAACTATATGAATTATACCTATAACCAATGGAATTACTACATGTATCCCGGCAGCATCACGTATGGAAAAAACAAAAATGGAAGTAACAGCCTGCTGAATAAGATAACCTTCCATTATGAAATCCGTTCCAATGATCCTCAACCGTTTGTGATAGAGGGTGTGAAAGGGATTATGAACTATCGGCTAATAGGGATAAGTTGTGAGACTGGTAGTTCTGTTTACCGACGTTATTATTTACAATATGACACTAACAGCGATGGTTCCGGCACTGAATTTTCACGTCTGACAAATGTGACGGAGAAAAACGGTAACGGTGAGGCGTTGAAACCTGTTGAATTAACTTGGTCTTATTTGCCCGGTATGAGTAATGCACCGGTTTCTCCTCAGGTAAATGCGGCGTCTGTATATCCTGCCGTAGCCTTTTCCGAGCAGAAATTCATTGCCGGCGACTTCAATGGTGATGGTTTGACGGATATGATGGGTATTGCTCCTGTCCAGATTCCGACAGGTTCGGGCTCTTGGACGGGTGATACCTACGCTTATATCTACTGGGCTTCTCTGAATTCTAACGGGAATGTTCAATTTGCCACCGGGACAAATTATCGCCTTGGACCGGGTTTTGAGTTGGGAGACATGCAAGAGCAGAAGGCGGGGACTTCGGTGCTTGATTTTGATGGAGATGGTCTCAATGAGTTTGTAGTACCGCATGTAAGTATCAATAATAATTGGAAGCAAATAGGCTTTTATGTTTATGGAAATACTGTTCAGGGAGTTTATGGATATGATCTGCAAAATAGTAGCGAAATGCCCGCTTATGCGACCGGCGATTTTAATAATGACGGGAAAGGAGATATTATTTTCATCGAGAAAGGACATAACCCCGACAAATATCCCGGTGAAATCATTACATTCAATTCCGGAAAAATTGCATTTAACCTAACAATGCCTTCCGCGCCTGATGAAATATTCGTATCGGACCTGAACGGTAACGGATTGCAGGATTTGATGGTAATATACAATGGAGGATATACCATTTTTTGGAATCAAGGTAACGGGATAACTGAAACTACATTCTCGGATGCTAAAAGAACCACAGGTACCAATATTTACAACGTAAATATGATACGCTCCGGCGATTTCAACGGCGATGGGTTGATGGATATCCTGATGAATAATACCGATGATAGTAAATGGTATTTTGCCTTGAACAATGGTAATGGAACTTTCACAAAATCGCAAGCTTGCACATTGGATATTTACGATCAGAGTTTTACAGACAAAGATAGCGATAATCATAATCAGAGGTTTAACTGTAATGTTTATGACTTCGATTTCGACGGTAAATCGGATGTGGTGATAACCAAAGCCATGTATAAAAAGAAGAGTGACATTACCGGTAGCTGGGGTGAATTCACGAAAACACATACCTACTGGATGCGCTCTACCGGAAACAGGCTTACTCAGATGCGCTATGCTACTTCCAACATCGAAGATGACGCGCTTTCGTCTCGTTATATGGTAGGTGACTTTAATGGTGACGGGCAAGCGGAGTTGATGAATTTTGGTTACAATTGTTATAGCAGTAGCAATGCAACCGGCAATCCCGAATGGCGATTGTACGGTAACCGTGGATACGAATACAATAATAACTGTGGAAAAGTGATATCCGCCACCGGCGACTATGGAAGTATAACTACTATCGATTACACTTCCCTCACCGACGGCCATATCTATACCAAAGGCTTGGGTAGCAGTTATCCCATTGTCGATTGTACCTTGCCCTTACATGTGGTAGAGTGTGTCACTACGGATTATAATTACAAAGCTGGGATAGTCAACCTACAGCGCACTTACACTCATTACCGATACAAAGGTCTGAAACTACACCTGCAAGGAAAAGGGATGTTGGGATTATCTTCCATGACGGCCGAAAACACGTCTTTAGGTACAGTCTCAGAATCGGGAGTCAAGGCTTGGAATACATCCTACTATATACCTTCCGCAACCTATACTAAACACACCGTAGGAGGCAGCACAGCGGAAACCAACGTTACGTTTACCATTGTGGACAAAGGTTCTAAAAAGTATTTTGCCTATCCTGCCACTACCATAGAGAAAGACTTGGATAACCATACAATTACTACGACTCGCCAGTTCAATACTACCTACGGATATATAACTCAGGAAAAGACAGTCTACGATAATGACAATACTATGTATCATACCGTGCAATACAGTAATTATACTCTTGCCGGGAAAGCGTACCATCCCGGATTGATTACCAAGATACAAAAACATAAGGATGATACTTCGCCCTTTATTCAGAAAACACAAATCACGTATGACATTCCTTTCGGATACCAAACCCAGATTATTGAGAACAATGCTTCTAATCTGCGTTTGGTTACCAATTCCAGATGTGATACTTGGGGAAATCTATTTATAAGCTCGAAATCCGGCATAGGAGTAAGCACCCCGGTCCAGTACTATGAATATGATGCCACAAAACGCTTCGTTACCAAGTCTTATACCTCTTCTCCATTATCGTCCGTCATTACATACACGTATGATATCTGGGGAAATGTCCTTTCCGAGAACGACGAAAGTGACCCTTCCAACATATTGACCACTACGCACACGTACGACGGATGGGGAAAAAAGACATCAACAACCTTCCCGGACGGTACGAAAGAAACCTATCTCCGCGGATGGAATAACAATTTGGACAAACGTTTCTTCACACTTACTCAAGCTACCGGAAAGCCTTGGGTGAAAACTTGGTATGATAGTCGGGGACGTGAGGTTTTGGTGGAAAGTATTGGGCCCGGTGGTATAAATAAGAGTGGTATAAGTCTTAAGCAGAGTACGACTTATAACATCAAGAACCAAGTTACGAAGAAGCAGATTCAGACAGGTGATCTTACCACAACGGAGGAGTACACGTATGACGGTCGCGGTCGGGTGCTGACACAAGCCAACAGTACCGGGCAATCCATCTCTTATACATACGGTGATCGAAGTATTTCAACCACCACAAACGGAAGAACCACTACCAAGGTGTATGACGCCTGGGACGGCGTGAAGTCCGTCATCGATCCGATTTCGAGTATCACTTATACTTATAGTTCGGTTGGTAGCCCTGCAAAGATAACCACAGGTGGCGTCGATTTCATGATGACTTACAATGATGTGGGAAGGCAGAAAACGCTGACCGACCCCAACGCAGGTACCACCACCTATACGTATGACGCCGCCGGACGTGTAAAAACGCAGGTTGACGGTAAGAATAAAACCACTACGAATACGTATGACATTTTGGGGCGTTTGACGAGTACCGTTATTGACGGCGTGTCTACTACCTACACCTATGGTACTTCGGGTAGTAGCTTCGCCCGATTGACGAAAGAACAAACGGGTAATAACTCCATTTCCTATACATATGACGATTATGGGCGTATAGATGTAGAAAACCGCCAAGTGGATGGCACGGAGGCGTTAGCGTTTACTTACTCCTATAATAACAAGGGACAGTTGAGCACTATCACCTATCCAGGAGATTTTACCGTAAGCCACTTTTATGACGCTTACGGTAATTTGAACCACGTGACAAAAGGGACACCGGAATCACAAACCGATGTGTGGATGCTCCTAAGCAATACCGGAACGATAACCAGCTCCATGCTTGGTTCCGAGCACGTAATTGCTACCAAGACCCTCAATTCACAAGGCTTACTGACTAACCAGAATGTGTCTAACACTTATACCAACACCGTATTTCATAACATGGACTATGTGTTTGACGGCGCCACCGGTAACCTCACTTCCCGCACGGGTATGATTCCGCAAATGGAGTCTTTCACTTATGACCATGCGGATCGTTTGACAGAAGTTCGTGAAGGTAATTCCACGGCCATGTCCATGGGATATCACCTCAACGGTAACATCACTTCAAAAACGGGCCTGGGTTCCTATAGTTATGGAGGCAAGCCTCATGCGATAAGTACGGTTGACAACACTTCCGGTTTGATTTCCGGGAATCTCCAAAACATTGCCTATACGGCCTTCAATAAGGTTTCTTCCATTAGTGAGACAGTTGGTTCAGACAACTATCTGCTGAATATCACGTATGGCCCCGATCGTCAGCGTTGGAAATCCGTTTTAAAGAAGAACAACATTGTTACTCGCACCACTGTTTATGCGGGTGATTATGAGAAAATCACTGAGAACGGTGTCACGAAAGGATTGTATTATATCAGTGGCGATGACGGCCTGGTTGCTGTCTGCGTGAAAGAACCGGGTCAATCCGATAAGACCTACTACGCTTATAAAGACCATCTGGGCAGTATTATGACGCTGGCAGAGATTTCCGGTGATGAAGTATTCAAAGCTTCCTATGATGTTTGGGGCAAGCGCACAGTAACGAATAATACCTTTAAATTCCACCGTGGCTATACGGGTCACGAACATTTGGACGAATTCCAACTGATCGACATGAACGGCCGTATGTACGACCCATTGCTGGCAAGGTTCTTGAGTCCCGACCCGTTCGTGCAGATGCCGGATTTCTCGCAAAGTTTCAACAGGTATTCGTATTGTGTAAATAATCCGTTGATATATACGGATCCCGATGGTGAGTTCTGGCATATCGTTATCGGTGCAGTTGTTGGAGGAGCTATAAACTGGATATCCAATGGTGCTGACTTTAGTTGGGAGGGGCTATCGTATTTTGCTACGGGTGCCGCCTCCGGAGCGTTGACTATGGCGTTCCCTGGTGCCGCTATGGGTATCGCCGCCGGTACAGGTGCCATTAATTCTACGCTTAACCAGGGATTCAATAACGGTTGGAATAATATCAGCCTACCGCAAATTGCGTTCGATGGCATAATGGCTGGTGCTATGTCTTATGCCGGTGGTCAGGTTGCCGGTAAGTTTTCAGCTCCTCTTGATAAGCTTACCAAAAACATACAGTCACCGCTGCTTAAGAACCTGATTACCCATGAGATTTCCGGCTTACCTTTCGGTACCCTGATGGGTGGTGTGGTGGCTGAATTGGATGACAATCCTGAGACTTCTTTCTTGGACGGCATGTGGAATGGAGCCAAAATGAGTCTCATGACAAGTGGACTATCAGCTATAGGAGCGGCGGCGCAGTATTCGCTGGATAATAAGGCAAATGTACTGACAGGGAAACCCATATTACCAAAAGAAATGCATCATTTTGCAACTAATAAGAATTCCCGGTTTACACCTCAAATGGAAGATATTGTAGAAAAATATGGCCTCAATTTGGATGGAGACTGGAATAAGGCTAAATTGCCTCACACTGGGAGACATCCTAATAAATACCATCAATGGACTCTTGATCGAATGACGGAGATTGATGCAATGCCCGGTATGAACCAACAAGCATTCATTAAACAGTTTAAATTGAGAGTAATAAAACCGGTTATTAATAATCCATGGATGTTAAAGAAATCATTTTGGATAAATAAATAAGTAGTAATTATGAACAAGAAATTTTACTATCTCCTCCTGAAGGATAATAAAAAAATTGGGGTATTATATGCCCCTAAGGGTACAGATACGCGTTTTGGAGAGAGAGTTCTCCCAGTAATTGGTTATGAGAATATGACTTTTCAATTAAAAGGCGGTATGTATGCTCCTTTTATGAACTCAAATGTTAATCCATATTTTGCCAATGAAGAGCTGAAACAATTGATAGAGCAGAATCTTCCTGCGGATTACCCCTTGGAGTTTTTACCTGTCAAAACAATGAGTGAAGAATATGGTGAAAATCTGTATTATATCATCCATTTTACCAAGATCTTTGATGTAATTGATGAAAAGCATTCGAAATATGTTCCAGGAACAGATAGTATTGCAGTACCCTGTATTGATTATAACAAAGCAAAAGATTTGGATTTTTTCAATTCGACAGCTCGTAGAGGCAGCTTCATTGTTTCCGATAAAATAAAGAAGTTGATGAAAAAACGGAAGTTGGATACCGGAATAGAGTTTTGGGAGTGGCGTTCTCTTTAATCGCTTGTTTCATTAATTAGTTTTGGAGTTACTTCGTATAATTTCGGAACAGGCGAATGGGGTTATCTTGGTAAAAAGGGGAACAAATGGTATGAAAATATGGGATATGGGTTTGGGGCGTTGGCCAATCTAACAGATGTTATATCGTTATTTGGTGGTGAAATAAATGCCGATTTGATAGTGGAAAAGAAAGATGCTATTAGTCATTCGGCTTTGGTTAATGAATCCGCAGAAATTAATGTTTCGGTAGGACCATATACAGAATTAGGAGAAGGAATTGATATGGCTGCATTAAAAAATAAAACAAGTACTATCAAAGAACTTTCAAGGACAATGAAAGGAAAAATTTGGGAAAATCACGCAAATGACGGAGCTGGTTGGAAAGTTTTCATTAACAATGTTAATGAAAATATTTTATCTAAACTTTCAGAAAGTCTTCAATTGAAAATGGACAATCAGACTTTAATGTGGAATTTACTTGGAAAAAGTTGTGTTGGTTACACATCAAAAGCCCTTTGGTCTGTTGGAATTCCTAGTTTAGGTGGAATTCATCCTTATTGGTTGCAACTTCAAATGATAACCCGACAAGTTGGTATTTATTCCAGTCCGTATCTTTATCAAATTCCATAATTTGCAATAATATGAAGAAATTATTTATAATAGTGTGTTTAGAAATACTAGTACTCAGTTGTTCCTCCATTCATAAATATAATTCAAATGATACGATGGAACAAACTGATAAAGTAGAAACAGATGATAATTTATTATTGAACGAAATAGAAAGTACATATCTCAATCGAATTTTTGAAGCTACTCGAAAAGATTTTGATTTTACAAATAAGAAAGTTGCTTTTCTAACAGGCAGTTTGGGCAAAACAATGAGTAGTAAGGAACATTATTTTGATATGCACGAAAAACATTCAACCAACGCAAACTATCCTTGCGATAATGGTACTTTGTACACTTTCAATGCTGTACAAAAATCAGAGAGCGACGGTTATGATGCTGTGATTGTATATTGGAATAAATTTGTAACACCAATAGAAACAGTAGTTGAAAGATTAAAAAAGAAACGTTAAAAGGTTTCTTAAAAAATAAGATAATAACCACCGATCGCTTCTGAGTTGTCGCTTTTGAAAAATTAAAAAAAATAGGACATATAATAGAAGCTACTGATGGAATGACATTTGTGTCAACAGGTGGACCAACTGCGTATACAAGTGCTGCCAAAGGTACTATATATGCTGAGTTTAAAGTACCTAAAAGCAGTTTGATACAAGGAGGAAAGCCTAATTGGTATAAAGTTATTGGTCCAAATGCCAATTATAATCAAAAAGCTCTCCTAAATAGACAAGGTAGGCAAATGTTGCCTGAAGTAAGAAAAACATCATCAATATTGCAAATTAAAAAGTGGAGTGATGAAAGACTTAGAATGGTTTAAGAAAGAAGTGGCTCCACTTTTAGTAGATTATGAAATAGAATATCGCTATTACAATCAAGATGATTTTAGTTCTCTTAATCAAATAGTTTTCGAGTCGTTAAAAAATGGGGACAGATAGACTTTTGAAGATCAGGTTGCCGGTAAGTTCTCAGCTCCTCTTGATAAGCTTACCAAAAACATACAGTCACCGCTGCTTAAGAACCTGATTACCCATGAGATTTCCGGCTTACCTTTCGGTACCCTGATGGGTGGTGTGGTGGCTGAATTGGATGACAATCCTGAAACTTCTTTCTTGGACGGCATGTGGAATGGAGCCAAAATGAGTCTCATGACAAGTGGACTATCAGCTATAGGAACGGCGGCGCAGTATTCGCTAGATAATAAGATAAATGTACTGACAGGAGTTTCCGACCAAAATCAGCAAATACAGCAGACTGCAATGCAATTAGGTTTGCGTAGTGCGCAACAAGGCGTAAAACAAGAAATAGTAGATATGTATTATGAACAAATGAGAAATGGTACTTTTAGTGATAAATCTGGCGCTGCTGGATTTTATCACAAGGGGACAAGAACCATTACTGATGGTAATCATCGGATAAATGCTGCTATAAAATATTATTTATCAACAGGTAATGATAAATTTATCAGTTCATTACTAAACAATGGAAATTTCATTATTAATAATCCTATAAATTATGGCTATAAATCATACAAGTTTCCAGTCATCCGATAATTATTATCTTAAGATATATAACTTGGAAAATACAAGTTCTTTTACCGTGGTTAAAGGTAAATTTTATGCATGCTTTTCTGCAATACATAATTTAGGGAGGATTGTATCTCTCAAAAATAGAAGAACTGCTTTTCCTTTATGTATATTCAACAAGAAGGTCACTTCTCCTATCATCATAGGAGAAATAAAGATAGAAAAAAAACAGATATATATTTTAAAAATTTCAAAATATTCAAACATATTAAACTTTATAGTTTACTGAAGAAGTATGATTTCTCTGATAGTGAAATAAAGCTATTGTATGAAGAGTTTAATATGGATTACAAAATATATGCAGATGATATAATACACATAAGAATAAAAGCTGCCATATTAATAAATATATTATTCAAGAAAAGCAATCTAATACTATTTCATACGGCTGGACTTACATATCCTTCGAGTATGATAATCTATCAAAGGATTTATAGGCGATTGCAAGAGTATCCGGAGAAATCGGCTATCGTGTTTGAGTATAGAGAAGAGCTTAAACGAATAGCTTTTGAAGAAGTGTCTGTGGATAATATAAATAATTATGAGGAATGGATAATAAGATGAATGTGCTGACGGAGGACCTAAAGGAGGAAAGCCTAATTAAAGTTTCCTGAATAATCCGTTGATATATACGGAGCCCAAATGAGTTCTGACATATCATTATCGGTGCGACTGTTGGAGGAACTATAAATTAGATATCCAATATCACCGACTTTAGCTGGGAGGATCTATCGTATTTTGCTACGGGTGCCGCTTCCGTATTTCTATTTCCAGTAAAGCATGGAGAAAGAAAAAAAAACGTAGATGCCGTAAAATTGTAAAGACGCACATCCTCTTCACACCATGCACTGACCTAAAAGCGATGTGCAAATCACTCTCTTTTGCCAAGGCAGATACAACCTAGCCGGGCGGTAATGATGAAGGCTACGAAGGAGAAAGCCCAAGCGTACAAACATCGCTAAATGTTCTTTATATCTTATAAGAGAAGACAAAAACAATTCGCCCGGGTGATTTCCATCATCCGGGCGAAGTCGTTTAAATTTGTACTTCAATATTCAGCTTACCACCAAGCCCCCTTTCAACTATATCTATCAAGGTTTTCAGTGTCAAGTTACCTCCGTCATTCTCTACTTTAGAGATAAATGTACGTTTCTTGTTTATACGTTCGGCCAGTTGCGCCTGCGTCATTTCTTTCTTCTGACGGGCATTACGAATTTGAATACCAATGCGCAGTGTTTCCAGTTCACGTTCTAATTCGTCTCGCCTGGATGTACCTTTCACACCGTAAATTTCATCTTTAAATTGATCGAATGTTGTAATATCCATTATTTTACCTCCTCTTTTTATCATCAAAATATTCAGCCATCAATCGGACAGCCCTATCAATCTCTTTTTTAGGTGTTTTTTGCATTTTCTTTTGGAAACCGGAAAGTAAAACCACTAACTGCCCCTTATCAAAAAAACAAAAAATACGAAATGTATCGCTACCCAAGGTTACACGTATCTCGTACAAACCGTCTGTACCCTCCATATATTTAAGATACTTCGTAGGAACACATTCTATATATTCCAGTATCTCTAAGATTTTAGCAATCTTATTCTGCACTTTCGGAGATTGCTCCCTATAGAACTCTTTAAAGTATGACTTATACAAAATGAGTTCCCTAACCTTCTTCACCATGCTGTAAAGGTAACATATAAATGACACATAGACAAGAAAAAAGTTCAGTAATTAGAGATTTTTACATACCTCTTATTTCACACTCTCTATAGAGTAGGAAAAGTATGAAAAGAAAAATCCCGCTAAATAGCCATATTTAGCGGGATTTAGTGTTTTTTACAATAAAGTTGTTGTCTTATCAAGACATTGTTCGTTGTCCCACCAAGATTCGAACTTAGACAAACAGAACCAAAAACTGTTGTGCTACCATTACACCATGGGACAAACTAACTGTGCTTTCTGTTAAAAAGCGGTGCAAAGATAGTGTTATATGTCTAATTCTCCAAATATTTTGCTACTTTTTTTTATTTAGCAATGATCAGATAATAGTTCTTCTTACCACGCTGAACAAGTAAATACTTCTCGTCAAGCAGGTCTGCAGTGGTTATAACCTGGTCAAAAGCAGCCAGTTTCTCTTTATTCAAAGAAACTCCCCCACCCTGCACCAGCTTACGCATTTCACCTTTGGATGCAAATACAGCAGCATCATCCACAAACAAATCAACTGCCTTTACACCTTCCACCAATGCATCACGGGATACTTCAAACTGAGGAACACCCTCAAAAACCGCCAATAGCGTGTCTTCATCAAGTTTTCTCAGCGCATCAGAGGTTGCATTACCAAACAAGATATTCGAGGCGTCTACAGCCGCATTATAATCCTCTTCAGAGTGAACCATGATTGTCACTTCTTTTGCCAGGCGTTTTTGAAGTACACGCAAGTGCGGAGCCTGCTGATGTTCTGCAATCAACGAATCAATCTCTTCTTTCGACAAAGCAGTAAATATCTTGATATAACGTTCGGCATCCGAATCGCTCACATTCAACCAGAATTGGAAGAACTTATACGGAGAAGTATATTTTGCATCCAACCATACATTTCCCGATTCTGTCTTACCGAACTTACCACCATCGGCTTTTGTAATCAACGGACAAGTCAAGGCAAAAACCTCTCCCCCATTCGTACGGCGTATCAGTTCAGCACCAGTGGTGATATTACCCCATTGATCCGAACCACCCATCTGAAGCTTACAACCTCTCGTCTGGTTCAGATGCAGGAAGTCATATCCCTGAAGAAGCTGATAAGTAAACTCGGTGAATGACAAACCATCACGAGCTTCGCCATTCAGACGTCTCTTAACCGAATCTTTTGCCATCATATAATTTACAGTGATGTGCTTGCCCACCTCACGAACAAAATCAAGGAAAGTAAATTCTTTCATCCAGTCATAATTGTTGACCAGCTCAGCCCGATTCGGAACATCCGACTCAAAATCCAGAAACTTAGCCAACTGCTTCTTTATACAAGCCTGATTATGACGCAACGTCTCTTCGTTCAACAGATTACGCTCTGCCGATTTACCGGATGGATCGCCAATCATACCTGTTGCACCACCGATGAGTGCCAATGGTTTATGACCACAACGCTGAAGGTGGCGGAGCATCATTACGCCACACAAGTGACCAATATGCAGCGAATCAGCAGTCGGATCAATTCCGAGATAAGCCGTTACTTGCTCCTTAGCTAACAATTCTTCTGTGCCTGGCATCATATCCTGTAACATGCCACGCCATCTTAATTCTTCTACAAAATTCATCGAATGATATTAGTTTTTAAATATTTAGTCTGGGCAAAAGTACGACTCTTTCTTCGAAGAAACAACTCTTATTCATTAAAAAATACATTCTTAATGTTACGCTGTACCCGCTCTGTGAGTTCTCCCACAGACATATTCAGTGTATCAGCCACTTTCTTATAAATTTCATGAATATCCGTCTCTGCATCATCTGTTTCCAGAAACAATCGGTCAAGTGGTACAGCACGTAAAGTATCTTCGTTGTATCTGGCACCGAATGAGAGGTAAAATCCATGTCGGATAAGTTGCAAAGCAAGAGGCTTTTTCCCTCGAAAACCATGTAATATCCAGGGAATAAGGCCAGGGCTACGACCTTTCATCAAACTGATGATTTCCGTAGATTTCACATTATGAATTAAAACGGGCTTCAGCAGACGTTCTGCAATACCCAACTGCCGCAAGAAGATACGTTCCTGAACCGGTAACAATTCTTTATGTACCAGTTTATCAATACCGCACTCACCAACAGCCAATACCTGAGGATGCATAGCTAACTCCTCAAACAAACCCCAATCAATCTCATCCTCCAGTTCTACATCCCAGGGATGAATGCCTATTGAATAATATCGCCCCGGCTCCGGAGAAAATTCTTCTTTGAGAAAACGAATATTCTTAATTGCAGAAAACGTACTTTCCGCCAAGTGATGGGTATGTATATCTAATAGTTCCATAAGCAATCAAGGCACAGGGTCATAGCCGGAACCACCCCATGGATGGCAACGCAGAATTCTTCTTACAGCCAGATAAAGCCCTTTGAATGGTCCGTGTTTCTTGATCGCCTCAATAGCATACTGCGAACAGGTAGGAGTAAAGCGACAAGAAGGAGGGGTCATAGGTGAAATACAAGCCCGGTAAAAGTAAATAGGAAGCAACAATATGTAAGACAAAAAGCGCCTCATTCCAGCTTCTCTGCTATGCGGGCAAGCAAAATCTTCACCTTGTTCTCTATTTCAGCAGAGGAGAACAATTCATTCGACAGATAGATAAAAGCAACAGCCACCCCTTGTTCCTTCTCTTCCAAAGCCTGCCACAATCCACCCTTATTTTTACGGTAAGCTTCGCGTATCTGCCGCTTCACCCGATTGCGTTTCACAGCACGCTTAAACCGTTTTTTAGGAACACTGATAAGGATAGATGCAGGCACTTCCTGCCTGTCAACAGACATATACACTGCACGCAAAGGAAAGACAGAAAATGAACGCGAAGCCCCGCCTGCAAACATCTTCTCAATAACAATCTTACTATAGAGCCTTTCGGCCTTGCACAATGTATTCATCTTCTCCGGTTACAAGTTAAAAAAATTACGAGCTACAAGCACTAACACACGTACAATACGTAGCACCCGTAGCTCGTAGCCCGTAACTTATTCCTTTCTTTTATTTTCCCTTATTGTTTTCCTTAATAAACATATCCAGTGCAGCTGTCATAGAAGGAGCCTGCACAGTAGGAGCCTCCAGGTCTAAACGAAGGCCGGCATCACGAACAGCTTGTGCTGTAGTAGAGCCAAATGTTCCGATCTTAATATTCTTTTGATCAAAATCCGGAAAGTTCTTCTTTAATGAAGAAACGCCGGCAGGACTAAAGAACACCAACATATCATAGTCAAACTCTTCTCCCTCTCCAAAATCGTTGCTGACAGTACGATACATTACAACTTCCGTATGCTGAACATTATGCTTGTCCAGCAGGTTCTTAATGTCATCATTATGCACATCAGACATTGGCACAAGATACTTTTCAGTCTTATGCTTTACGATAGAAGGAATGAGATCCTCAATCTTACCCGTAGCTCCGAAAAAGATCTTACGCTTACGATATTGCACATACTTCTGTATGTATAGCGCGATTTGCTCCGTCACACAGAAATACTTCATCGTCTCCGGAATCGTCACACGAAGCTCCGTGCAAAGGTGGAAGAAATGATCAATCGCATGACGCGAAGTAAATATGACAGCTGTGTGGTCAAGTATTGACACCTTCTGTTGTCTAACCTCTTTAGCAGAAACACTTTCCACTTTGATAAAGGGGCGGAAATCTATTTTTACGCCATACTTCTCAGCAATGTCGTAATATGGAGATTTCTCCGAAGCAGGCTTAGGCTGCGACACAAGTACTTTCTTAATTTTCAACGTCCTAAAATTTTATTACCAATATATTGTTTAGCTCTCTCAAACCCTGATACAAAAGCAAACAGGGTATGATTTCAAGGGCACAAAAGTACAAAATTAAAAGGAAAATGCTGCTAATATTATCGAAAAAAAGCTTTAACCACTTATAGAACATCAATATTTTAGTAAAAATTATCAGAAACAATCCGATTGAAACTAAAAATATGATTTTCAGATCGAAGTAAACAAGGAACAATACGAATGGGAAAAGGGAAAATCCAAGATAATAGATCAATGTAGAATAAGATTCCAGCCAAAGGCTTGTCCGATTTTTGTCAAAAAACACCCATCCTAAAAAAGAATAGAGCATCCATTTAAACAATAGATAAAGCAAACAGGCAAGTATATAGACTCCAAGCAGCAGGCGGGGAGAGACTTCTTCCATCAAAGCCGGTTGCACATCATTGAAATAATTAAAAATACAGATTCCGCTCAAAATACAGGTTTGCAGTACTAACAACAACAGATACCGAACATCTGCTGCCGTAGAAACAGCAAAGATACTGGTACGTTCCCGATGCAGTACAAAATCCTTTGCCTGTTGAGAAAGAAACTTCTTACTACGTGCCAGTGCAAAAGAAGACAAAAAGAAACAAGTCAGCAATATCAATGCTACTACATCATCCGTGCGGGGAGAGTAGGGGAGAGGCATTCCCTCAAAGCCCGATGTCAGCATTAACCACATACTCATATCGCAGCAAACTTTCGAATAGACGCATCCCAGACAGGAACCGTATATATCAGCTCCACAGCCTCTTCTGGTGTAGTAGCCACATGCCAGATCTCTCCGTGCTGACGCCTCATAAAGTTTTCGTCAATAGCACGCGTAAGCATATCGAGCAACGGATCAAAGAAACCATTCGTATTTAGTATAACAATCGGATTAAAATAAAGCCCCAACTGCTTCCAGGTAATAATTTCGAGTAACTCCTCCAATGTACCACAACCACCGGGCAACGCAATAACAGCATCACTCAAATCAGCCATCAATTGCTTGCGCTCGTGCATACTTTCCACTTCTACCAGTTTACTTAATCCTGTGTGATGCCATCCCTGTTCTACCATAAACTTCGGAATTACTCCGGTCACCTCTCCACCATTTTCAAGAACAGCATCTGCCACCGAGCGCATCAGCCCGATACTACCTGCCCCATTAATGAGCCGGATACGGCGTTTAGCAAGCAATTGCCCCAACTGTCGGGCGGCATTAAAGTAAACTTCATCTATCTTGGTACTTGATGCGCTGTAGACGCATACTGAATTTATCTGGTTCATAAGTTGGCTCTCTCATTAGTTACGCTTGCAAAAGTACAGGATTTCATCAAGATAACCACAAAAGAGGCCAAGAATTAAAAACAGAAATATTGTATATCTCAAGCAAAAAGAAAAGATGTCTTAATACAAATAATTAAAAGAAACTTAAGTATCCCTCCTCCAGTTTTCCTTTAGCATCCATATTTCAGACATCTTTTTAAGTCCACTCTATAAATATCATTTAAGGCACATCAATCGCCCCACAAGGTAAATCCAGCACTGCGCCATTCTCCATCTCAAATCCGGCACCGCTTCGTAACTTGATCAGACTGTTGTTTTTGACAACCACTGTACCCCCTTTCTGCACCACAAGCCGTGCATTCAGGATACTGCCACCGTCTACTTCAAGTGTAGCCCCCGAACGAACTATTACCGATGAAGTATTATTCAGCGTCATCGTCTTATCACCTGGAACCACCAGGCGTCCCGATTGTAATACCACGTTTCCGCAAGGAGATTCCCCATCCCATGTTTCATTGGCATTTATCAGCATTGGTTTACAAACTGTCGGAAAATACTCTCCGGTATTTTGCGGGTTACCACGATAAACGCCCCATTCTATTGCTGTAGGAATACCTTCGGTCTTCCACACATACAAATCTTTTTCATTACCGGCAATTAGCTCATTTTTACCATCATTATCAATATCTGCCACACAAGGGGCCACCAGAAATCCTTCATCCGATATTATTGGAAACCCTACAATATCACTTCCGTCATTATGTAAAGCATAAATAAAGTTTTTACAACAAAAAACAACATCCGGTATAGCATCTCCATCCACATCGGCCAAAACAGGAGCATCTATATTGGCAGCATAATTCTCTTGTGGAAACAATCCATTAATAGGTTTACTAAAAAGAAAATCACCTGTATGCTTCCATGCCTTCACCATTTCATGACCTAATATAACCACTTCCAGGTGACCGTCATTATTAATATCACCCACGGACAGAGTATGATCAAGAGTAGCCCCTACAACATTAACCGTATATGGAATAGTCTGACTACCATCCCAGCCGGCAACCGTTTTATCGCCCTCCAGGCTAATGGCGAAAATATGACTTTCGGCCATTTGCCGCTGCGAGAACAATATTTCTTTTTTTCCATCCTCATTCAAATCACATACTACTGGAGCAGATGCCAACCTAAGAATACCTGCTCCCCAGAATGGATTCGTTGTAAAAGGAGTTCCATCCTGCCGCCAGATATAAATACCCAAAGAATCATAAGAAGCTATGATTTCCATTTGGCCGTCGTTATCCAGATCAGCAACAGTTAAAGCAGAATAGTTACAACTTCTACCATCATTAACATTCGGATTTATTCGCCTCAATTCATTACCATTATGATCCAGAATAAAAATATCAGAAGTCTGATGCGATTTAATAACAACCTCCATCGTCCCATCCGAACTCCCATCTAAATTGGCTATTACCGGACTTTGAAACATTGAATAAGGAATCTTTTTTTCCCATAACAAATCCGGTTTATGATCTCCATCCTTATCAAATGGAGAATAACAGCGAACAGCGTTTTTATCTCTGTATAGATCGTCCCACGTAGATACTACAATATTTTGTTCCCCATTCCCAGCTAAGTCTCCAAAAGCCACTTGGCCTGTCAGCATTGTTGGTGTTTTAGCAAAACCGCTGACCGTAGTTACATTTCCATCGATATCAAACAATTCCTCACCCGTAGGCCGGAATCCCATCAAATAGCTGGTACGAGTTTCATACCGATCTTCGTAAATCCAAAATATTTCTTGTTTACCGTCATTATCTACATCTGCAATATTAGGGCTGGATACAGATGAATAAGCACCAGTAGAAATTCGTCGTGGGAACGGACTTACCACCGGATACGAAGTCCATGTACGATAAGCCGGGCTCCAGCTACTTTCATTCCCGTTAGTTGAAATTGTTGAGATTTTATAATGATAGGTAGCAAGTTTAGCAAGATTATCATCCAAATAATAGGCAGCAGTTAGAGGGAATTTATTCAATTTCTGATAGACACCATTTTCACCATTGTTACTGCGATATATGTTATAACCGGCCACATTGCTTACTGGTGTCCAATACACATTTATCGAAGAACTATAAGAGAGGGTATTAATGGTTGACGCATCTATCATAGCAGGTCGCAACAATGGATTCACCGGAAAACTCCAGATCTTTCCATACTCATTACTAAGCTGTAATGTTAAGTTCAACCCTCCTGTATAGTTACTTGCTGTTTGAAATTGGAAAGCAACCGTATTACTCTTAGTCTCAGCAAAAGGAATAGCCGGATATACAATTGGTGTAGACGAACACGATATCTGGGCATTGTTTGAAATAAGTACAGCTTTCACCCCTGTAGCCACAGCCTTCCCCATATTCATTAAATCAATATTCATCTTCACTGTTTCTCCTGCCTCAACTGTCGTATTTCCATTACTTGTCCAAGTAACCTTTTGATTACCAATCTCTATTTCAGGAGCAAAAACATCCACCAGGAATTTTTCATTAACGAAATTCGTACCATTTTGTATCTTTAAAGTAAACTCTATCGGGTCCTGAGCACTCTTGAGGTGCTCTCTACAGTTCTTATCAATAGTAAATACAAATTTTGTACCCGACACCTGGTTACTTCCTGCATTGATTTTACCAAATGAAACCACATCATTAATCATACTGATTTCCGAAGAATTACAAGTTAATTTTCCTGTCACAACATCCGAAACCGTACTTCCTTCATTTTTTAACGCAACAGAAAGTTCAACCGTTTCTCCTGCATCCAATTGTTTATCATTGTTCCCATTACTACCTCCCGTTTTATCATCATCAAATACCAAATCTGAAATATGAAGAACCGCTTTCGGACTTACACTGACGGGAATCGTTGTTTCAAAAGGACGGAAATTATTTGTAGTAACCGTAACATCAACCACACCGGATGTATACGGAGTAAAAGTAAAAGAATGTACCGCCCGGTCATTTATAGTTAAAGTAGAATATCCTTCTCCTTCTTTCATCAAACAGACCAGTGCCTCCTGATTTACAGGCAAATTATTGATTTGTATAGAAATTGTGTTCTCACCATTGGTTATGGTATTAGGGGTGACAGATACATTCAACGTTTGTGGAACTGCTGTCCATACAGACATTTCCGGATCTCCCAAAAGGGTTAGTCGGCAATTATCACTATTCCTACTGCCAATAGTCGCTTGAAATACATAGCCCAAATTATGATAAGTTGATTCATTGGAATATAAAGCCTTTAATAAATTATTAAGTTGAAAATGCTCATTAGCTCGTCCTCTATCTGCGTTACCTATATATGCCACTGCACCACCATTGGGATTATGTATAAAATGCTCTGCAATACAATCTTCATTAAAAGTAGCCGGTTCACAACCACTTGACAATACTATTTGTAAATAATTCCCATTTGTCAACAAATCCACATCTGTGTTATGTATCGCCTCATTTTTATCCAAAGAAGAAGCTCCCATTCCTCTTGGAGAAGAATGATCCATGTGATAAACTAAATGAAAATGATTTAACCCTGAATTCCCCCCATTTTGAAGCGCAGCCATAAAATTATTTTTATTTAGTTCTTCTCCACGAGACTTCGTTACATATTTTGAATGTTTATTGCAAGTACAATTGTAATGGTCAAAAAGAAACCAACGATTCAATTGAGAATATGAACTATAATATCCATCTATAGAACTTCTTGCATCAACACTCAAAAAACCAGTATTTTCATCTTTGTCAATGAATGCGTCTATGTTAAGACTATTAAGTATATAAGAGTAATCAATATTGGCATTAGCTTTTTCATACATCAACACTTTATTTACAAAGTTTTCAGCCTCACTAATATTTTTTACAGGAGCACGTCCTAAATATATGTCCCTTCCAAAATCAGCATGATCTAAATTTATTTTAGCAGAAGGGTATTTATTTGCTGTTTGATATTGGTAATATTCATTGTAAACATGATTATTATTCATATTCCAATTCCCATCTAATGCTGTAAAATATAAATCTTGTGCTCGTATGGTAGAATCCTTTTTATATACATCAGTCTTTTCATTATAACTATCATAGCGATCAGTCCCATTAGTACCCATTCGCTCTGGAATAATATTAGTATCTCCTCCTAAGAGAACAAAGAAATCACTTCCCCAATTCTGTCTACATTTCTTTAGATAGTTTCTTATTTTCTCAGCAAGATCACATCCTTCATTTTGTGCCTGTACTTCTTCTATTGTCATAACAACAGTTGGCACTCCTTTTTTCGTTTTCCAATCTGCCAAACGTTGAAAAGTAGGTTTTAATTCATTCTTAGTCACAATCAAATACTCAGGAATAATATTTACTATCGTATTAGAAGCACCCAAACTCCTTTCATTCATATTCAATGATTCATTGGATATTATTCCAGTTCTCTGATTTGAAAAACGATTCATGTCTTGCTTGTTCTTCACTTTAGAATAAACAAAACGATAGGCACGATTTGCCGATTTGGAAGATTGATATTGTGGATATTCAGTAACTCCGCGTGATTGCATATAATTTATTGTAAATGTCAAATCCAATAAGGACAATGCTTTATTTAGAGGAACATATTCGAAAGGACAAACTTCAACTGTCACTACATGATACCCATGTTCGTATACATCAGAAATGATCTTCACATTTTCTGTAGGGTAAGCAAGAGATGAATTATAAATGGCGCCATCCGGTTTGAGCGATGATGTTGCAAAATCATTTCCTATTGAAATAGGAGGATCAACAGGTACAATCAACAAACTTCTATTCAACAAGTTTTTCCCTTTCACAACCACATCAATATTGGTAACTTGCGCATCAAAAGGAATAACGAATGATTCTATAATAACCGGAAGTTTAGGGGTATTTACCTGTTCCGTAAATTCAGAACTCTTTTCCCACATAACACAATCAAATTCTTCCATACGCGAAAACGAAAGATCCGACTCCTCTACACGGATTGTTTCTGATAACTGAGCTTTAAGCTGTGTAGAAATCAGAATAAATATAACAATAAAAAAGTAGCGTGTCATATCCTTAAAAATTTAATTTAATTGTATAATTACTCCCATCTTCATAAATAACCTGTAGTAAACCGAAAAATCCATCAAGAGAAGAAATATCACAAATCGTATGACAACTATTCACCTGATTCTTTTCACGTACAATACTCCCATTTAGATTGATTAACCTTACCGTATCCATCGACTTTAAAGCTTCTATGTAAATTGCTCCATCCACACGATTAACTTTCAAAGAAGAAACCGAATCTTCAGAAATTCCTTGTGGAGGTCCAGGAGTATACCCTTTTATAGTCCCGAACGTATTCCACTGAGAAGCAGTTTTATATAATTCTTCAGACTCTTTTGGAACCAATAAAGTACTATTGCCAACATTGTTTTCAGTAAACACTTCACCTTCCAATTCGGGAGGAATTAATACATCACATTTAAAATTTAAATTATAAGATGATGACTTTGAACGTATTGGTATATCCTTATAAATATCATCAAATGCGTGCTCTCGAATTAAATGCACACTACCAGGAATGTAAATTCCAGAACGGAAGTAACAATCTTGAAATGCGTACCTGTCAATTATTTCAATATTCTCTAAATAACCAACTATAATTCCAGGAGCTATATGTACAGTTTTCCTATCTTCTGAATAGACAAAACCATTCTCTGACACTTGGCAATAAGAATTACCCTGACTAACTTCAAAATACCTTTCAGCAGTTAGCCCAAAAACATGATTTCCAAGAATTGGAAACTTTCCTGTAATGATAAAATGGGATGCCCCATAATAAAAAGCAGAATCGTTTATATGAGTTAATGTAGTTGGCAATGTCACTTTTTCAACCCAAGCTCCTACAAATGCTTTTTTACCTATGATCTCCGTACCTTCAGGTATTATATATTCTTTATAAAACTTATCTGTAGGATACTTTATCAAAGTCTTTCCATCAGCTGAGAAGGTAACTCCATCAACAACTCTATTTTGTGAACACAACAAAGTGCTCCAAAATATGAAAATCGAAAATTGTAAGATTCTATTCATAATTCTTTCCGATTAAATTAATTAGAAGTTTAATTTGAGAACTTCACTATCTCCGTCTTTAAAAATCACATGTAGTAAACCGAAAAATCCATCAAGAAAAGAAATATCACAAATCGTATGACAACTATTCACCTGATTCTTTTCATGTACAACATTTCCATTTAAATCGATTAATCTTACTGTTTCCAATGGCTTTAAAGCTTCTATGTAAATTGCTCCATCCACGCGATTAACTTTCAAAGAAGAAACTGAATTTTCAGAAATTCCTTGTGGAGGACGAGGAGTTTCTATAGTTCCAAATGTATTCCACTGAGGAGTGGCTTTGTATAATTCCTCAGATCCTTTTGGAACCAATAAAGTACTATTGCCAACATTGTTTTCAGTAAACACTTCACCTTCCAATTCGGGAGGGGTCAATGCATCACAGGCAAATTTGAAATTATAATACGAAGGCTCTGAACGTGTTGGCAAGGCAGGTTTAATATCATCAAAGGCATGCTCTCTAATCAAACGCACACTATTAGGAATATAAATATCTCCATAACGGAAGTAAGTATCTTGAAATGCATACCGGTCTATTATTTCAACACAACAATAAGAATAATGCTGGAAATCTCTTGGAGCAAAATGTAAGACTTTTCCGTCATTTGAATAAACACTCCCATCCTCTGATGTATGACAATATGGATTATCGTTATCAGTAATAATAGAAATACTTTTATCATAAAAAATATGCTTCCCGAGAATTGGAAATTGTCCTGTAACAACCAAAAAAGAATTATAAGAGATATTATCATAAAAAGCAGAATCGTTTATGTGAGTCAATGTGGTTGGTAGTATCATTTTCCCAATGTTAGCTCCTCCCATAACCTTTGTACCAATTTCTCTAACCCCCTCAGGAATTCTATCATATGTTTTACATGCCGGCACTAAAAGCAAACACTTATTATCTTTTGAATAAAGAGCACCATCGATAGAAACACAATTACAATCATCTCCCATGACATTAAATGAAGAAATTTTAGTTCCCGCAAATATCCCCAATCCTCTATTGGCAGGGAACTGCTTCCAAGTAACCGAAATGGCTTGACACCAGGAAAATGCATAATCTCCAATCTCCTTCAAAGTAGAAGGAAGTATAAGTTCATTCACATGAGCCCCTTCAAAAGCATATTCAGAAATAATTTCTGTACTCTCGGGAACTATATACTTATTTTTAGGTTCAAGACTGTTATATGTAGGAAAATGGAGTAATACCTTTTTGTCAGATGAAAAAAGTACGCCATCAATTGCAATACAATTTAGACACGTTTCTGATGTCTGAAACTCTTTAATTGGATTATTAACAAATATGGGACTTACTATTTGCTGAGGATATGTGTTAAAAACTACAATTTCCAAACAAGAACAAGATTTTATAGCTTGCGAATTCATTTTCATTAAAGATGAAGGTAGAGTAATCTTGCGTAAATGTTCATTCATATCAATTGCATATGACATTATAATTTCCGTACCTTCGGGTACCACATACTCCTCGTCTGTTTTATCTTTCGGATATTTAATCAGAGTCCTTCCATCTGTTGAGAAGGTAACCCCATCAACCACTATATTCTGAGAATACAACAAAGTACTCCAAAATATAAAAATCAAAAATTGTAATATTCTATTCATAAATTCTTTCCGATTAATTAAAAGTTTAATTTAATAACTTCTCTATCTCCATCTTTATAGACTACTTGTAGTAAACCAACAAACTTACCACATATAGGAATATTTAAAGAAAAACTATTATCAACTACCTTTTTATATATAATATATCCATCTATGTTTACTATTTCTACTGAATAAATATTTTTCTCTGAATCTATATGAAGGTTATTATCAGAAATATTCATTCTCAAAAATGATACTTCATTATTCGAAATTCCTTGTGGTAGATGAGTCCCAGATATACACCTAAATTCATTCCATTGAGGAGATGCTTTATACAATTTTACAGATTCCTCCAAAACAAATAAATAAGTATAACCCACATTTTCTTTATTGAAAACTTCTCCATCTAATATAGGAGGTTCTGATGCCCAACAAGTATACGATACAACTCCCCCAGAACGAACAGGTTCAACACTTTCTACATTATCAAAAGCATGTCCACCGATGACTCTTACAGAAGAAGGGATTACTATTTCTCCGTAATCAATCCAGCAATTTTGAAAAGCGCCTCTATATATGATTTCAACTCCCTCCGGAATACGAATGATTGCCCCCATAGGAGCAGCATACAGAATCTTATCATCCATGGAATAAATGAATTCATTATCTGTCATTTTGCAATACAAATTATTTTCATCAACATAAAAATGTCTAATGGCATTTGCAAAAACATTTCCTTTTAGAATTGGAAACTCACCTGTAATCGTCAGATTAATCCCAATACTTCTTAAACTATAAAAAGCACTATCACCTATACTTTTGAGCTTCTCTGGTAATTCAAGATAATATATATTACTCTTGCAAAATGCTTTGGCAGGAATTTCTTCTATATCTACTTCTCTCATAACCAATTCTTCCAATTGAGGCATGTATTCTCTGAAAATAACAAAATCATTATCATTCATTCCACCAATTAAGGTTAACTTTTTCACTTTAGCCAATTGTGTTTCTGTGAGATTATCTTTCAATGTACCAGGAGTAATATGCAAAGTTAAAGACTCTTGTGCTTGAAGTAAATCACAGCAAATACTAATAAAGAAATAGAGCATTATTTTTTTCATAATTACCTCACATTTATTCGGTTAATATCATCTTTTTCGTATCAACTTCTTGGCCATCTACAATCAATGAATACATATACATTCCCGGAGTCAACTCATAGCCATTGATAGTTACCGAACCATTTCCTCGTGACTCAATATTGAGCTGTTTTATCTGTTTTCCTTGAAGGTTATAGATATGAATACTGGCTCTGGAAGATGCTTCGGGGATAAAGAAAGAAATAGTAGTCTGTTCCTTAAAAGGATTGGGTATATTGGAATAAAGTTTGGCTTTCAGCTTTTCATCCAGCAATGAGTTTACATCTGATTGTTCATCTACAGCACCAATAGCAGATCTGGTTTGAACGATCTTAGATTGTCTTAATTCATCAATTTCGTTCTGCTGTTTATCTATTTCGTTTTGTTGTTCTTTGATGGCTTCCACTAATAAAGGAATAATTTCAGAATAAGCAATGGCCTTCTTTCCATTGGGTAATGTATAAACAGCTTCCGGGAATATTTCTTCCAATTCCTGAGCGATAAAACCGGACTTCTTTCTTTTCTTTTCAGCTTTTATCTTATTAACGATTTCAACCGGTACAGGAGACTGAGCGGATAAAGTATCTCTGGAAGAAACATCACTTTGAAGAGTGCTTGCAGTAGTTGATTCATCAGCCTGTTCCTTTAACTTATAGGTAACACCTCTCATTTGTCTGATCGTATTCAGGCTATTGTTTATTGAACTTATATTTTCTTTATAGGATTCATCAGAAGCTGTCAGTATACTACCCTTTGAATAGACACTTCCATCACCGGCTACATAAAAAACAAGCGGACTCCCACCATTACGCACGTCTCTTACAACATAAGCCATATCGGTATCACGCCATGAATAAACTTTTATGATATCACCATAATCATAGGGGTACTTTGCATAAGCCATTAATGCAGATCTCTCCCCATAAGTATATATGTTAATATACTCAGGAGTATCCAGTTCTATAGAGGGATCGGCTCCAAGACCAATACCACCATCTTTACAGATTGTTATTCCATGTTTTGCTATTCCTCCAAAATTTAAATAGCCATAATCTCCGTTAGAATATAATTTAAAAAGAAGAGGATTGGACAATGCGCTGTTATAAATAGCCAATCCGCCGGCAGTACCTGCCTTTCCAATATCCAGAAGGCTGTACTTGGGAGTAGTAGTACCAATTCCAACTTTACCATTTGAAAGCACTTTCAATTGTGCATGACTCGCTGAGCAGCAGAAGAAAAGAATAATTGAGATGAAAATTGCATTGTTAGTTTTCATGAGTGTGTGTTTTTAAAGTTATTAATAATAGCAATAGTTTAGCCCTAATTTCTCCTACTTAGTTAGGATCATTCTTTTCACATCAATCACATTTCCATCAACGATCAAAGAATACAAATACATACCTGCCTCCAGTTGGCTACCCGCCAAAGTAACAGAGCCCTCACCTTTTTGAGATAAAGTGAATTGCTCAATCTGTTTACCGCTCATATTATAGATAAGTAAATTGGCTTTTTGGGCATCTTGTGGGATAATATATTTGATCACCGTATTATCTGTAAAAGGATTAGGCATATTTTGAAATAATTCCGGTGCTATGATATCCCTGTACTCAGAAGAAGAGTCATCATCTCCACCTTTTGATACAGCCGCTCTCGTAAAGCCTTTATCTGATTTCAGATTATTCACTTCCATGGCCAACTCTTGAATAGATTGTACCAATAGAGGAATCATTTCAATATAATTAATGCTCAGTTCGCCTTGTGCATTTTCATACACCAGATCGGGATATACTTCTTTCAGTTCCTGTGCAACAAAGCCATAATGCGCTTTAGAATAAGCCTGAGCCTCCTCCACCGAAAGTTCCAAAGAACTAATCGCCAGGCTATCGCCTGCATTTCTAACCTTGGAAACATTCTGTGCGGCAGGTTGCTCTAAATTGTAGCGAACAGAATTCAACAGCCTCAGTTTATCTGTTACATTTACATCAGCAGCAGAAACCCTCGATAAAGGAGACAGACTTTGCTGAGAAATAGCCGTAGGAGTTAATAGCTGACCATAAATACTAGCAGTCACGTATACATTGCCTCTGAAAAAGCCGGCATAACGCCCCGGAACAGATTCTCCCCAATCATAAGCATTGGAAGTGCCATATATACCCGCTCCATTGACAGAACCATCAAGAGCTCCTAAAACACCAAAGTTATACCCGGAAGTACAATTCCCGGCTCTTCCAAATACCCCATACGCACGCCCACCTCCTAAAGGTGAACTGGCAACGGTATATCCACGTGTACCTATATTGAAAGAATTTGCCTCAGGCGTAGCATCTCCTGTTATACCGATCCCCCACCCACCGTTCGGTGCTACTCCTGTACGATGCACCATTATACCTCTTTTCGTTGATTCAACAAAAACATCACTTTCCGTATTACCATTCCCATTTACACTTATCGTAGATAAAGGAGTTACTCCACTTTTAACAGCAACATTACCATTAGGATTCACTGTTAATTGAGCAGATGCGAATGAACAGACAAACAGCAGACATGTAAAACATAAAATCTTTTTCATAAGTAAATGTATTTTAAGATTAGACATCCAAAATCAGTGATATGTATCAGAAATATAACAACAGCCAATAAACCTCTAAAGATAAACAAAATTCTATAATAATAAAGCAAAAAGATGTCTTAATACAAATAATTAAAAGAAACTTAAGTATCCCTCCTCCAGATTTCTTTCAACATCTATATTTCAGACATCTTCTTAAAATTGTCTTACAAGTATATAATAGTTATTTCATTGCTGATAAATTCACTTTTCCATACTTGTAACCATCTCCTAATTTCAATACTAACACCATAGTACTTTTTAAGTAGATATACATCATTATAACGAGAATTCAGCCCATAAAGCAGTAGCATCCCCCATAACATCCAATCGATAATCACCAGCCTCTTCTGCATCTAAGTTTATAAATACCACCTCCGGCGTAGCAAAATTCTCAGAATAAACCACTTCGCCCGTAGAAGCATTAACTACTGTAATAATAACATCTTTAATGGAAGACGAAAAATCAAGACGCATCGTTTTCTCACACATGAAAGCCTTTACAGGTGTAAGGGCTGGACTACGCAGTATTGTATCATCACTTGAATTTGAAGAATGCCCTCTTAAAGGAATCGAATACCATACCAGTCCATTCGTTACATCATCTTTTAGAACTTCTTCAGCCGCAACCGGCTGACTATACAATGCAGTAGAAATAATGAATAAAAAAAAGAATAATTTTGCCATAATATTTTTGTTTTATATTTACTGTCAAAATTACACGATTTATTCACAAATCAGGGTATAATACATGTGTAGTTATTTGTTAAAGCGCAAACCTATAAATAACTGATTTACAATAAATTAATAAATAAAATAAAAATAGAAAAGTGTAATTTACATGAATACTCCTCCAATTTCAATCAATATGCCTTAATAAAAGTCTCTAAAGATGAAGAAATATTTAGCTCGATCCTTTCAATCACCAGGTCACGCCGCTTATACATCATATTAATGGTACGTCCACAAAGACAAGCAATATCCGAATATTTAAATCCCATTTTCAGTAAACAACAAAAGTGAATATCATCTTTCTTCAACATAGGAAATTGATTGGACAACCTTATGGTAAAGTTATTAGTAATATCATCCAACTCTGATATTATCTTTCCCCAAAGCTTAATGTCTATTATTTCTTTTGATCCTTTCTCATCCTTATTTCTCTCTATCATTAAAATCAAGCTTTTAAAGACGGGAAGAGAATGAATAAGTTTATCAAGCAAATTGTCTCTCTCAGCATATACCGTTTTTAACTGCTTATCCAACACATAGATCTTCGCTTTATCCCCTTCACACTGCCCAATAAGTTCGTGCAAACGTTGTATCTCAGCCAATTTATTATTAAAAAGTTCTTTTATAGAAGATCGCTCTTCATCCAATTGCATAAGTCTCTTACGATATTTTTTCCGTTTACATACAAAATAAATCAACGACAATATTAATATAGTAACAATGGAAGAAATAGCAAGCCATTGCCACTTTGCAAGAGATTTATACTGAATAAGATAACGTTGGTTTATCATTCTTTCCAGACTCTTAATTGTTTTTACCGGATAAGATAAAGTAGAAGCCAAATTATCATAAACGATGCAAGAGTCTTTCCATTGCAGTGATTGAACCAAAAGTCCTTTCTCTGCTGCGATATCACTAAGAAGCCTATATGCCCAATACTTTGTATGATAGTTAGAAGAAAACAAACTCTTCTTTAAATAGAAATTTGCAGAATCATTCTGATTCAAATGATAAAATGCATCACCCAATATCAAATAACCATCTATATTTTTAATCGAGTCCAGTTGAGTATAAATATATTCTCTCCCGAGTTGTATAGCATCATCATATCGTCCCATATTACTATACAAAAATAGTAATGAATTAGTAGCTGCTCGTTTTACGGACATATTGTTATTACTTTCCGCATATTCAAAAGCCTTCAATAACTTATGCTCAGCTTCCCCATAATATTCCTTACCTCTCTGAATAGCAATAGACGCCCGATTAATCAATATAAATGCCCAATACAAAGAGTCTCTCTTTGATAATGCCACTTCTTCTGCTCTCTGATAATAAGAATCAGCTTCATCAGGCAAATCATGCTCCTTTAAAAAATGCCCTAAATTAGCAGCAGACAAACAGATAAAATCAGAATCCTTCACACCCTCAGCCAATTGTAAAGCAATCAAGAATTCACCCACGGAAGCAGATACACTATCCATATCCTGATAAACCCGGGCCAGATAATAATGAGCTTTCATCCGCAAAACATCATTATTTCCCGAATCATAATAGTCCACTACTTTATGCATCACTGAGTCAGTAGTATGTTTTATGTAATTCTTGTCTTTGGCCTGCGTTAGCAATAATGCATAATATGCCCTGTCTGCCCGTAAAAGTGTATC
The DNA here is from genome assembly GCF_964240755.1 of Bacteroides sp. HPS0048. Taxonomy (NCBI): domain Bacteria; kingdom Pseudomonadati; phylum Bacteroidota; class Bacteroidia; order Bacteroidales; family Bacteroidaceae; genus Bacteroides; species Bacteroides sp. HPS0048. Next base: position 33,052 of record NZ_CAXSVC010000001.1, on the reverse strand, counting down.
TGTATTGTCAATGCTTTCAAGCAGTGATAAAGCACTATCGGGATGATTTACCATCAGAGAATCAACCCGTTGCAAGACAGTAAGTCGATTATTGCCACCGGAAAAGTAGCAAGAGGACAAAGATAGCCCTATCAGGGCAAACAGAATAGCGCGTCTTATAAGATGTGTCATAGTTGCAAATATAGAAAACCTTTGGTTATTTAAAATGAATACCTAAGAATATATTCTTTAAGGGTATAAATCTATATACCTGAAAAGAAGAAAAAAGAGCGTACCTACAAACATAAATACAAGAGTTTAAGCTTCAAAACATCCGGATGTTCTTACATACAACACCCGGATGTTATAAATCAGAACATCCCCATGTTTTCATCCAAAACATCCGGATGTTTTGACTCTATCTCACAAGGAGGAAGTACATGAGAAGAGTACATCTTATAGTTATAAAGAACAGTTGTTTTACATGGCAAAGATACATAGAAGTATAGCATTTAAAAACAACTTTACCCTATTACATTCTCAATGTATTTCGATGGTGAAACCCGATAGAACTCTTTGAACTTCTTTCCAAAATATTTTGCATCACAATAACCTACCATGGTTGCTACCTCGGTGACACTGTATCGCTGTGTGGCAAGCAAGGTTCTGGCTTTATCCATTTTAAAAGCAAGGATATAGTATTCGGGCGCTTTCCCTATAATTTCTGTCATTTTACTATAGAATTTAGTACGGCTCATTCCCATGTCTGCACTCAACATCTTTATTGTATACTTTCTTTCAAAAAGATTCTCCTCCAGGAATTTTTGCACTTTATTCATAAACAAAATGTTTTCATCATCCTTTGTAACCATTTCAGGAAGAACAGCAGAAGAATTCTTTGCCAAAAGCTCTTTGAGACGTTCGCGCTGTAAAGTATGTCTGGCTATCAGCATCCGGATATCTGCTTTGAGCTTACAAATATTGACCATACGCCTTTCCAACTTATCAGCGCCACAATGAATATGGGTGAGGTAACTCTCATTATCATCGGAGTTTATCAGAAGAACAACAGGGACATTGGCCATATTGGTATCTGATTTTATCTGAGAGCAAAGTTCGTCTCCATACGTACCATTAACAGTTTCGTCAATAATAATAGCATCCGGAATGGATAAACCTGAAAAAGAGAAAACCTGTTCCGGCTTTTCAAGGGTTGTCATTCGAAAAGATGCTGAAAACGTTTCATTCAGATAATCACTTAGCTCTTTATCTGCCATCACCAATAGAACAAACGGAGCTTTATCCGACTCCAACGGTAACTTTACATCAATAACCTCGCCTTTACCATTGGCACAAACAGCCTTATCACCATTCTGCACACAATTCTCCGGCACCGGCTGTTTTGTTATATTACAATTTAAAGGAACAACAATTTGAAAAGTAACTACTCGTCCACGACTATTTACTATCAGTTTTCCACCATGTAAATGGATCACCTTTTTTACCAATCGAAGACTTCCGTAACGATGTACTAATCCCGGTCCGAAAATTAGTGTAAACAGTCTTTCATATTTATTTTCACACTTTGGACAGTTGGTTATTTGCAGACTCCATTGGTCATTAAGATGAGATACCCTAATATCTATACAACTATCACAGGGCGTATTATCAATCACCTTATTCAAAAGGCACCGAAGAGCAGCAGTCATAGCAATTTCATTCACATGACAACTGAGATAATTGAAACTCTTACTGACATTTAATTGTATCCGGTGTATATTAGCATACACACGGCACTGATCAGTAATCAGAGCCAGGTACGTATAAAGTTCAAACTCAGTAGTACTAAATCCAGGATGCATTATTTCCTTCATAGCACTCAATGCAATCACATTTTTATGACAATCTATGACATAATTAATGTGCCCAAGTGCCCGTTTTGCTTTTTTTGAGACAGATTCGGGAATAGTATCAGAGGTAAGATCCTCCAGCAGATTCTGTATAAGTGTCATGGGAGTTTGTGCTTTATCAATTATACTCAATGAAATTCCTAACTTTTCGTGAGAAAGTAATTGTTTGTTATGTATTATCCTATTATATGCCATCAGGGAGATAAGTATTCCTATCACCAACGTATCAAGCGGATGAAACCATAAAGTGGACCATAATGATTCAACAAGAGTGGAAACCACCTGATGTTGATCAATAAAGCATTCTTCCTCACTCAATTGAGCAGAAATTAAAAACCCGGGGTATGCACCACTAAGCCTTACACTCTGCAAAACAATTAGTAAAAATATAAAATCAAGTCTCATGTGATTAAGTAAATATTAAATTATTTATTACTCAAGAAAGCTATGATCTCCTGTTCTTCTATTACCTAAAATAATTTCTTCATACTCTTCCGATGCAAGTATATGGCTTTTTACACAGCCGGGTTGGGTACTATCTTTCAAAATATATAGGTAATATTTATCAGGAAGATTTTTTGTGGCAGTTCAAAAAATACAAGGAATGTGTAAGGTAGATCAGTAAAAAATGGTCCGAATTCAAAAAAATGTATCCGGATGAATCAAATTTAAAATTACGACTAATCGATGGGACAGAGTATGGAATACAAGTGGAATTTTATGTTAAAGAAGGGTATATTATATCACTGTTTATCAAGTAAATACCAATAATAAAATCAATGATATTATGTAGTTATATCCAAATGAGAGCTTGTGTTTATACTTGAATACTTTCAAATTATCTCTTAAAAAAGAAGAGAGCCGCCTTCTATAGCCTATGGCATAGAAGAGCGGCTCTCTATAAATAAATAGCTGTAAAGCTACGCTGATTTACAAGCCAAAAGCAGCTTTCACTTTGTCTACATAGTCCAGTTTCTCCCAAGTGAAGAGCTCTACTTCAATAGTCTTAGTGGGCTGATAGCGAGAAGAGAAAGTCTTGGTTACTACATGGGGTTCACGTCCCATATGTCCATAAGCAGCAGTTTCGCTGTAGATAGGATTACGTAACTTCAAACGTTCTTCAATAGCTTTCGGACGAAGATCAAATAATTCGTCAATCTTTTTAGCTATTTCACCGTCACTCATCTTCACATTACTGCGTCCGTAAGTATCTACATAAATGTTGATAGGACGAGCCACACCAATAGCATAAGACACTTGCACGAGCATTTCGTCGGCCACACCGGCAGCAACCAGATTCTTAGCAATATGACGGGCAGCATAAGCAGCACTGCGGTCTACCTTGCTAGGATCCTTGCCAGAGAAAGCACCACCACCGTGTGCACCTTTACCACCATAGGTATCTACAATGATCTTACGCCCTGTAAGACCTGTATCGCCATGAGGACCGCCGATAACAAACTTACCGGTTGGATTCACATGATAAATGATATTGTCATTAAACAAAGCCAATACGTCTGCATGATGAATAGAAGCAATCACACGGGGCATCAATATCTCGATAACATCTTTACGGATGATAGCAAGCATCTCTTCGTCAGCCTTCAACTGAGCCTCTGCAGAATCGTCTGCCGGCTGGATAAAGTCGTCGTGCTGGGTAGATACCACAATTGTATCAATGCGTACGGGTTTGCCGTTGTCATCATATTCAATAGTCACCTGGCTCTTGGCATCGGGGCGGAGATAGGTCATTTCCTTCCCTTCGCGACGAATATCTGCCAAAACAAGCAGGATACGATGTGCTAAATCAAGAGAAAGCGGCATGTAATTTTCCGTTTCGTTAGTAGCATAACCAAACATCATTCCCTGGTCGCCTGCACCCTGATTCATCGGGTCTTCGCGTTCTACGCCACGGTTGATGTCGGCACTTTGCTCATGAATAGCAGAGAATACACCACAGGAATTACTTTCAAACATGTACTCACCTTTGGTGTAACCGATTTTCTTAATTACTTCACGTGCTACAAGCTGTAAGTCAATGTATGCACTGGTTTTCACTTCTCCCGCCAGCACTACCTGTCCGGTAGTCACTAAGGTTTCGCAAGCTACTTTCGAACTGGGGTCAAATGCCAACAGTTTGTCAAGTACAGCGTCCGATATTTGATCGGCCACTTTGTCGGGGTGTCCTTCAGACACCGATTCGGACGTGAATAAATATCCCATTTTAATTAAAAATTAAAAGTTGAAAATTGAAAATTAAAAATCAAATGAGAAAAGACAAGATGAGTAGGGGAGTGCCATCCGGCACACAGAAAGGAATGTTGTTTTAGCATTTTTTTCTGTGGTTGCAAGCTACTCAAATCTTTCCACATTTCATTTCGAATGCAAAGGTAGAGATTATTTCTGATTAATTACTAACTTTGGTCCATATTAACATCATTTTCGTATGAAGAAGAGAATAAAAAGAGTACTTATTTTGTTGGCATACATCGGAGTAACGATAGGAATCTATTATGTCATTTGCATGCTGATGCACAAGCCATTTACAGAGCTACATTATCTATATGCAGCATTAATAGGATGCATCGCCTATCTGCCTCAGTTTATTGCGGAGAAAAAGAAGAAGTAAAAAGTTCTTTCATTGTTTTGTGAAGCACTGGATGCATCACATCGGGAGCAATCTCCGCTAGAGGTTCCATTACAAACCGGCGTTCGACCATTAGAGGGTGGGGGAGGATTAGTCCTTCTTCATCCATAATTGTATCGCCATAAAGCAGCAAATCGATATCTATAAGCCGATCTGAATATACTCCACCCACAGACTTACTTGTACGCCCCAACTCCCGTTCTATCGCCTGAGTTTCCTTCAATACCTCCAAAGGCTGGAGAGGGGCCTCTACACAAACTACAGCATTCAAAAAACTATTATCAGAAGCAAATCCCCAGGGAGCAGTCACATAAAAAGCGGAAAGGGAAACAATCTTCCCTATCCGCTCTTCTATTTTTTGTACAGACATCCGGAGATTCTGCTCTTTATTTCCTAAATTAGTTCCAAGCCCTAAATAAACCATGATAATGAGTGATGAGTGATAAGTGATGAGTGATTAGCGATTAGTGATAAGCATACGCCGCATGGCACTAATCACTTATCACTAATCATTAATCGTTATTTTCCTAGTCTATAATCAACATTGCATCCCCATAGGTACCAAAACGGTAACCTTCCTTCATTGCCACATGATAAGCATCCATTACCTGATCATATCCGCCAAAAGCGGCAACAATCATCAACAGGGTAGACAATGGCATATGGAAATTAGAAATCATCGCATTGGCTACTGTAAATTCATACGGTGGGAAAATAAACTTATTTGTCCAGCCTTCGTATTCCTTCAGATGTCCGTCTGTGCTTACAGTACTCTCGATAGCACGCATTACAGTAGTACCTACGGCACATACATTTCTACCCAGATCTTTGGCACGATTCACCGTTTTTACGGCTTCGCCGGTAACAAACATCTGTTCCGAGTCCATTTTATGCTTGGTAAGGTCTTCTACGTCAATATCACGGAAATTACCCAAACCGGCATGCAATGTGATATAAGCAAAATCAATGCCTTTAATTTCCATCCGTTTCATCAATTCACGGCTAAAATGCAAGCTGGCAGTAGGCGCCGTTACAGCTCCTTCGTTCTTTGCAAAGATAGACTGGAAACGTACCGCATCTTCTTCTTCTACCGGACGATTAATGATAGAGTGGGGCAGTGGAGTTTCACCCAACGCATAGAGTGCTTTCTTAAATTCGTCATGGGGACCATCATAGAGGAAACGCAATGTACGTCCACGTGAAGTGGTATTATCGATTACTTCAGCCACCATTGAATCATCGTCACCAAAATAAAGTTTATTACCGATACGGATTTTACGGGCCGGATCTACCAATACATCCCACAAACGAAGTTCTTCATTCAGCTCACGCAATAAGAACACCTCAATACGTGCACCGGTTTTCTCCTTATTACCATACAAACGAGCCGGGAATACCTTCGTGTCATTGAAAATAAACACATCCTTATCATCAAAATAATTCAAGACGTCTTTAAACATCTTATGTTCAATCTCACCCGTTTTACGGTGGAGTACCATTAAACGCGATTCATCTCTGTACTTCATCGGATGCAGAGCTATTTTATCCTCTGGTAACTTAAATTTAAATTGTGACAGTTTCATATCTATTCTCCTTATTACGTTAATTATCTTCTGTTATTTCAATCTCTTGCTGGTCTATCCAGTCTGCAAAGTGTTCGGGATCAAGACAATCCTCCAATTTAACCTCACCTACGCGGGTACGAACCAATCCTGTCAGATGGGCACCGCTGTGAAGCGCTTCACCAATATCACGGGCCAATGCACGAATATAAGTTCCCTTACTACAAACCACCCGGATTTTTATCTCCATCTTCTCCAAATCACATGCCAGTAACTCTATCTCGTCAATGGCCAGCAATTTAGGCTTCAATTCGACCTCTTGCCCTTTACGTGCCAGATCGTAAGCACGGGCACCATCTACTTTACAAGCCGAGAAAGCCGGAGGAATCTGCTGAATCTCTCCTAAAAACTGCTTCAATGCTTCTTCGATCTTCTCACGGGTTATATGCTCCGTGGGATAAGTTGCATCTATCTCATGTTCCAGGTCATAAGACGGAGTAGTAGCTCCCAATTGTATGGTAGCAATATACTCTTTAGTATGATACTGAAACTCTTCTATTCTCTTAGTCGCCTTACCTGTACATACAATCATGACTCCCGTAGCCAGAGGATCTAACGTACCTGCATGTCCTACTTTCAATTTCTTTACTTTCATCCTCCGGCAGATGTGATAACGTATGTGGCCTACCACCTTAAACGATGTCCATCCCAGAGGTTTATTGAAAAAAAGTACTTCTCCTTCTTTAAAATTCATTAAGCAATCTCTAAATTATATCCACACATCAACAGCACTAAAATTGTTCCTCCTACGATAATACGATACCAACCGAAAGCTTTGAATCCATACTTTGTAACAAAACTAATAAAGAACTTAATGGCCAGCAACGCCACTACAAAAGCAACCACATTACCAATGATCAAGGCAGACATATTGTTCATTAATACTTCTGTTCCGCCATCCAAAAAGAGTTTCAGCACCTTGTATCCGGTAGCTGCAAACATAGTAGGAACAGCCAGAAAGAAAGAAAATTCGGCAGCATCCTTTCGTGTCATCTTCTGGGCCATTCCACCCACGATAGTAGCCATTGAACGCGAAACACCCGGTATCATAGCAATACACTGGAACAATCCGATATTAAATGCTTTCTTTTCCGTCATCTTAAAGTCCTTGTCACTTTTAGAAAATATTCTGTCACAAAACAGCATAAATATACCACCTATCACAAGCATTACAGCCACCACTACCACACTTTCCAACAAAGCATCTATTTCGTCACTAAACAATAGGCCAAGAACTGCCGCAGGGATAAATGCCACCAAAAGCTTCCAGTAAAAATCAAACTTATGCAAAAAGCGTTTAAGGGGCGAAGCACCCTCAGGCAATGGGGTATGATTTAAACGGAAAAAACGCTTCCAGTAAAGGCAAACTACCGAAAGAATAGCACCAAACTGAATAATCACCGTAAACGCTTTTACAAATTCGGTACTTTCCACTCCCAACAAAGCCTGTGTTATAATCATATGTCCGGTGGAGGAAACAGGCAAAAACTCAGTCAATCCTTCTACAATAGCAATAATAATAGTTTGTATCGTCGTTAAATCTCCCATACTTATTCTTCTATTTTAATTTTAGGTTTGCGCAACACTGCGTATATCATAAAAATAAAGCCCAGGAAGCAAACTACCGGTGCTACTTTTATTCTTCGTACACTGAAAATATCCGGTTCAAAAACGGTCTCTGTAGAAGAAGGCCCCGTCATAAGGATAAAACCAATAATAACTACCGCCATTCCGATAGCAAGTAAAATGAAATTGGTCTTGTCAAAGGCAAATTTTTGTTTGTCAGCCATAATGTTATTTACTATTTACGATTTACAATTTACGATTGAAATTACACGCTGTGTTATATGTAATACAGCGTACTGGCTTTCATCCTCAAGTATTTATTGATGGACAAATAAGCACACAGAAACGTAATTACGACACCAAATATCAATACCGAACCGGAAACCAATAACATCACTTCAGGAGTTATCACACGAATCAGTTCCGGTTCATAAGACACCAACCAATAGGCAGTTCCCATCAGGATAGCATCGGCCATGATACCTGCCAACACACCACTCCATATATTCCGTCGTAAAAACGGACGGCGGATAAAGCCCCAACTGGCTCCCACTAACTTCATGGTATGAATGAGGAAACGCTTGGAATAGATGGCCAAACGTATGGTATTGTTGATCAAAGCGAAAGAAATGAGAGCCAGTACCACTGCCAGAGCAAGCAGTACAAGACTGATATTCCGTATATTATCGTTCACCAAATCAATTAATTCGCGCTGATAGAGTACATCTTGTATATTGGTGTTCTTCTTTATCATTTTCTCTATCTTGGCAATACTGTCCGAATTAGCATAGTCAGAATGCAGTTTGATCTCAATCGAAGCAGTAAAGGGATTATATCCCAGGAACTCTTCCGGATCAGTTCCCATGGCTTCACTCTGCTCTTTCAGAGCTTGTTTCTTTGATATGTATTCTGTTTGCTTCACAAAAGGCTCTTTATCCAGCTTCTTCTGCAACTTTAGAATATCAGCCTCTTTCATATCATCACTGATGAGAACTGAAAAATTAATATTTTCACGGACATAGATAGAAAGATTATGCGCCCCCAGAACAAAAAACACAACGAGTCCCAACAACAACAATACCAACGTAGTACTGATACTGGACGTTATGAATTGCATGTCGAAATAAGACACCGAATTATTTTTGTTTTTATTCTTCATCAGCGTTTTTTTCTAAATACGTAAATCATAGAACTACTTCTCTCTTTCTTCGTTAAGGTACCAAGCCATGCCATTGTTCCTACCCACATACCCTTCATAAAAGGGAAAGAACTACCCCGGTGCTTTTCACTCAACATTGATACATAAAATGCATCAAACGGCATCGGATGGCGTGCTGCCATAATAAAACCATGTTTGGAAGCAAATTGCTGTATTGTAACCGGAGTGAAATGCCATAAATGACGGGGTACATCATACGCCGCCCAATATTTGCCATACTTAACGGCATCATACGAAGAGCAGTTAGGTACAGCCACAATAAGAACACCTCTGTCTGATAAAAGCTCCCGAAGACGTTCCCAGGTTTCATCAAGATGTTCCAGATGTTCCATCACATGCCACAAAGTAATCACGTCAAATGAACCCGCTTCGAATTCCTGCAATTCTTCTTCCGCCTTCACATCCAGTCCGAAATGCTCTTGGGCAAACATACGTGCCTGAGCATTCTTTTCGATAGCTTCCACTTTCCAGCCACGTTGCTCCATCGTTGAAGCAAAATAACCGGTTCCTGTACCGATATCAAGCAAACGTCCTGATTTGCGATGAGACTCTTTGGCTACAAGACGTGCCTTCTTACCCAACATGTACTTACGTACCTGATGGTAAATAGCGTTCATTGCCCCTTTTTTTGTATCAGAATGGGAAATATAATCGGGAGTTTCATAATAGCGTCCTATTTCTGCTTCTACAGGAACACCCTGTGTGAAAGTAAATCCGCAGTCCTCACAGGAAAGCACATCAAACTGTTCACCCGATGCATAGTAATCCGTACAAGTCATGACACGCTTCAAGTGCGTGCCACCGCATAGCGGACAAGCATTTATAGAGAGTTTATTCATTGATTATTGCCATAAATTAAGTGCGGCATTGAGTCACAAGACCGCACTTCACCCGAATTTGGTGCAAAGAAACAAATAAAAAGTGATGTAAGGTAGTTTCTTTGAGGTCTTTTAACAGATAATGCAATCCAAATGCAATATGCTGATAAAAAGTTTATTCCTTTGATACACTACACACAGGTAAAATCAATATCAGCATGACGAATATTAGATTTTTTATTTAACTTCGTAGCCATATTCAACCAGAATACCTTAATAAGTTTAGACATGGAAAAGATAGACAAAGAAATAGTTTTATTACTTATCAACGGTAGTCATTCGGCTTTCTCCAAAATATACGTAAAGTGTCACCGGCAATTTTTCCTGTTGGCATTACGTTATCTGAAATCAAAAGAAATGGCAGAAGATGCAGTACAATACTCATTTATGAGATTGTGGGAAACCCGTACTCAGATCGATGCGGAACAGGGAGTGGAACCTTACCTGTACGGCATTCTTAAAAACCACCTGTTAAATACCTACAAATTTCATCAGCTGACTCTCGAAAAAAAAGAAGAAATAATATTGGGAATGCCGCTTTTTGAAGAAGAGAATATTACACAAACCCTGTACAGAAAGCAGCGTAACGAGGCGATACAAAAAGCTTTAACCTTGTTGCCACCCCAAAAACGCCGTATTTGCCAAATGAAAATCTTCGAAGGGTTATCCAATGCCGAAATAGCCGAGCAACTCAATATTACCGTAAACACCGTAAAAGTATCCTATTATAAAGCTATATTGTCATTGCGTGAAAGCCTCAACGAAAAAGATTTCATCTGCATTTGCATGGTATTGCTTAGTGCCTCCTTTTCCTAAACCAGAACTACACCTCGGTTTGTTTATAAATGTTAAATATCAAAAGCCGAGTAATACTTTTCTCCACTACGATTTTACTCTATATACAAGGCGAAAGTAAGGAGTATTTTTCTCATTACAACCTAAAACTAATAAAATGACAACAGAAAACCACTACCCAATCACAGACGAAGAGATCCGGCTTTATTTATGTGATGCTTTGCCACCGGAGCGACGGGCTGAAATACGTCGCTGGTTCGGCACTGAAGAAGGACAACTCTATTTATCCGAAATCATTGATGAAGATGTTGCCCGTATTCTGATGGGTGAGGAACTACAAAGCACGGAATCCATAAAGATACAGCCACTTTGTATGCCAGCCCCGGTAGAAAAAAACAAAAAACATCTTCAAGCCACCATCGGATGGTGGTTACGCCACATCGCAATATGGATCCCTGCTATTTTATTATTAGCCACCGGAGGATACATATATTACAATCAAACACAATCTCCCCGGTTTGCCGAAATATACGTCCCCAAAGGAGATATGCAAACAATTATCTTTCAGGATGGAACCAAAATTATACTGAATGCCGACTCCCGGTTAAAATATACTCCCGGTTTCAAATTATTTAGCCGGGAAGTGGAATTGGAAGGAGAAGCTTACTTTGAAGTAGCCAAAAATAAAATCCGTCCATTTACAGTACACACCTCAGGAATTGACATAAAAGTACTGGGAACAAAATTCAATGTAAAAGCATATACCGATGAGTCGGATATTACTACCACGCTAAATCAGGGTCATGTCCGGGTAAGCGATATCCGGGGGGAAAGCCTGGAATTGTTTCCGGGAGAACAAATTATCTACGAAAAGAAAAACGGAACAATGCATAAGCGTTCTCTTGAAAATGTGTCGGACTATTCAGGCTGGAAGACAAACAGCCTATACTTCACAGACACTCGTCTTGATGATATATCCAAAGAATTATCCCGCAAATTCAACAAAGAAATTGTATTGATGGATCAGTCTTTAGAGAATTCCATATACACAATATCATTTAATAACATGCCTCTGGATTCAATTCTGGAAGATTTAACGCGCATTTCTCCGATTAAATATGAAAAGATCAACGACAAGATATTAATATACAAGAGAAAATAAAAAAAGGTAGTCAATAAAGGAATAGGGCCCTTCCATCGACTACCAATTTTATTCATATTAAAATTCAAAACAAAAGTATGAAAATTTTGCCAGTTTTTATCAGAAAACGAATGATAAAGATTCGATTTTTTAATATTCTTAAAAAAGAATCACATTCATTCGTTCTAAAAGTCACAGTAGCAATACTATTCCTCTTCAACACAGGAATGCTTTATGCTCAAAAGGTTTCGGTCCGGTACAAAGACGTGCCCTTAAAAACCGTACTAAATGATGTTGCCAAACAATCTAAACTCCGCCTGGCATACAGCGGCAGTTTTACGGATTTGTCAGTGAAGGTTTCGGTGCAGGCATCCGCAAAAGATGTGAAAGAAGTACTTTCCGAGTTAACTCAAAAAACAAATGTAAATTTTGAAATACGGAACGGAAGTATCTACATTTTTCTGAAAGAACCTCCCCAAAAAGAAAAAAAAGAGAAAGCAAACTTCTCATTGTCCGGAACTGTTTATGACGAAAATAATCTCCCTTTGATAGGCGTCAATGTACTGATCAAAGGTTCCACCAAAGGAACAAGCTCCAACATGGATGGAGAATTCACCATTACAGCGGAGAAAGGGGATATTCTCGTATTGTCATATCTGGGATACACTTCGAAAGAGTTAATTGTAAAAGGGAAAGAACCCATACGGGTAGTCATGTCGGAAGATACCAAAGTTCTCTCAGAAGTAGTAGTAATCGGATACGGTGCAGTCCGCAAAACAGATGTGACAGGAGCTATCTCCAGTATTAAAATGGATGAATTAAGTGTCACTACGCCAACACTCGAGCAAGCATTGGTAGGGCATGCTGCCGGTGTTGAAATCAAACAGACATCTGGAAGCCCGGGTGAAGGTTTATCATTGCGGGTTCGTGGAGTAGGTTCTATCAATGCCGGCTCAGAACCACTTTATGTAGTTGACGGATTCCCCACATCAAAAGATGTATATATCAACCCGAACGATGTGGCTTCCATCGAAGTCCTTAAAGATGCAGCATCAGCCGCTATCTATGGTTCACGTGCAGCCGGAGGCGTTGTTTTAATAACAACCAAAAGAGGTACAAACAGCGGACGGGCAAAAGTAGAATATGATTTTCAATACGGTTTTCAACAGGTAGATCACAAAATAAAAATGCTGGACGCTTATGGTATGCGCGATTTTTCAATAGAAAGTGCTAACAATGCTTACCGTGACTGGTGTATCAAAAACGGAAAGGAATATAGTCCATTACATAATAACGAGTACCGTATGTCTGTTGCCGGAGCAACCAGTGGAAAGATTTTCCAGATACCGGATATCTTTTTCAATTTCGAAACAGGACAACCCATTGAACCGGCTTATAATACAGACTGGCAGGACGCCATATTCTCCACAGCTCCCATTATGAAGCACAATCTGAACATTACCGGTGGTAATGACCGGGTAAAGTATATGGCCAGTGCCGGATATCTGGAACAAGACGGTATTATCGCACCATCTTATCATCACCGCTTTACGACGCGCTTCAACATTGACGGTAAGCTGACCGATCGTTTGAGTATAGGAGTCAACACGGCAGCCTCCTATACCAAAAACCGAATCGTACAGGCAGAAGGACGTCATTACAATGATGGTATCATTATGAGTGCTCTCGTGATGTTCCCGCAATTCCCGGTATATAACACAGATGGTTCATACGCCGTCGATCAGCAGATGCAATATGCGAGAAAATATTCCATAGCACCGGCTGAAAACCCCGTTGCATTGGCACATGAGATTGAAGATTTCCAAAAAAGATATATGTCATCCGTCTCGGGATATCTGGATTTGGAAATCGTAAAAGGCCTAAAAGCAAAGATCTATTCCGGAATGCAATATATATCCCAGACAGAAAGTTATTATCGCCCCTCAACAGTAGGAGGTACTATCATGAACACCGACGGCACAACGGCCGGTAGCGGATATGTAGGCGATCAACGGCTTTCAAGGGCTTCTTACAGTACACAAACCAATCTTGACTGGATATTGGAAGCAACCCTTAATTACAACCGTACCTTCGGAGATCATGGGATAAACATTTTAGGAGGTTACTCTATGCAGGAAAAAGTATATGATAACTCTTCCATCGGTGCCCGCAACTTTGTAGATGATACGATTCGGGAATTAAGTGCCCATGGAACTGCTCCCGGAGACAGTTGGGGAGATACTGATAAATTCGATTGGGCCATGATGTCTGTATTCGGGCGTGTAGTATACTCATGGAAAGATCGTTATACATTTACCGGCTCTCTGCGTGGTGACGGTTCATCCCGCTTTGGAAAAGACAATCGATGGGGAATGTTTCCGTCCGTTGCTTTAGGTTGGAATATATCCAATGAGGATTTCTGGACGAATCACATCGGAGAAAATTTCGGAGCAAAATTAAGAGTAAGCTGGGGTATCAGCGGAAACAATAACATCGGAAATTATGAGCATGTAGGGTATATGAGTGATTTAGGCGGTTACGTATTAGGCGGCCAAATAGTTCCCACACGTTATCCAAGCGCTTTCGTCGACAACTTACTGGGGTGGGAAAAAACAGATCAGTATAATGTCGGAATGGACTTGAGTTTCCTTAGAAACCGTATCACCCTGTCCGCCAACTATTACAACAGTATCTCGAATGACTTATTGTTCAATAAACCGGTATCGGCCATTGCCGGAGCAACTCAATATAAATCAAACCTGTCTAATGCCAAAATACGCAACACCGGCTTCGATATTCAAGTTGACGGACGCATCCTCACCGGGGTTGTAAACTGGAATATAGGAGCCAATCTTTCCCTGAACCGGAATAAAGTACTTTCGTTACCTGACTCTCAATCCATTGTCAGCATTGGGGAAAGAAGTGCTATCAGCCACATAACAATGGTTGGAAAACCCATCGGTTCTTTTTACGGGCTGAACAGTCTCGGAGTAATTTCAGAAGAAGAGTACCAACGGATACTGGTAGATAAACAACACATAGGTGAAGAAGGTTATCAGCTCACCGGCCCGGCCGTATGGAACTACGAAAATGTACAACCAGGCGATGCCAAATGGAAAGATGTCAATAATGACGGTAAAATCACAGATGATGACCGGGAGATATTAGGAGATAATTATCCGGATTTCACCTATGGATTCAGCACCAATATCAGCTACAAAGGATTAAGCTTAAGTGCTTCCTTTTCGGGAGTACAGGGAGCACAGGTTATCAGTTTCCAGAATTACTACTTGCTGAATATGGAAGGTACCTGTAATCAATTTGCATTGGCAGCCGACCGTTACAATGCCGTCACTAATCCCAATCCGGCTATGTATCGTGCCAATATTGCCACCACTAACAAAAACACCTATGGAGTGTCATCCTATATGGTGAACGATGCATCATACTTTCGTTGTACTAACATCACTTTAAACTATAACCTGCCTCAAAAATGGGTAGAAAAAATAAAATTAAGAGGTATCTCACTTTTTGCCTCCGTTGACAATGCATTTACGATAACCGATTACATTGGCTATAACCCGGATGTAAATTACAAGTCGGGCAATCTGATGCCGGGTTTCGACTGGGGAACTTATCCACTGGCACGAGCCTATAATTTTGGTTGTAAACTATCATTCTAAAAAACAGGACCGCATCATGAAAAAGATAAAATTAATAAAGAATATAATCCTCTTTAGTTGTTTGATTACGGGATTTACCGCCTGTGACTTCTTAGAACGTTCCGACCCTGATAAACTCAATAAGAAAGACTTCTATAAAACTGAAGATGATATGTATCAGGCGTTAAACGCCGCCTATGACGGATTAAAAACAAATTATTACAATAATATGTATTATTGGACTGAAATCAGATCCGACAATACCACATTAGCATCCAAAACAGCCAATTCGGGTATATACAATGATTTTGATGTATACAATCTGACATCGAGCAATGCAGAGGTACAACGGGCCTGGTACGGAATGTTCACTTGCATCTACCGCAGTAACGTAGTGCTCGACTACATCGATGCCGTACCGATGAGTGATGAGAAGAAAAGCCAATACAAAGCAGAAGCCCGTTTTTTACGTGCTTTATCCTACTACAACCTGTCACAACTGTTTGGTGATGTTCCTATTGTAGACAAACAATTAAACAGTGAAGCGGAAGTCCTCAAATACGGTCGTCGCCCGATAGCAGAAGTTTATGACTTTATTGTAAAGGACCTGGAATTCGTAACTCAAAGCCAACTGCCGGACAATTGGGGATTTGACGGAAACAATCCCAATTTCGGACGTGCTTCAAAAACAGCCGGATATGCTTTATTAGGAAAAGTATACCTTACAATGGCCAAACGGTTAAATGATGGGGCCACTCAGGACTATCTTCAATTGGCTAAAGAAGCCCTCGAAGCCGCTTACAACGTTCGCCCATTCGGAAAACTGGAAGATATTGCCTATGGCAAAGTATTCGGTGTCGCCAATATTACCTGCAATGAAATCATATTTCAGGTAATGTACTTACAGGGAACCGACGAAGGCTCTTACTTTGCGAAAAATTTTCAGCCACTCAATGCCACAGGAATCATTTCACAATCGCAAGGTTTGGGAGATAATATTCCGGAAAATGACCTGACCAAAGAATACGAAACCGGTGATATGCGCAAAGTGGTTTCGTACAAAACTTACGGAACGACCCCTTATGTCAATAAATACGTTGATTTGGGAGACTCTCAAGGGCGCGGTGGTTCTTGCTGGATAGTGTTGCGCTATGCCGATGTCATTCTGATGCTTGCCGAAGTAAATGAGGCACTCAACTTAGAATCCGAAGCCATCACTTATATTGATATGATTCGTACCCGTGCCAAATTAAAACCTTACGATCAGGCTTCTGAAACGTACAAAACAGCCTATCCAACTCTCAAAGAGGTCATTCTGCACGAACGGCGTATCGAATTGGCTTTTGAAAACCATCGTTGGTTTGATCTTCTCCGGTTTTATAAGGCCGCCGACCTGGTAGAGTTCCTGAGCAGTAAATCGGTACAGGGGTGTTCCAAACGCGATTTATTACTTCCTATACCTTGGCGGGAAGTGTCTATAAATCCATCCGGAATGTATCAGAACGACGGATACTAAAATCCGAATACTATTTTATTTAAAAACTTTTCCGCAGGGAGTCAACTCTCTCTGTTGGTCCTTGCTATACCTATAAATTAAAATTATTACAATTATGAAAACAAGACTTTTCCTTTTCACAGTACTGGTAATGAACTGTTTAACCGGTTTTTCTCAGAAATATTTATGGAGTAGCCAATTTGGGATTGCCGATGTAGAAACTTCAGCCAAAAGTATGGCTATAGATGCCGACAACAATGTATACCTCACAGGTTGTTTCACCGGAGCAGAAATGACAATTGGTGATAAAGAAATAACAGGAACCTCCACCGTAATGGATGCATACATAGCCAAGTTTACCCCCAATAAACAATGCGTATTTGCCTCATCCATTAAAAGCACATCCGGCTCAGTTGTTATACAAAGTGTTGCCACAGATGCCTCAGGCAACTCTTACGTCGTAGGTAATTTTGAGTCTGACGCTCAAATCTCCGAAACATTTAAAATAGAATCCGACTATAAAGATTTCCTGATCGCTAAATACGATGCGACCGGAAATCCTGTCTGGCTGAAAGGCACCGACTCCGGTATAGAACCTGTTATTAAAAGTATAGCAGTAAATCAAAATGATGGAAGTTTTGTCATTACCGGAGCTTTCACCGGAAATTTAAATATGGATATAAACGGAGGTAACTCAGAAATTTCATCCGGTGATTCCGAACTCGCTTTCTTTATCGCCAAATACGATAGTAACGCTAATCTGATCTGGACAAAAACAATGTCAGGAAGCGGAACAGGAACGGGAAATCTTATATCTGTAGATGAAGAAGGGGGAATATATGCAGCCGGAACATTTAGCGGAACTATTCAATTCGGAACACAATCTATGACGGCAGCATCTGTAGAAAATACAGACAATTTCCTGGTTAAATATTCAGCTGACGGAAATATGATTTGGGCACGCAGTTTAACAGGTAGTAAATTAGACGATATTAATGCCATGGATGTAGCTGGCAATCAGGTAGTCATCGGCGGTGTGATACGAAGCGAAGATCTGGTTGTGGACAATGCACCCGAAGTAACCATGAAGACCCTGGACACTTCCGGAAGTTGGAACAGTATGCTGATTGTCTCTTTCGATACAAACGGAAACTATCAATGGAACTATATAGCAGGCAGTATCAACCAACCGACAGATGTCAAAACAATTGCCATAGACAAAGATGGCTCGATATGGAACGCCGGTACTTCTTTTGGAACTTATTATTTTAATCCAGATACAGAAGACGAGGCAAGACAGTTCCCTTCTAAAGCTAAAGGGGGACAGGATATGTATCTGATGAAATTATCATCAAAAGGTGAAGTACTGATAGGACACCGTGTAGGAGATGCTACCCGGGAAGGTGCGATGGCTATGGCAGTAGGAAATGAAGGGTTATTATATGTAGCCGATATGATATCTACCCGTAGCGGCGGTACGGCTTCTCCCGTAAACCTGTTTGGCGACCCGATTACAATACCAACTATCGGCAGCAACTACAGCGTAGCTTTACTATGCTATCAGCAAATCTACGCAACTCCGGCTGTACTACCTGTCATTAAACCCGGCACAGCTTTCAGTCAGATTATTAATGCAGAAAATGCCAATGGTGATGCCGAATTCACACTATATAATGGTACTCTTCCCGAAGGGCTCAATCTGAATCCGGCAACCGGCGAACTAAGTGGAACAAGTACTACTACAGGAATTTATCCGATTGTGATCAGCATGAAAGACGCTGATGGAAACGTTGGATTTGCCGAATATACACTTACTGTTTCTACCGGTACCGGACTGAAAGACTATCAACAGGAAGCTATCAGGGTATGGGGAGACCACGGTGCTATCGAAGTATCAACAAGTACATCGAATTGCAGAGTGATGATATTCGACCTGTCTGGCAGATTGGTAATACAAAACCGTTTAAAAGGTAATGACCGTTATACTGTAGACAATGGTATCTATACCGTAGTTGTAGAAGATAGTATCTCGGGAAAAAAATCGGTACATAAAGCAAGCGTCTACTAATATTAATCAATGGAAGGATGCCCGGAACGACCGAATTCCGGGTATTCTTTCCCTACGATATGTATATCATGAACAAAATTCTAATCATCATTATACTCTCTATTTGTACTGTATCGTATGCTCAACAACCCGAAACGGTTCATCACTTCGGAAGTATGACGACAGCATACGGACGACAGATAGTAGCGGGTGGCAACAACATCTGGTTAACAGGAGAATTTAGCGGAGAACTCATTTCCAATACGGAAACCGGATTGATGTCCGAACTCCCGGCTATTTTTGCTGCCAGATATTCGGTACAAGGTATTCGCGAATGTTTAATCAGAATTGAAAACGAATCAAAAGTGAAATCCGCAATATCCGATGAGGCGGGAGTACTATGGCTTCTTACCGGAAATGACGGAAACGAAAAATTATATTCGGTATCTCCGGAAGGAGTAGTATCTTCACCTGTTTCGTTTGAAAAAAGTGCAGACTTCATCATTCAGGATTTTATATTATTCAACCAAACAGTATATCTCTGCGGAAATTCGGAAGAGAAGTGCTTTTTAGCTGCTTATACTCTATCCGGGAAACAACTGTGGTACTCTGCTGAAGAGGGCTACTTATCCGCCTCCGGAAAAAAAATAAAGACTGACGGCACGGATATTATTCTTGCCGGAACATATCAGGGAACGACTACAAACAACACAGATATATTTGTCAGCCGTTTCAATACATCCGGCGAAAAGAAATGGACATGCCCGATAACAGGAGCAGGGAATGAAACGATTTCCGATATAGCATGCCTGAGTGACGGTAAGCTCATTTTATCCGGTTCTACAACCAGTCAGCAGCTCTCCATCGGTTCTTCCACACAAACCACTACATCCACGGGAACACAGCATGCTTTGTGTATTATGCTCAATCCGGACGGTAACTACTTATCCATCTATACAGCCGGAGGAACATCTACAAGTAAAAATACGGTAATCAATACCTTATACGTCAACGATAACGATGAAATATACGCAGGAGGTTATTGTATGGGAAAAGTAATATTCAACCCATCCGGAGATAATCGCTATAACCTCCCTGATAAAGGTGCGAAAGATGCTTTTATCGTAAAGTTATCTTCTGAAAATCAGGTATTGAATGTGAAACGTTTCGGTAATAAAACAGACGAGGAAATAACCGATCTATTATTTATACCGGATACAAAAGAATACCGTTTATTTATGCTAACCAATTTCAAAGAAGCCAACGAATACGGCACTATTTACAATACTACCAACCTGACTCTGTCCGGAACAAACACATTCCCGTTAGAAGCAATCGGATCGGGCAATAATGTCGTTTTAGCTTCTTACGCACATATCCGGATATTCACCAATCATGTGATACCGGCACAGGAAGGAGTTTCTTACCACAATTGCGTCTATCATCGGGGAGGGGCACGAAAAGTGACTTATCAATTACTTTCCGGTGATTTGCCTTCCGGCATGCATTTTTCATCTCAAGGGGATTTGTCGGGTACTCCTTCTGAAAGCGGTTCTTTTCCTTTGGCAATACGAGGTACCGACGAACTTGGAGACAGCTCGGACTCTGCTTGTATATTACAGGTAGAATCCAATGGAGGAGTAGGCTGGGCAGAAACTGAAGAAACCACATTTCAAGTCTATCCGAATCCTGTGGAAGATAAGTTTTTCATTAAAGGCTTAACGGGAAAAATACGACTTCAGATTATATCTACACAAGGACAGTTAATGGTTGACCATGTCCTTCAAGATACTTCCGAAGCAATTCATATATCTCATTTCCCCCAGGGAATCTATATTATCAAATGTTTTTCAGAACAGAATATCCTGTCAAATAAAATAATCAAAAAATAGGAAGATGAATCAAACTCAACAAAATCAAACGAATCGGACCAAATGGGCTGTATTTACAGCAGCAACTTTGGGTTATGGGCTTTTCTATGTTTGCCGGCTGAGTCTGAATGTGGTTAAAAAGCCAATAGTAGACACCGGTTATCTTACTGAAACAGAGTTAGGCATAATCGGTTCGGCTTTATTTTTCTCCTATGCAATCGGGAAATTTGTCAATGGTTTTTTAGCCGACAGGGTAAATGTGCGCTATCTGATGGCAGGTGGACTTCTCATAGCTACCTTGGTAAATGCCGCACTCGGATTTGCCGTACCATTCTGGGCATTTGTCATACTTTGGGCAGTAAACGGTTGGTTTCAGTCAGTAGGCGGGCCCTGTAGTGTTATTGCGTTAAACCGATGGTTTACAGAGAAAGAACGCGGAACGGTATATGGCTTCTGGAGTGCCAGTCACAACATCGGAGAAGCGCTTACCTTTATCTTTACATCATTCATCGTTGGTGCTTTAGGATGGCAGTGGGGATTTATGAGCGCTGCATGCCTGGGAGCTGCAGGGGTCGCTCTAATATTCATTTTCTTAAAACCGGCTCCTCCCGAATGGAAAGCAATCCCATCCGATTCCGCAGAAAAGCAGACAGCCTCATCCGTTAAAAGTAAGCAGCTTGAAGTCTTAAAAAGCCCGATGATATGGATGCTTGCACTTGCCAGTGCATTTATGTACATCAGCCGGTATGCCGTCAATAGCTGGGGGGTATATTATTTCGAAATAGAAAAGGGCTATAATATTGTAACCGCCAGTACCCTTGTATCAGTCAGTTCGGTCTGTGGCATTGTAGGTACTGTATTTTCCGGTCTCCTATCCGACAAGCTATTCCACAGCAACCGGACCATACCGGCTTGCTTGTTCAGTTTGCTCAATCTGCTTGCATTGGTACTATTTTTATTCGGTCCGCAGCATTGTGAGGTTCTGGATATTATTTCTATGATACTGTTTGGCATATCCATTGGTATTCTGCTATGCTTTTTGGGAGGACTCATGGCCATAGACATAGCTCCCAAAGAAGCAACCGGTGCAGCAGTTGGAGTCATTGGAATAGCCAGTTATATAGCAGCCGGCTTGCAAGACGTAGTCAGTGGTTTTCTGATAGAATCACGTAAAGTTATCATCGACGGAAACCCTATCTATGATTTCTCCGCCATACGTATTTTCTGGCTTTCCGCAGCTTTCATATCCTTATTATTCCTGATAATAATCTGGAGTGCGAAAAGAAAAAATTAACTACTAAACAATATAAATCATGAAAAGAGTATTTCAAATCCTATTTCTCTTATTATCCGTCTCAACAGGAATTATTTCTTCCGTTCAGGGAAAGAATAAGACAACCGATTGTAACATCCGTTTTTGTACTTATAACATCCGGGGAGATCTGCCCAATGACGGTATCAACTCCTGGAAATTCCGAAAAGACTCCTTATGCAAAATAATCAAACATCACGATTTTGATATCGTATGTATGCAGGAAGTATTAGCCAATCAGCTTGAAGATATAGAAAAGGCCACAGGGTATGCTTTTGTAGGAATCCGAGGACTTTACAACCCTATTTTCTATAAAGCAGAGCGTTTTGAGCTATTGCATAATGAAATGTTCTGGTTATCCGAAACAATGGCTCCTTTTTCAAAAGGATGGGACGGAAAGTACGACCGTTATTGTACATGGGCCAAGTTCCGTGACCGTAAAAACGGAAAGGTATTCTATGTTTTCAATACTCACCTCGACCATAAAGGCCGTATAGCACAACAAGAAGGTGCAGCTCTGGTCTGTGCACAGGCCCGGAAATTTGCAGGGAACTCCCCGGTCTTTATATGCGGAGATATGAACAGTTTCGATACAACCGATGCCTACAAAGAGTACACTTCTCACTATAAAGATTCCCGGGTTATTGCTCCCCATATCTCAGGACCGGTAGGTACGGCTCACAATTTCGGACAGGTAGAACCCGTACGTATCGATTATATCTTCGTAAATGATAAAATCAAAGTGTCAGAATACGAAGCAGATGACGAACATTATCCAAACGGTTTCTTCCCATCTGATCATTACGCTGTATTTATCAACGCCCGTTTATAACTCAATAAAAAGATTTCAGATATGGCTTTCAGAATATATATATTACTCCTTGTTTGCCTGAGCCTGTCAAGCTTCCCGGTACATGGTGAAAATTACGAAACCGAAATTACGATTTGCAGCTTTAATATTCGTGGTTCAAACATGGATACCGGAGTGAACGCCTGGTCAAACCGAAAAAAGATGGTAATCAGAGAATTCGGCAATTATCAGTATGACATTGTGTGTATGCAGGAACCATTGACCGATCAGATACAGGATTTCCTGTCCATCGGTATCTACGAGTGGCTCGGTGTATCCGGCCAAGGTACACCGGACAGTGATGTATTTACTCCCATCTTCTATAACAAGAAAAAGCTGAATGTATTAGATTACGGCACGTTCTGGCTATCCGAAACTCCGGATGTTGTCAGCCGGGGATGGGATGGTAAATTCCCCCGCATTTGTACGTGGGCAAAATTCAGGGATATAGAAAACTGCCGTAGCTTTTACGTGTTTAACACTCACCTCGACCACGTAGGAGAAGTTGCCAAGTTAGAAGGGGCCCGGTTAATCTGCCGGAAAATAAAAGAAATGACAGCAGAAGAGGCCGTGTTCATCACAGGAGATATGAACAGTACTCCCGAAACTCCCCCCATTCACACCTTTCTCAGTGAATTCAGCAATTCACGGGAAATAGCGACAGAGAAATCAGGGCCGGCAGGAACAGCACACAGCTATGGTAAATTGTATCCACCCTCACAGATAGATTACATTTTTGTAAACGAATATATATCGGTAACCAAAGCAATAACCATCACTAAAAATTCAGATCCGGTATATATGTCGGACCACTATCCCATAGTTATTACTGCTGATTTTTAAGAACTTACTATACATAAAACAATGATTGACATATTTCAAAAAGTTAAAGGCCGGCTCATCGTTTCGTGTCAGGCCGAGGAAGGCTCACCCTTTAATTCACCCGAAGGAGTAGGAGCATTTGCTCAATGCGCAGCCCAGGGAGGCGCTGCCGGTATTCGCTCCTGCGGTATAGAAAAAACGGACTATCTCATCAAACATAGCCATTTGCCGGTAATCGGTCTGACAAAGTCTCATTTCCCGGACGGATTTGTACGTATTACCGGTTCATTCAGGGAAGTAGAAGCACTGATTGCAATTGGTACGCCACTGATTGCTGTGGATGGAACATTCCGCCTACGGGAAAATGGACTTACCGGACCGGAATATATCCGGAACCTAAAAAAGAAATATACAGGAGTAAAAATAATGTCGGACATATCAACCGTTGACGAAGCCATTGCATGCCGGGAAGCCGGCGCTGATTGTGTATCAACTACCCTATGCGGTTATACTCCGTATACGGTAGAAGAATCCCATAATGGGCCTTCTTTGGAAATACTGCGCCAATGTGTCAACGCTCTCCCCGAGTGCCCTGTATTTGCCGAAGGACGCTATAATACCCCTCTCGAAGCTGCAAAAGGTATTGAAAACGGTGCCTGGGCAGTTGTTGTAGGTTCAGCCATTACACGCCCCCACCTTATCACAAAATGGTTTTCGGAAGCCCTGCAACAGGTAAATATTCTCTAACAGTCAGAAACATTAAACAATAAAAAAACATGAATATATTTTTTGGAACAGATGGCTGGAGAGCACACATCGATACGGAAATAAATCAAGAGACCGTATCAGTGGTAGCCCAGGCATTTGCAGATTTCATACACAACAATTATAAAGAAGAATTCCCCCGGGTAGCCTTGGCTTATGACACACGCAAGAACTCACAATTGTTTGCTACGATTTTTGCCGAAGTACTATCAGGCAACCATATAGAAGCATTATTATCCGACCGCATCACTCCGACACCGGTATTATCTTATGCTACTTTGCATACAGGTTGTTGTGCCGGAGTGATGATTACCGCTTCACATAATCCTCCTTCATATAACGGCATCAAATTCAAATCACGTTTAGGAGGTCCGTTCAATTCAGACGACACGCGAAAAGTAGAAAGTTATTTATACGCATCCCCCATAAAGCGTTCTGCATCGAACATACATCCTATGAATTTTATACCAGCTTATACAGAACATATTGAAAAATTAATTGATTTCGAAAGAATAAAAAAAGCAGGATTACATCTATTGGCAGATAGTATGGGAGGAGCAGGGCTTACGCTCATCCAGGAGATTCTGAAGGCCCATAACTGTCCGGCGGATACCATATACTCCGAAGCGTCCGAAACTTTTCACGGACGACTGGCCGAACCGATTGAAAAAAACCTGCTACCACTAAAGAAAGCATTAAAAGAAGGAGATTTTGCTTTTGGTGTAGCAACAGACGGAGATGCGGACAGGGTAGGGGTATGCCTGGATACAGGTGAATGGTTATCGGCCCAAAATACGATATTATTGTTAGTAGACTATCTGAAACGAGTAAAACAAATGCCAGGCGGTATTGTAAAAACGTCTTCCGTTTCAGACAAAGTACGCAGCATCTTCGAATCTCCTCAAACACCCATATATGAAGTTCAGGTCGGTTTCAAATACATTGCTGATATCATGACTACCCATTCCATAGCTTTTGGTGGCGAAGAAAGTGGAGGATTCGGTTATGGCATGCATATCCCCGAACGGGATGGCATATTCTCTTCACTATTGCTCCTCGAAATGCTTTCTGCATCACCTTACTGCAAACTTTCCGACTACCTGGAAGAGAAGCAAGAAAAGATGGGAGTTATATGTTATGACCGTATTGATATGGTTTATACACAACCGGATAAAAATGAACTGTTACCCTGGTTACATCAAAATCAGCCTCATGAAATAGCAGGTTTTGCAATTCGGAAGATTCTGCCGTTTTTAAGTAGCCGTAATCTTGTAAACGGACTCAAATTCGTTTTTGAGGGAGATTGCCGATGGCTATTAATCCGCAGTTCCGAAACGGAAGATATCATTCGTTTTTATGCAGAAGGACAGACGGGGGAAGAAGTAGCTACTTTGCTTCAATACGGTCAGAATCTGCTTTTTAAAGTATCCGGCAGCATAACCAATCTAACAAAACATTAAATATGAAAAGAATATTAATTTTATCCGTTTTATTTCTTTTTACTATCAGTACACAAGCAGCAAAAGGGAATAAAGACCTGGTGACTATCCAGATTACACCCGACCACTATGATTGGAATTATAAAGTAGGCGAAACGGCACGTTTCACTATTTCCTTATTTCAAGACCAGCAAAAACTGAAAAATGTAAAAATAGAATATAAGATAGGTCCAGAAAAAATGCCTCCGACACAAAAAGACTCCGTACTTCTAAAAGACGGTACTGCCGTAATACAAACAGCAGGACTACGCTCTCCAGGATTCCTGTCTTGTGAAGTCAAGGCTACAATAGACGGATTTCCCTATCGGAATTTGATTAACATTGCATATGATTGTGAAAAGATACAACCTACCACTCTGCTTCCAAAGGATTTTCGTTCGTTCTGGGACAGTCAAATATCCCGTATGAGGGAATACCCCATGCAATCGGAAATGACATTTATACCGGAAGAAAGCGATGCCGATGTAAAAGTATACCGTGTGAAAATATCCCATTATTCACGCGGTAATTACCTGTATGGAGTATTATGTATTCCTAATAAAGAGGGACATTTCCCTGCTGTTTTGCGTCTGCCGGGAGCCGGTGTGGCAAAGCATACCGGAGATAAAGAACTTGCACGTATGGGAGTTATCACATTCCGGATAGGGATTCATGGTATCCCTTTAGACCTAAAACCGGAAGCATACGCAAACTTACAAGCCGGAGCACTCAAAAACTACATGTATCATCGCATGGATAACCGGGAGGAGTATTATTACAACCGTGTGTTCCTTGGTTGTATACGGGCGAACGATTTCATTGCCTCACTTCCACAATATGATGGTGAGAATCTGGCGGCTTATGGTGGAAGCCAGGGAGGAGCACTGACCTTGGTTACTGCCGCTCTTGATTCCAGAGTGAAGTACCTGGCGGCTTTTTATCCGGCACTTTGTGACATAGCGGGATATGCACATAACCGGGCAGGAGGGTGGTTTGGAGTAAAAAAGCTTACCCCCAAAGAAACACAGACATTGGCATATTACGATGTAGTCAATTTTGCACGTTTTATTCATATTCCCGGATTTTATTCCTGGGGATATAGTGATGAGACTTGCCCGCCTACTTCATTTTACAGCGCATACAATGTTATAGAAGCCCCCAAAGAACTTTACCTGCTAAAAGAAACCGGGCATTGGCGTTATCCGGAACAGAATGTAAAAGTCAATCAATGGTTAATAGACAAACTGACGGGAAAGTAAGAAACTATACCATCACAAAATGTGTCAAAACTCACCACAGAGTAACACAGATATGATTTTAAATCGTTGATTATTAAAAAAAATACTCTGTGTTACTCTGTGGTGAGTTTTGACATACCTTCATTATATTTATATATACTTTATTAACGGGACATCTTATAAATCTGATTTCCGGCTAACAGGAAAGCACCCACTCCATACACTTCCGTCATATCACGGGTCACTTTCTTAGGGTCGGCTCCAATGGGTTGTACATACCCCAACTTACCATCTGTTTCAACAGCAGAAACCAATGCCTTCCATCCTTTTTCAACAATAGGCAGATAAGTATCTTTATCCAACAAACCTTCATTGACCCCATACGCCAGCGCATATACGATAAACCCGGTAGCACTGGTCTCAGGCGAAGGATAAGAAGCCGGGTCAAGCATACTTGCATGCCAGAAACCATCAGCACTCTGCAACTCGGCCACACGGGCAGAAAGAGTTACAAAAAGCTCTTCATAAAACTTACGGTTCTTATCATTCTTTGGAAAGTCCTGAAGCATTTCTGCCAATCCGCCAAGTACCCAGCCATTACCGCGCCCCCAGAACACTTTCGCTCCATTCGCCTCTTTTTGAGTGAGATATCTTGAATCACGATAAAACAAGCGTTCATCTTTATCAAACAGAAGATCATACGTTGCTTTATACTCTTTATTCATAAATTTGATAAACCGTTTATCTCCGGTCAGCATATAGAGTTTCACATATACGGGAGGAGCCATATAGAGTGCATCACACCAAGTCCAACGTTCCAGGGTCTCACGTTTTTTATAGTCAAGATCCATCGGTCCGTCCGAAGGATGGTTCACCACCCACTCCGCACGTGCCTGGGTAGGATATAACATATTCTTATCTTTATACTTATTATACAAGTCTATAAAAACCTGTCCCACAGCAATATCATCAGCATGATACATTCGTTTATCGGGCTGCCAGCCATAACGACGACCCAATTTTACCAACCAACCATAATAAGAGGCATCCCCCATTTCCGTCTCAGCCAGTTCAGCCCAATCGAGCATTCCCATGTAAAGTGCGGCATTTGTCCAATCCAGTGCTCCGTGTTTCACGTCCTTTTGATGAGCGATCTGCCAATCGGCCACTTTTTTCATAACATCCTTTACGTCTGTCTTTTGAAATGGCAACTGCCCCATCATCGACAATGGGAAGAAAAGTGAGAGTGTCAAAAGAAAAAATCTGTTCATAGTAGTACAATCATTTAGTGTTTATACGGCAAAGATAATGCAAACCGAGAGCAGAATAAAATGAACTCGTTTATTTTTTTATACCAAAGTGCAGCTTATCTTCGCTTTAGAGCAAAGATAAACCTTTCTTGAACAAAAAAATAAAGAATCACTCATATTAAAATAGTTTTGAGTGTATTACACCACAGAGTAACACAGAGTTCCACAGAGTACTATTTATCTGATGAAACGCGGATAAACACAGATTAAAAGACTGTAGTTCTTTATCTTAGATTTGTTTCCCTTTGCGAAAATCTACGTTAATCTGCGTTTCAATAAAGATTTAAACTCTGTGTTACTCTGTGGTGAGTTTCGCTCATTTCCATACTGAAATAAACGAGATTAAGCTATTACTTCTTCACCCTTCAGTGTTGCCGAACTGGATTCAGTAATTCTCACTTTTACAAAATCACCGATCTTATGCGTACCCCGGTCAAATACCACGACACGATTCTGTTCTGTACGACCGAAAAGCTGTTCGCGCGAACGCTTGGAAACCCCTTCTACCAAGACTTCATAAACATTTCCGATACAACGCGCATTAGATTCAGCAGAAAGCCGATTTTGCAAAGCTATAATCTCATTAAGACGACGCACTTTAACATCTTCCGGGACATTATCCTCCAAATGCTTGGAAGCATACGTGCCGGGGCGTTCTGAATATTTAAACATAAAAGCAGCATCATAACCACAGGCCTCCATTAGTGAAAGAGATTCCTGGTGGTCTTCTTCCGTCTCTGAGTGGAAACCGGAAAAAATATCAGTAGTCAATCCGCAATCGGGGATAATACGCTTGATAGCAGCTACACGATCCAGATACCACTCACGCGTGTATTTCCGGTTCATCAATTTCAAAATACGTGAACTTCCGCTTTGTACCGGCAAATGAATGTGTTTACATACATTGGACACCTGTGCTATTACTTCCAGCGTTTCGTCACTCATATCTTTGGGGTGCGAAGTAGTAAAACGAATTCTCACGCCTGGTGCTGCTTCGGCTACAGTACGCAGAAGCATCGGGAAAGTAATAACCTCTCCATTTTCTCTTTCAAAACGATAAGAATTTACATTCTGTCCTAACAGCGTGATTTCTTTATATCCCTTTGCCACTAAATCGGCCACCTCATTAAGGATACTTTCCACATCCCGGCTACGCTCACGTCCGCGGGTATAGGGGACAATACAATACGTACAGAAGTTATTACATCCACGCATAATAGACACAAACCCGGAAATGTGATTTCCGCAAATGCGGGAAGGAATGACCTCGCGATACGTTTCTGTTGTAGACAACTCCACATTAATCGCCTTCTCCCCGGCCTCTACCGAAGCTATCAATTCGGGCAAAGTAAGATAAGCATCAGGACCTACAACGAGATCAACATGATGGTGCTCAATCAAATCATCCTTCACACGCTCTGCCATACATCCCAGTACACCTACTATCAGATGTTTCTTCTTCTTTTTCAGCGAATGGAAAAACTCCAGACGATTCAAAATCTTTTGTTCGGCATTGTCGCGAATGGAACAAGTGTTCATAAATACAGCATCTGCTTCGTCCAAAGAATCAGCAACGGAATACCCAGCCATCTGCATCACAGAGGCAATTACTTCACTATCGGCCACATTCATCTGGCAGCCATACGTTTCAATAAACAACTTTTTGTTGTCATCAGCAGTTGCGGATTTAAAGTCCGCTCCCGTTAATTCACTCATAATTTTATCATTATTTAAATTAGATGTTGCAAAGATACGGCTTCGGAGCCAATAAGTGGCAATTTGAAACAAAAATAACGCTTCAAGTTAGTAATCGAAGCTAATAGTTATAATTAATGTTAAAGAAACAAACATTTTCCAAGTCACAACTTGGAGATTTCAACTTTATTTCACACTTTTGTGCAATGAAAGAAACATTAGATTTTTTCATAGTTAAGGTTTAGGTTAAAAAAATTAAGGGGAGCTGTGAAGCTGCCCTTTTTTCATGCTAAAATGTTAGCTCTAATCAGATTAAATAGTTACCTTTGGCGGACAAAAATCCAACGAACCTATGGAAGATGTTATGCAATTTCTTTTGGTAGCAGGTATTCTCGCTTTTGGAATTTACAAACAGTTCAACAAAGAAAAGTCCAATAAGCCAGAAAAAAGTATGCCTATGCCAACTCCCGAATATGAATACGAGCCGGAATTTGAAAAACCTGTGATTTTTGAAAAGCCACAGAAAAAAACAGTACCACCTCCCAAACCATCCCTTCCTCAGGAGGGTATCAGAAATACCCATGCTCCGAATAATATATCTGAATCTATCAAAGAAGCAGACAGAAGTGAATTTTCCATTCAATCGGCAGAAGAGGCAAGGCGTGCCATTATCTGGTCCGAAATATTGCAAAGAAAATATTAATGTAAATTCTAACACGAAAAATATACAATTTATATGGCATTGAATTTTATCTCGGCAGCGGAAGCTGCCAGCCTTGTAAAACATGGCTACAATATCGGCCTTAGCGGGTTTACTCCTGCCGGAACGGCCAAAGCCGTTACGGCTGAAATTGCAAAAATAGCAGAAGCTGAACACGCTAAAGGAAACCCGTATCAGATTGGCATTTTTACAGGTGCCTCCACAGGCGATTCATGTGACGGTATATTGTCACGCGCTAAAGCAATCCGTTACCGTGCTCCGTACACAACTAACTCAGATTTCCGTAAAGCGGTAAACAATGGCGAGATTGCTTATAACGACATCCACTTGTCACAAATGGCACAGGAAGTACGCTATGGATTTATGGGAAAAGTAAACATAGCCATCATCGAAGCCTGTGAAGTAACTCCGGACGGAAAAATCTATCTGACAGCTGCCGGTGGTATTGCTCCGACTGTCTGCCGCCTTGCAGATAAAATTATTGTAGAGCTAAATAGTGCACACAGCAAGAATATGATGGGAATGCACGATGTGTACGAACCACTTGACCCACCTTATCGCCGCGAAATACCAATCTACAAACCAAGTGACCGTATTGGTACACCTTACATACAAGTAGATCCTAATAAGATTGTCGGTGTAGTAGAAACCAACTGGCCTGACGAAGCCCGCAGTTTTGCAGAGGCTGATCCTTTGACTGATAAAATTGGCCAGAATGTAGCCGACTTCCTGGCTGCCGATATGAAACGTGGTATCATTCCTTCTACATTCCTTCCGCTACAATCGGGTGTGGGAAATATTGCCAATGCTGTATTGGGTGCATTGGGTCGCGATAATACAATTCCGGCCTTTGAAATGTATACAGAGGTTATCCAGAATTCTGTAATTGGTCTGATTCGTGAGGGTCGTGTTAAATTTGGTAGTGCCTGCTCTCTGACTGTGACCAACGATTGCCTGCAAAGTATTTATGATGATATGGACTTCTTCCGTGACAAGTTGGTTCTTCGTCCTTCGGAAATATCTAATAGTCCTGAAGTTGTTCGTCGCATGGGTGTCATTTCTATAAATACCGCCATCGAAACAGATCTCTACGGTAATGTAAACTCCACACATATCGGTGGTACGAAAATGATGAATGGTATCGGCGGATCGGGAGACTTTACCCGTAATGCTTACATCTCTATTTTCACTTGTCCTTCTGTAGCCAAAGAAGGTAAGATCAGTGCCATCGTTCCAATGGTGTCTCACCTCGATCATAGCGAACACTCGGTTAATATTATTATAACCGAACAAGGTATAGCCGATCTTCGTGGCAAGAGCCCGAAAGAACGCGCACAGGCTATTATTGAAAACTGTGCTCACCCAGACTACAAACAGTTACTTTGGGATTACCTCAAACTGGCAGGTAGCAAAGCCCAAACACCACACTGCATCCAGGCTGCATTAGGTATGCATGCAGAGCTTGCTAAAAGTGGAGATATGAGAAATGTAAACTGGGCAGAATACGCCAAATAAGAGTCACAACCCCAAAATCTCAAATATAGCGGCATAAATCCAAAATTGGATTTATGCCGCTATTATTATTCCGAATATCCACAAAACACCAATCATATATCATATTTGTAAATATATAAAAAATACCAAAACATTTCCAAAGCCAAAAGAATAAAAGAAATAACAAGACAAAAAAAGCTCATTCAGAAGTCCGGTAAACCACTCATAATCAACAAATTGCATTAGTCACTTTTTTCTCTACGAGAAACGACCCGAAACTCTACGGAGATCAGTACGATTCTCTACCATTATCTTTGCCATGGAAAACATAGTTCTTTATGAACGTTAATAAGAATAAATTTCTTAATATTGTCTCGTAAACAAGAAAGCCTCCATATGTCGCGTTAGCTTACTTCCTCTATTAATCTTTTAGATTATTCCTCGTATTAAGCACGACATATTTATTGAACCTAAGCCAGAGAGTATTTCGGGAGTTGGATCCCATTATCATGGTAGTAGCCGTTCAATATCGGAG